>NZ_JAYKTT020000001.1:0-527950 GCF_038404745.2 Chlorogloeopsis sp. ULAP02 | reverse complement strand
ATGCTGTCAAAAGTATTATTAGTTCTGTACTGAATCCATTCTCGACAAGATAAAACACTTTTAATGTCTTCTCTTAATCTTCTGTCTTGCTTTTCCCGTAATGAAAGTCTTTTTTGGGAAATATTGCTTGACAATCCAGATGGAACGAATTGCTTGATATTACTTAAAAGCATTGTTTGCTACTCTTTATATATCAAATGTTAATTAATGCAGGATTCTTGTCATATTTAACTTTGCCGTATTCCAGCTTCACAATCCGATCTGCAATGTGAAAATATCGGTCATCGTGGCTAATAACAAGTACAGTTTTACCTCTACTTTTTAGTTCTGGTAAAAGTTGTGTGTAGAAAATTTCCTTAAAAACAGGATCTTGATCTGAAGCCCACTCATCGAACATATAAATAGGACGATCTTCTAGGTAGGTTGTGAGTAGAGCAAGGCGTTTGCGCTGTCCTTGAGAAAGATTTGTAGTAGAAAGTACGCCATTGTTGACCTTAACTTTATGGTCAAGTTGTAGTTGGACAAGGTAGTTTTGAGTTTGAGCATCTAGGTCACTATTATCTAAACCCAATAAACGCTCAAAAAGATAAAAATCAGAAAATACTACTGAAAATTGCTGGCGATACCACTCTCTATTGTGATTGTCGATGAGCTTACCATCTAGATAAATATTTCCAGTTTCAGGAATATAAAGGCCAGAGATTAATTTAGCTAGAGTGGACTTACCACTACCATTTCCTCCGACAATAAAAACTAATTCTCCCAAATTGAATTTTAAGTTAATAGGGCCAAGGATAAAGTTTGTTTCCTCTCGCTCTTGATAATAGCTATGAGTAACGTTCACTAATTCTAGAGATTGCCAAAATTTTTCTGAGGTAAGTGCTGTAACAGAGGTAGTTTCGTTTGAATTGGTAGGCAATGAAAGACCCAGAGACTCAACTTTTTTTAATGCCACTAATGCTCTGGCTATAGTAGGCAGCATACTCATTATGTGCTCTAATGGTGACATCATATAGATAATAGTTAGGGCATAGGCAGATAAAATTGCGGGATGAATCTTTGTTAAGGAAGGTAGGATGAATAAAAGCAAACCAATCGCGACAAAAAATAGAATTTGTCCCCAACTGGCAGCAGCCGCAAAAACACTCATACCAACAACATTATGATGACGGTATGATAGGGCAGTTGTGCGAAGGTCTTCTTTGAGAAATGATTGCCGTCGCTGGCGGTGTAGTTTCAGTTCTTTTGTGCCTTGTGTTATGGCACAGAAGTGGTTAAATAACTTATCTTCCTGTTCGCGAGCCAATTTCAGCAAAGACATGGCTTTCATCATTGGTAATAAATAGCTGAATATTCCCAAGAACAGAAAGCAAAGACCAACAAAAAACACAGTGTTAGAGAGCCAACCAAGGTATATCAGGCAGGCAATCACAATGGCTGTGTTGATACAGAAAAAGGGAATAATAAAAACTGTGCTGGAAATTGTTCGGATATCTTCAGTGAGGGCGGCGAGAAGACGATAAGCGCCAACTTGTTCTAACTGACGTAAGGGAGAAGCAAGAATACGGCGGCTTAACAGCATCCGCAGGTCGAGAATCGCCTTTTCTGAAAGATGGATAAGTAAAACTTGAGAAGCGAAATTAGCAATGAGCCGTACCAGACACAGAGCAGTAAAGCTCCAAATTAGCGTATTAGTCGAGGGTTGATTCTGGCTCAATGTAGCATTAATTAGAGCAATCAGACCAGCAGCACAGCCACCACTAAGGATGCCAGCCAATATGGCAAGGCTAAGGAGAAGAGCAGAAGTGCGTAAAAGAAGGCGGAAAAGGTTCATGAAATTCCTCTTCAACAGCCAAAGGTTAAAATTTTAGAGTTTACAACTGCATCAATTCGAGTTAATGATGCGATCGCGCCCAGTTAAAGTGAAATATTAGTGTCAAGTGGTTGGCTTGAAAGTTGATAAGGTTGGTATTCAATTAATCGAATATTCCAGGGCCCTTGAATCTGATAACTAATGCCGCGCCATTCCACTTTTTGTATCAATATCGCCGATACTATCGCGGCTGCATAAATTAGTTGTGTGAGCGGAATTGCTACCAACATTTTTGCCGCGATCAGGGTTGAAAATCGGGTCGTCGATTCATCCCGCGCCCGAAATACTCGTTGCACACATTGCTCTACCAATACCATTTGTAGAGCTAGTGCCAGGATGTAGCTGGCGAATCCGCCAGTTATCCCCAGTGCAGCACCTATGTTGCCGCTACTTAATACAATCAGCAGCAGCACTAATATCATTACGACAGCCAATGTAGATGTGAATACTTGGGCAACAATGAGCAACCATTGAGGATTATACAGACGTGTGGAGAGTAATTGGCGTTGAATGAAGCGCAAGCATTGAGCTAAATTACACTCTTCACGATTAGGCATCAGGACTGTAGGTACAAATTTTACGTTTAAACCCATTGCTTGCAATGCTCCAAGTATGGGGGTGTCAACGGAAATACTTTGTGTCCATTTCTCCAACAACCCTGATCGCCGCAACACAGAAAGCTTCATTGCGATTGAACCTCCCCAAGGAGCTTGCTGGATAGACATAAAGACGACGGCTACTGTGTTCCATAGATATCGAACTAGCGAACCCCATTGTCCGGTTTGCGTTATATACCAACGGTTTCCTGTGGTGACTCCAATCTCTTTGTCCATTAGGGGCACAACCAATTCACGCAGCCAAGTGGGATGGGCGATGACATCGGCATCTATAAAAGCTACTACCTGATAAGAATTATCTAGTGCACGGATGGCTTGTACTAGAGCACTGCCTTTAAGACTACATGTGTTTTGTCGAGCAATTAGAGGGCTGACTTGAACGTGCTTTGCTCCTGCTTGCTGAATCGTTTCTTGAACGATATTCCAGGCTGGATCTTCTTGACTATCGACAACAATGTGCAAGTTGTATTGCGGATAGTTTTGGTAGAGTAGGGCACGCACACAGTCAGCTAAGAATGGATCGGCACCTCGCAGGGAAAGAATGACTGCTGCCTTGGGCAACAACTCGTCTTGTATAGTCTTTGAGCTTGGCAAATTCATTGATGATACAAAAGCCAGTACATAAAATGTCTGGAGAATCGAAAAAACTGCCAAAATTCCAAAAAGAGCGATCGCGAACACATTCATTGATTTACCTCACACTCACTAAATCTGCTTAATAGAGTTGGGCAGATTATTCTTGCGACTAACCCACCAAAAAGGATTGCCCCAAACACGAGAGGCTACTGCCATATAAAACCCTATTAACCGCAGCCTCCACAGGTGTAGATTCCACCAACTGGGTAGTAAAGTTGTTTGGTCAGCTTTACAAAGTACAACACTTTGGTGAGTAGATAATTTCATCTTGACGAATATTTAACCTGTGCTAAATTCCAATCAATTTGATGTCACTTGCTAAGGCTATAATCTTAGAACTTGCGCAAAATCCCTCTAAAATCCTCTTGACTCCCTGCTCTGTGCGTTGCGCCAGTTGCTACAAGTCTCTTAACCCGCAAGGGCACACTGGCTTCTCTGCGGTTTATTATTCTATAACTCGTGCGTAAGTCCTGAATCTGTTAGTTAGCAATTTACAAAAACTATAAAAATCACAATTGAAATTGTGGTTTTCAAGCACGGTTATATTGATTTTTGGCAAAATTTTCTGCACGCAATTGGTTAAGTCTAGCTACAGCAATCCAACGATAAACTGCATCTACAAATTGTGGAGTAATTTGTCCAATAGCAAACATTACTTTGGTCAAAAATTCTGCGATCGCACTTTCATTGATAATTACTTCGGCTTTGTTTTTCTGAATAGCTTTAATGACTGCTTTTGCCACTTCTCCTGGTGTAGATGTACCCGCTAATGTGGGAATAGGCAAACCGCTATCAACAGTCATGCCAGTTTCGGAAATATATCCTGGACATATCGCCGAGAAATTTATACCAGTGCTAGCTAGTTCCTGACGCAGAGAATCAGTCCACATTATCAAACCAGCTTTACTTGCTGAATAGATACTGTTGTAAGGAACTCCTTTTTTACCAGCTAGAGAAGAAATATTAACAATATGACCACTATTTCGCTCCAACATAGTTGGCAATACTAAACGGGTTAATTCCATTGCGGCTAGTAGATTAGTTGTCAATACTGATTGGAGATCCTTTAGAGAATAATTGGCGAAAGATTGATAAATCTCTACTCCAGTATTATTAATTAAAATATCAACTGGACTGACTGTGTTATTAATATGCTGTACTAGCAATGTCAACTGTTCAACATTTGTGATATCAAAAGTAAAACCAATAAATTTACCACCTAAAGATTTGACTTCATCACGTGTTTTATTTAGCCCAAGCTTTGAACGAGAAATACCAACTATGGTTGCCTGCTCTTTTGCTAAGGAATGAGCTATATATACTCCTAAACCGCGTGATGCACCAGTCAGTAGTACTGTTTTATTTGCGATAATTGTCATGATAAATAACCTACCTGAGTTTAGTTAAAATGTAAACTTAATTTTGCACAACAGAAAATTGAATACTCCTGATCCATCAGCTAATTATGGAAGTGATGGATTGTGTATATCAATGCAATATTTATTGGATCTAAACTATTCAAACTATGTCAAGCTTTTAAGCCAAGAATGAGAATGGCTTATACTACCTTGAAAGGACTAGCTTTATTTTTCAAGCTTCGTCCCATCAATTTGGATTAATACGCATATTATGCTAATGAGATACTCAATTACAACTGATATGCAACATTTTTACAGGGAGCATGCATTTTTGGCAGAAAGACTCAAATAGCTAATAAACCATTGAGATAAGCACAACGAACAGAGAGGATGTGATTGACACTTTCAAAATTCCACTGTGCGCCAGAAATTTTAATCCTGGCACCAATTTGTTTAATAGCAGATTCAACTGCTCCAGAACCAATAGAACAAAGTTGTTCAGCTTGATAAGAACTGTAGTTGACAATGCCAGAGCGATGTTTTTCGAGATAAGCAATGAAGTTTTTAACTTGTTTACCCCGGCACTGATGAAATAAAGCCTGAGTTTCTTGTAGTTGACCTCGCCACAAGAGAGCTTCAGCAAAAAGGTATTGATATACTATTGAAAGCTTTTGCTCGTATTGCTAAAAAATATCCCGATATTTCGCTCATTCAAGTTGGAACTGGATCTATGACTGTACAGCTGCAAGCCTTAGCTAATGAGCTTGGTATCAGTAATCAAGTTCGTTTTCTGGGAGCACAGCCTCATGAAGTTATTCAAAAATTGATGCGTAATGCAGAAATATTCGCTTTGCCCAGTCAAATAGCAAATAACGGAAATAGCGAAGGCTTACCAATTGTTATTATGGAGGCTGCTGCTTGTGGTATACCTGTCATTTCCACTTGGCACAGCGCTATTCCTGATGTAGTTCTTGATGGTAAAACAGGCTTTTTAGTGCCAGAAAAAGATGATAAATCTCTGGCTGAAAAGATAGATATTTTATTGTGTGATCGTGCTTTAGGTAAAAAATTAGGAATTCAAGGACGCGCCTGGATTTGCGAAAACTTTGATATTCGTAAGCAGACCCATAAGTTAGAGAAGATTTATGATTCAGTAATAGGCTGAAGATATTTATAGAAAGTGGTCAATTTACGCTTTTTGTGATAACTTTCCTCACCTCACGGCCATCTGGATGGATTTTTCGGTTCTTTAGAGGCCTTATAACCCTGAGAAGTTTTGATAAACTTTAGTTTCTATCCACAAACTTTTATTTTGCATAAGTTTTTATTTTTACTTTACTAAAAAAATATAAATTAATTAATGATATCCTAAAAGCTATAATAATTCTCTTTCATGTCTAGTAGTTATCCATTGGTAAAATAGCTGTCTGCCTGGTTTTGGTGGCAGAGCATGTTCAAGTAAACAATTTTTACATCTGTTTATTTCATAATCCACTATCTCAAGTTATTCTGGAGGTTTTTCACAGAAATATAATTCTAATTCATTAAAAATAAATTGTTTTTTTAACAAACTAATAGTAACGGAAGTATGACCACAAATTGGGCAAGTTTTTCCAACAAAATTAGACATAATCATTAATCTCCATATAGTATGTATCGGAATATTTAATATAAACAATAGCATCAAGACAAAAGTCCCTGATGGAGTAGAGAGCTACTAATTTATGAATAGTAGATTCAGGCACTGGATGTAGCTGAAAACTTTCCAGTTTCAAAAATTGTAGCATTTGGGTATCTTTTAAGATATTTAAATGCAACAATGATGCAACAATATAGTGAGGTGATGTCTTTTTGCCATTTGACAGCAAGCGCCTCAACAATCTACAGCAAGTTACAGCTTAATCAAAAGGCTAACCACCAAAAACACAATTAGGATAAACGTGTATTTGTATTGTGGTGCCTTATCTTTTCACGGAAGATACTTTTACCGTATCGGTGTCTTGAACAAAGCAATCCGCATCGTAGACTCCGCTGCATGACGACAGTTCTACAGGTGATCGCTATGATGCAAAAAGCCATGATAGATACAGAAAGCTAATAATGGTGATTTAGGAGAGCGAAATCCTCTGGAAAACCTTTCTAAGTTTCAATAAAACAATGAAAGTAACAGAATTACTAATAATTTATCGTTGCATTAAAGTAGCATTTAAATTTACAAAATAGTAATTTTATATAATTATTTATTTAGAGAATAACTTTATCTCGGAGAAACAATCATGTTAAACGGCAAACACAAACTAAATCGTCAAAAAACACAAAAAGCTGCTCAAAAGTTCCAAGCTTTTGAGACATTAACAGATAGTGAAGCACAGCAAGTAACTGGGGGTTTTACTTTTGATATTTTACCTTTTGACTTGGAAATGATTCTTAGTACTAGTGTATTGAAGATTGAATTTTGAAATAATTTCTGAATCATAATACTCTTATGCCTAATTTTTAAATTAAGCATAAGAAGCTATTATTACAATTTTTGTAATTTGCCAGTGACAAAAATATCACTGGCTTTTTGTTCTCGTGATTAAAACTGATAAATTTCAAGAAAAACTCAATCAAAATTTTAATTTATCTATCTCTCTAAATCAGTATTTTAACTAAACTGAAAAACTCACTTCCAGTAGTAGGAGTGAGTTTGAGGCTAATATGATATTTTAATTTTGATTTGATTATAAAAAATGACATTAATAACTATTTGAACGAAAAATAATAACAAAGTCAATTTGATGGATCAAGAGAATATTTCATGTTAATTTTAATTGTTATACTATTTTTCAAAGAAAAACTAGCTTCTTGAAACTTTGGTATTCCCTTTAGCATAGATACAGTTGGATTTTTGGAAATACCAAATCCTTCTTGAGGAATACCTAAAAAGTCTCTATTTAGTTTGTAATCTCCATTTTGATCATCTATTACAGCAACAGCATAAGTTCCTGGTTTTAATCCATCGAATTCCTTTTTCGCAGAACTCCCTTGAATTTTAACACAGTCACTTTTGACTTCACTAATATCACTTAAGGGAAATCCTCTCTCATCTCCATATATCCTTAGGCATATCTGTCCTTTTTGACTACGGATTCCATCAACTATAACAGTTAATTTTAAAGTAGATTTTGGATTAGCTGTGGCCAAGTTAAAAACAGCTAAGTTAGAACATAGGAAAAGACTAAAGAGAGTTAGTTTGTTGAGCATAATTATGTATGTAAATTGTAGTTTTACTAGTTAATAAAACTTAAAATTTTTCACAAATGTTAAACCTGGCGATGCGTTACAGCTAATTCTTATTCTCTTAAATTCTGAAATACTTGTATAGCTATAACACAACGGTAATAAAACGAGAACTCAGGGTGGCGGCTACTTACCCTACGGGAAGCCGGGCAAAGCCCGTCTACAGAAGCCACTACTCTATGAGAAGCCGGACTACGTCCGTCTACGTGTCTACCACCGTTAGCGTAAAGCCCTGCGGGCATGGCTGCGCTTACCGCGTAGCGTGTCGCTTTGCAACTTAGCTCCTCCACCAGGCGGCTCTGAAGTTCAGTGGGCATAACATCTGACCGTTTTTACCTCCACTACTTAAAAATTACTTTATAAATAACTTCTAAGCTCAAATATCCTTGATTTGGCTATTACACCAATTTTTTAATATCCGTTTTTTGTAGCCATTCTCGTGTGCGCCGCATTCCTTCTTCTAAGTTGATTCTTGGTTCATAATTTAGTATTCTTTGTGCTTTGGCAATAGAATATGCATAAGGACGCGAGAGAAAATCTACAGTTTCTGGTAGAAGGTCGGGTTTTTTCCGAAAAAGTTTTTGTCCTTGTTCGCGCACTCTAATAAATAATTTGGCTTCCTCTTTTGGTAAAGAAAAAGGTATAGGTAAATCTGCTATTTCAGCTAGACGTGTAAAATATTCTTTCCAAGAAGTGTTTTGTCCGTCAGTTATGTTAAATATTTCTCCGTATGCTTCTTTTTCTATGGCAAGAAAGATGGCATCAATGAGGTTATCAATATATACATGGTTGCTAACTCCCT
The DNA here is from genome assembly GCF_038404745.2 of Chlorogloeopsis sp. ULAP02. Taxonomy (NCBI): domain Bacteria; kingdom Bacillati; phylum Cyanobacteriota; class Cyanophyceae; order Nostocales; family Chlorogloeopsidaceae; genus Chlorogloeopsis; species Chlorogloeopsis sp. ULAP02. The sequence continues at coordinate 519,382 of NZ_JAYKTT020000001.1, read as the reverse complement.
GTCCATCATTAATCAATGCAAATAATTTTTGCTGCATCATTACCACTGGTCGAACTACCCAGGGAATACTCCTTGGGCCATAAACATCTCCTGGTCTAATGATGATAATTTCAAAATTTGGTAAGTCATGAAGTTGTAAGAGTGCTTTTTCAGCTTCTATTTTTGTTTGGCATAAAGGATGATTCTCACCACGTAGTGGCCCTTCTTCTGTAACGTGATCTGGATAATTGAAACCGTAAACCATAGCACTGGAGAGATAGGTGAAGATTTTGACACCAGCACTCTTGGCAGCTTTAGCCATAGTAATGGTTCCACCAACATTAACCTCACGAAAATGCTTAAGTGAACCACTTTCTTGGGCAATACCAGCTGTATGTAAAACGATGTCTACTCCCTGACAAGCTTTAGAAGCGATCGCTGGATCGGTAACGCTACCAACAATAATTTCGGCACCCAGCTTTTGAGCTTGTTTGGCTTTTTCTGCGGAACGTGACAGTCCTCGAACTTTGATTCCTCGTGCTATGGCTATTTCGGCAGTTCGTAAACCGATAAATCCACTAATTCCTGAGATGAGAAGTGTTTGTTCAGACAAGTTCATAAAAATTACTCACCTTTAAAATATTGAAATGGAAATTCCTATATCAAGTTGCATTGCAAATTATTTAATATCTAGTTACCAAAAGTTAATTGTTGGTTATTACTGGCTTCAAAAATATAGGTAAGGACATTATCGGCAAGAATTTCTATCGTTTTCTGACTGATAGTAGGCTGAGAAAACATAAAGTTCAAAAACATTTTTGACTCAAAAGTTAGAACTGCAACACGTAAACCTTGAAAAGCTGCAATAGAAGTAACAAAACTAATTTCTTCTAGCTCAAGTAAACCATAATTTGAAGGTATATTTACTATACCTATATTGGTGACACCCACAGTTGAAACCGCCTGACGAGGGGAGGAAAGAAGAAAGTTGATAAAAATTTTAGTAATCAATGGTAAACAGAAGATGCGATCGCTTGCTATTGTTGCTTCCATTTGTTCTTTTCGATTGCGAGCCAAATCCCAAAAGGATGTATTAATTTTGAGAGTATGAAATGAGATATCACCCGAAACTAACACGCTCAAATGCTCATTACTAACTTCTGGTTTGAGACGATTACGTATGTTGATTGTTGACCAACAACTGACACTTATATTTTTCTTATTACCACTAGTAATTTTTCTAGCAGTTGCAAATAACATCGCTGCGCATAAAGCAGCAGATACTGTTGTCTGATTCTGCCTACAAGCATTTAGTAATTGTCTGGTTTGCTCTACGTTCAGGGTTCTGTGAACCAAACCAGTACACCGTGCTTCAATCGGTAAAAATTGTTCAAATTTCAAAGTTTGTGGGCGATACCAAACATCTTTGAATAAAAACCTTGATATTGTCAAAAATATATTAACCGCACCTTTCCATCCTTGCATCGAAGTTGGAAGAAGACTTCCTATCGGTGGCATTGCAGGTAAAGGAGTAACTTCTATTGGTTCAAAAGATGTAATTTTTTGACAATAGCTTAAAAGTTCTGAATGCAGTTGAATGCATGATAAGCCGTCTGCGATCGCATGATGAATTGTCGTAATTAAATAGTTGAGATTGTTTTGATTTTGGACTCTAACTAGTACAACTCGCAGTAGACTTTCGTGGCTGTCAATTTTTTGATTGAGTTCTTCTAATGCAACTTCTTGCCACTGTTGTTGCTCGCGCTTTTCCACAACGCGCAAAGGAATCTCAACTGCTGCTGTTTCAAAGCGCAGACTATTTAACTTACCTACTATCCGACAGTTGAGACGAGGATGACGTGTTTGTAATACTTCCAGAGCTTGTCTGAGGATTTCTTCACTAAATATCCCCTTGATTCGGCAAGTCGTGACTATGTTATATGTTGTAGCACGGCGATTCAAAATCTCCATTGCTTGCTCGAAAGTAGAAAGTTTCCTGTCGTAATGCATAAGTATATTGATGTTTAAAAAGACAGGTACTGGAAAAGCTGAATTTAGTATCTACTAAATTTCTTCATAGCTCTCGTTTAGATACTCGACGAGCAGTTCTTAAAGCACTTCTAGAAAATGAAGTCGGTTGTTGCTGAGAAATAGCAATCATTTGATCAGCAAAAATAAATTTTTTGTTGTTACCAGCCTCAAAAATACAGCCAAGGACATTATCTACAAGAAGTTCTGCTGTTTCTTGACTGATAGCAGGCTGAGAAAACATGAAATTCAAAAACATTTTTGACTCAAAAGTTAGAACTGCAACACATAAACCTCTAAATGCCGAGTTACTAGTAACAAAGCTGATTTCTTCTAGCTCAAGTAAACCATAATTTGAAGGAATATTTACTATCCCTACATTGGTGATACCCACAGTTGAAAATACTTGATAAGGAAAAGCAAGAAGAAAATTAATCAAAAACTTAGTAATTAGTGGTAAACAGAAGATGCGATCACTTGCTATTGTTGCTTCCATTTGTTCTTTTCGATTGCGAGCCAAATCCCAAAAGGATGTATTAATTTTGAGAGTATGACATGAGATATCACCCGAAACTAACACGCTCAAATGCTCATTACTAACTTCTGGTTTGAGACGATTACGTATGTTAATTGGTGACCAACAACTGACATTTAAATTAACTTTCTTACCACTAGTAATTTTTCTAGCAGCTGCAAATAACATTGCTGCACATAAAGCAGAATGCACCGTTGTCTGATTCTGTCTACAAGCATTTAGTAATTGTCTGGTTTGCTCTATATTCAGGGTTCTGTGAACCAAACCAGTACACCGTGCTTCAATCGGTAAAAATTGTTCAAATTTCAAAGTTTGTGGGCGATACCAAACATCTTTGAATAAAAACCTTGATATTGTCAAAAATATATTAACCGCACCTTTCCATCCTTGCATCGAAGTTGGAAGAAGACTTCCTATCGGTGGCATTGCAGGTAAAGGAGTAACTTCTATTGGTTCAAAAGATGTAATTTTTTGACAATAGCTTAAAAGTTCTGAATGCAGTTGAATGCATGATAAGCCGTCTGCGATCGCATGATGAATTGTCGTAATTAAATAGTTGAGATTGTTTTGATTTTGGACTCTAACTAGTACAACTCGCAGTAGACTTTCGTGGCTGTCAATTTTTTGATTGAGTTCTTCTAATGCAACTTCTTGCCACTGTTGTTGCTCGCGCTTTTCCACAACGCGCAAAGGAATCTCAACTGCTGCTGTTTCAAAGCGCAGACTATTTAACTTACCTACTATCCGACAGTTGAGACGAGGATGACGTGTTTGTAATACTTCCAGAGCTTGTCTGAGGATTTCTTCACTAAATATCCCCTTGATTCGGCAAGTCGTGACTATGTTATATGTTGTAGCACGGCGATTCAAAATCTCCATTGCTTGCTCGAAAGTAGAAAGCTTCCTGTTGTAAGGCATAAATACCTTCATATTAAAAATTCCCTAAACTCAGATAATGAAGCTAAATATTATCAACTTCACTCCACATATTCAGTACTAATAAAACATCAGTTAATTTGCACAAAAGGTGAAAACATCTCTCATGAAGAGCACGTTTTTAACTACTAAATAGACTTTGGTTTATATCCCATCAAAACTTTTATTGATAGCGTTTAGAGGCTTGATGAGCAAAATTACTTCTAGAAGATGAGGTTGAGAGATAGTGTGATAACGCACTCATTTGGTCGGCAAAAGTGAATTTTTTGTTGTTGCTAGCCTTAAGAAGACAGCTAATAACATTATCTGCAAGAACTTCCGCCACTTCCTGACTGATGGCAGGTTCAGAAAACATAAAATTCAAAAACATTTTTGACTCAAAAGTTAGAACTGCAACACACAAACCTCCAAACGCTCCCCATGCAGGAACAAAGCTGATTTCTTCTAGTTCAAAAAAACTATAATCAGAAGGAACATTAACTCGACCTACATTAGTGACACCCACTGTTGCAAACATTTGGCGAGGGTAAGCAAGAAGAAAATCAGTTAATGGCTTAATTAATAATGCTGAACAGAAGACGCGATCGCCTTCTATACTTGCTTTCATCTGTTGTTTTCTATTGCAAGCTAAATCCCAAAAGGGTGTATTTGTTCTGAGGGTATGAAATGAGATATCACCAGAAAACAACATACCTAAGTGTTCATCACTGACTACTGGTTCAAGATGTTTACGCAGATTGATGGCTGACCAACAACTGACGTTTGTATTTTTTTTCTGACCGCCAATGATTTTTCTACCTGCTACAAACAACATTGCTGCACATAAAGCAGAATGCACCGTTGTCTGATTCTGTCTACAAGCATTTAGCAACTGTCTCGTTTGCTCTTGATTGAGCATTCTGTGAATCATGCCAGAACGGCGTGATTCTATAGGTACGAATTTTTCAAACTTCAAAGTTTGTGGGCGATACCAAATTTGCTTTAACAAATGCCTGAATACAGTTAAGAAAATATTCAATCCCCCCTTCCATCCTTGTATAGAATTTAGCAACAGTCTTTCTAGAGGTGGCAGTGTAGGTAAAGGAGTAACTTCTATTGGTTCAAAAGATGTAATTTTTTGACAATAGCTTAAAAGTTCTGAATGCAGTTGAATGCATGATAAGCCGTCTGCGATCGCATGATGAATTGTCGTAATTAAATAGTTGAGATTGTTTTGATTTTGGACTCTAACTAGTACAACTCGCAGTAGACTTTCGTGGCTGTCAATTTTTTGATTGAGTTCTTCTAATGCAACTTCTTGCCACTGTTGTTGCTCGCGCTTTTCCACAACGCGCAAAGGAATCTCAACTGCTGCTGTTTCAAAGCGCAGACTATTTAACTTACCTACTATCCGACAGTTGAGACGAGGATGACGTGTTTGTAATACTTCCAGAGCTTGTCTGAGGATTTCTTCACTAAATATCCCCTTGATTCGGCAAATGGTAACTATGTTGTACGCGCTAGCACGACGATTTACAGCCTCTATAACTTCCTCAAAAGGAGAAAGTTTTCTCTCATGTAACATAACTACTGTGTTTTTGTATATTCTGGTTTACATCCAACCCAAATTAGCGATCATCTAATTTTGCTTTTAAAGAAGTGAAATGTTTACCACCAAGTTCAATTTGCCCTTCTGCACACCCAGTCTTTAATCTTTCCACTAGATATTCCAAATCACTGGCGATGAAATTGGTGCCATGATCTGGTTCGATTAAACTTACCAAAGCTGTATTTTCTACTTGTTGATTTGTCAAGCTAGAAATGCCCAAAAAATTGAATACTCCTGATTCATAAGTTCCACAAGGAACGGATGGATTTTTAACACCAACACAATATTCATTCGGTTTAAACCATTCCAATGCTGGGTACCCGTGAAAATGAACTATTGGTGCACCATTCTTAATCAGTTCTGGTGTATATAAAGCAGCAGACAAACTAATAGCAAGCATTACATAGATATCATATGAAGGCTTAATATCTACTAGCTCTGGATTAATATCCTGTGGTAATTGAAGAATTAAATTTTCTTTTAAACCAATCCGAATGATATCACTCTCAAGCTGTAAATCTGTTTTGTTTGAGCCAGAACGAGAGCTAACAAGCCAGATATCTGGTATTTGCTTAAATAGATATTCTCCTTTAACATTAGTTTTGATATAAAACCGACCTTTTTCATTTTGTCGGAGTTCATCACTATGAAATCCAGTTACAGGTAATAAACTTTGCCACTCATTTTCAGTTATTTCCGGCTCTCCAACATATTGTGGAGGTTCAGCATAAGCAACAAAACCATAAGAAACCCCTGTCCTTCCATTCACTATGACATTCACAATATCTCTATGAGATTTTCTTTTGATAACTTCATAAAGTTTAAATCCTGGAGGAAACAGACTTGTTGATGCTAACTCATTACCTAATTTCACTAATTTTGCAGCATAGCTAGATTCATTAGGATTATACTGCCCTAGCTCAAATCGACTTAGTAAAAGTGGATATATTGGTACAAAAACTTTAGGAATTAGTGAGTTGGCAACAAAGTGTTCTATCTCACTTCTCGGAAATACAGAATCTGAAAGATTCATATTTAAGATAGAAACTTTTTCCTCAGATACTCCAATTACCATTTCTGAGAATGTTCTAATTAAAGTATTTAAACCAATTTTTATCTTTTGTTGGTAAGGAAGTAAAGGATTGACAAATTCCTCATCTAGTTTTGTCAGGGTAATTACCTGAGTATTTGTAGGATCTTCAATATATTTAGCTGTATGGTCTTCAGCCCAACTACTCAATTTAGCTATTCTAGAAACAGAGATTTCTCGATTTTTTAAAAGTACGCGTGAATAAACTTTATATATATTCTCTGCCATACATATTCCCAACTTTCTTAACAAAAGTGGAGAACTTTCAACAGCTATGACTGCATCAACTCCTGATTTAACATTTTTAATTTTGAAGCTTTTCTTCAAGTTGATTTTAGAAAATTCAATAACATAATTAAATTCTGTTATTGCTTCTTCCCAAGGTAGAACTTTTACTCCATAATCCTTGAGTTTAGTTGCTAATTCCTCTCTGAATTTAATAATTTCTACTTGGTCGTAACCTTTAGGTAAAGGTCTAAATGTAACTGTTAGCTTTTGAGCCATAACTTGAGGGTCAATAACTGGTGGCTTAAATTCCACATTTGATTGTTTGACAAATCCTCCAATTAAACGACCAATAGTTTGTAGACTTAATCCGATACTCAAAGGAACAGAAGCGGCTTTAGCTGCAACATCTTTGTCCCGTAAAAACGCTAATATTTCTGCTTTATAAGCACTTAACTCTGCCTGTATTTCTGGTGTAATTACCCCCTTAGGGGAACGAAGATTAAGTTTGTCATTATCTACCCAAATTTGAACACCTTTTTGAGTAAGGTTTTCCACAAGTTCATATGTATTCATAGTTTTAATATTTCTGAATAGTGATAGTTTGAGTTGAGAAATTGGTTTGTTAGTAAAAGTTACCGTTATTGAAATGTGGAAGAATACAGTTATCTGAAAATGGAGTTAACACTTTATAGAGTGAGATAACTGTTGTTCGCACCACAACCTATTTTGAATCTTTAAACTAACCTAGAATCATGAGAAAAATATTTAGTAACTTCTTCAAAACTCAAAAGTCTCTGAGTTTGAATCCGCGAAGTCTTCTGCTAAACGCTTACTCAGTGCTTCAATAGTAGGGTAATGCCACAACAAAATCAAAGATAACTTAAATCCCAGCAATTTCTCGGCTCTACTGGCAAGAACCATCCCCTGGGCTGAATCCAAGCCATAACTGTCCAAAGGTTCTCGAATATCTATTTCATCAGGTTCAACTCCTAATAAATCAGAAATGTTAGAAACTAACCAAGCTTGTATTTCTTCTGCTGTGTAAGACCGTTTTACAGTTGAAATAGGTGAATTATCAATATGTGAGCCCATTTGTAAACCCTCTAAAGTTAAAGAACTTTGGATAATAAAAATTGCGATTAAACTTTGAGACAATTAAATCGAGTTTCCAGAAATTTCCTTAAACAAGAACGGCTTAATTTGTTCAGGTTTAGAGTAATATTGCATATTTCTCAAACTCATTAAGCAACGAAAAAAGCCTGTAGCTACTGCATAGGGTTGTTCGTACTTCGTAGCTTCAAAAATATCAGGAAGATATTGGTGAGATAGATAAGGATAGCGATGATGTACCTGTTGATAATTAATATGGCTCCACAGCCAATTTATGAAAGGGTTAGTTAGAATTACCCAACTGTCAACCTGTAATCCATCGCCTTGAAGATTTTGAAACTCATCTTCTGTGTCTGCTCCGTGCTCAAAACTTTTTTGTACAGTAGGTGAAACAGCAGGAGCAAAAGCATAATGATCGCACAAGGCACGAAAGGAATATACAGGTGGTGCTAACGCAAAAGTGGGAATGACTGTATACCAAGGGGAAATCCCTAACATTGGCAGCATGTAAAAATAGAAAGTCACAGCCAAACTCATAAAGCCAATATCTTTTAGACCTCGAAATACCCTATTCCACTTACCTGAAAATAAAGCTGCTGCTACTATTTTGTAGTGTTCATAAAGAGCGATCACTCCTCCCATTATAAATGCATACCAAAATGGGTAGTTATGCAATTTTTCCTCAGGATCTAAACCAGGCCGATGGGTATAACGATGATGGGTTAAATGAAACTTTCGATTGGCATAAAAAGGGAGCATCACAACTAAAGCAGATAATATCCCACCCCACAAATCATTCCAAAATTTGCTCTTGAATAACACCCTATGGATGCCTTCGTGTGCCAACACACCTACACCCGTTAACAGCAAGCTGTTAAATACTGCGAAAATCATAATAAATGCCCACTTAATAACCAGATGCATCGGTTGAGGATGAGTTAAGAAGAAGGTGTCAATTGCGCTAGCACCCATCTGTGCTAAAGTAAAAGAACTGACTAGCAGGCTGATAAAGAAAACTGATTTGAACAAATTTTTTGTTTGGGGAATTATCTGTTCAGTTGATTTCGGAATTTTGAAGTCTTTCACAAGTCAATAATAAGTGAGTTTTGGCAATTCTTAAAACATTTAAATAGTCATATTTAGATTACTTGTTAAACCTATTTTTTCATTAATTGCCTAAATGAATTTACTTTTATAAGTATCACAAGTATTCATATTAAACGACTGTTAGATGCATATAAGCATATGAGAATCTAGCACTCTCAGGAATCAAGCAAAATATTTTATCGCCTCGTTCAAGTTTGCCTGATAACATCAATTCTTCCAACATTACAAAAATAGAAGCAGAGCCTGTATTCCCCTTTATTGTTAAGTTAGTAAACCATTTATAGTACGGAATTTCAAATCCGATTCTCAGCAACTCATCGTAGAGTGGTTGCTTAAAATGTTCTGATGAGTAATGAGGTAAATACCAAGTGATATCATCTGATTTTAAGCTATATTTGTCTCTAACTTGTGCAAAGCCTTTTTGAATTCCATAAGGAACTACATTTTCTCCTAGCAATTTTGCATCCTGTTTGAGGGCAATATAACCCTCTTTCCATACTTCATCTGGATTTTCAACATCTCGCAAGCCTTGTAAAGAACCATCAGATCTCTTCACAGCTCCCGCATACATACAGGTCTCTAGCTCATTGGCAAAAGAGACGATATCAACCCAATCTATTCTGAATGAAATTTGATCTTGACGGGGAGTATTCGCGATTAACACTGCTGCTGCTGCATCAGAAAGCATCCACCTTAAAAAATCTTTCTCAAAAGTGATGATCGGTTTGGCTTCTAAATTCTGAATTTTTGCTTCTATTTCTGATTGAAAGAACTTCGCTCTAAATTGGTTTGATACGAGTTCTGAACCTGTGGTGACAGCATTTTTAGTCAATCCGGAATAAACGCTCATATATCCATACTTAAGTGCAGTTATTCCTGAGCAGCAAACTCCACTTGTGGACACAACTTCACAAGGAGGACACCCAAGCTCCCCATGCACCATCAAACCATGACTAGGAACAATCTGATCCGGAGAAGATGTTCCACAAACCAAACACTCAATATTATCTAATGGAAAATTAGAGTTTTTGGTAAGAGTACGCACTGCCTCAGCTGTTAATTGCGCATTAGTATGAGTTTGCTTACCTGTTTTTGGATCTATTGCGTAATATCGAGAATTTATACCGTTATTTTTCAGGATTCGATTTTTACACCGAGAAGGTTTTCCATTAACTAACCCCAAAACATTTTCCATCTCCTCATTACTAACTGGTTGATTCGGTAGAAAAACTCCTAAACCTGTAATGTATGCTGAAGCCATAATTTCCTCCAAACAAATTTACAAGACTCAGATGAATAGCACTAATCTCCAGCAAGCGATGAGTTTTTGTTGACTCTTAGCTTGCACCAGATGGTGATTTTAAAAGCTCAACATAAGATGCGATTTTTTGATGAATCAGCGGAGCAAACAGAAATTGAACAACACTGGAAACGAGCACAACAATTGGAATCGCAAATAGGAGTTGAATTGCAAAGATGCAAATAATTGGCATTCTGCTCCAACTTCCCTGTTTGCCAAACAAACGAGCCAGCTTGGCCCAAGGACGGTATGCTAAGTGGCCAATTACTTCTACAATCACATAGCGTTGATTGACTTCCACTGCCCCAAGTCCTTTCAGTATTGGCTGACTAGAACTATCACTTAATGCTTCCAGATGATTGGCTATGCGCTTGCCAAATCTTGAGAGTGCATAGATATCTTCATCTTTGACGCCTGCTGCAGGTAATACTCCCAAAAATCTATTTTTTTTCCCTGTCAACAGTAATCGAGGAGTGGTAATAAAGGTAAGCAAAGCTGGCCCTTGGTGAGTTAAAACTACATTGTCAATGTGAATTCCTCCAACAGAAGCAATCATTTTCTTCATCATTTCTGAGGCAGAGTGCCACATATTTCGACACACTACTAAAGTGATGACTTTCGTATCTTTGAGGGCTTTTGCATACTTAGATTTGAAAAAGCCCTGAATTGGTAAAGATGGTGCCAAAAACCAAACCTGATAGGCTATGATAACTAGGTCAAATTTTTCATCTTCACTAAATTTTGGTGAGTAAATTTCCGGTGGTTCTTGATTTACACATTCTGGGAAAACATCAAAAAATTTATACAAGTTCCAAGGAGAAGGATAATCGGCTTTTGGTTTAATACATTCCCAGGTCAGTTCGACAGTTGGCGCATTCAAATATCTAGTAAAAGATTCGGCGGCACGAGCCACATCCCCCGATTGTGAGTAATAAACTACAAGTACACGTTTCATGACTGTAGATGGAAAAGATTGTTACATAGATGACAAGATGTATCAGTCTAATTTCGGTGGATAGTTGGTGTAGTAGGCTGGCATTTGTAATCCTTGGATTTTTAAACTTTGCATCCGGTATAAAAATGCAGATCCCTTCATAATTTGGTTGGCAATGTCAACCACTTTCCGATTATTCGGTTCTGCTAAATAAGAACCTCTTACCCAATCATTAAAACTACCCATCGCTGGGCCACACCAAATTTGGTAATCGGTTTCTCGCCCTTTTTCACCAGAATTAGACCAACGAGATGATAATCCGAGATACCAACGGAAAATTAGAGCCATCTTCAATTTGGGGTTGTTGTCAGCTTTAGCTAATTTATCTGGATTTCTTTGAGTTAAATAAGCGGCGGTATCTTCCCAAATTGTTTCCAGGCTCTTTCTAAAAATTTGCTTCTCTAATTTCTCTCTTTCTGCTGGTGGAATATCTTCAATGGAGTCATAAGTTTTGTATAAATCAGACAGTTTTTGCGCCCGCAGAGGAAAGAAAGTTCCTCTTTTAAGGACTTGAAGTTTTACGCCCATTTCAAACATATCTGCTGCCGGAGCCATCATTACATCTGCCATTTCGGCTTGAGCCAGTAGTTGTTTGGTATGTTCAGATGTTCCGGCTTCAACACAAGACTGATTAATAGAGCCAGTGACAATATAAGCAGCACCCATCATGAAAGCAGCTAATGCTGATTGAGGAGTTGCAATTCCTCCTGCTACCCCAACTCGGACAGGTCTTTCATAAGCATATTTTCTTTGAATTTCATCTCTTAGTTCTAGAATGGAAGGAAAAAGGCAAACTAGAGGACGATTATCTGTATGACCACCAGAGTCTGCTTCTACGGTAATATCATCCGCCATTGGAACTTGTTCAGCTAGTTTTGCTTGTAATTCACTGATGAGGCCTTGTTCAACTAACTGCTTAAGAATTTTTGTAGAAGCAGGCTGAAGAAATTTAGTTGCAACTTCTCTTCTCGAAATTTTAGCAATAATCTTGTTTTTGATTTCAATTTTATTAGCTGCATTTAAACTCAAGCCAGCACATCGATAGTAGACTATATTGTCAGTTAAATCTAAGAAGGCAGAAGCTTCTACTGTTTTAATACCATATTTGAGATATAAATCAACAACAGCGCGTTCAATAGATGGTTCACTGGGGCTGTGAAGTAAATTAAAAACGTAAGGTCCTTCCGGTAAAGCTTGTTGAATACGGTTAATGGCGGTTTCAATACGAGAAGTAGATAAGCCTCCAGCACCAAATGAACTCAATATTTTCTCTTTACCAAGAGCAATAACTAGTTCTTCAGAAGCTATTCCCTGAGCCATCGCGCCAGTGGTGTAGGCATATTTTACATTATGAAAATCTAAAAAAGTTGGATCGCCTAACTGTTGAATTGCTAAGGGCGGAGCAGCTATAAGCACCTCTACTTTTCCTGTTTGTCCATCATTGAAACTATATAAGTAACCTTCATTGGTTACACCTATTTCACCTTCAAACCTAACAACATAACAAGGTTTATTTAAATTCAGTAGTTTAGCTTTTATACCTTCTTTATCAAAAGAGACAGAATCTAAAGAACCTTGCCAAACATGATTTTGATGAGAAAAAACTTCTGAAAATTTTAGAGCGTTTGAATTTTGACGCAATATAGTATCTACAAGTCTCACGTTTTTATCCCCTTAATTTCTAAAAATCTGTAAATCGCGATTACTGTGTTTCATCGCCTGAATTGGAGGAGCTTTTTTCAAAAATATGCTGTAAACAATTTAATTGAACTCGAATTATTGTACTGAGTTGATGCAGCGATTCTTGTCTAGCCTGCAAAAAATCAGTATGGGTTTTAGTAGCGTGAGAGGTATTTTCACTCAGCTTTTGATATAGGGAATCGCGTAGGTTTAGCATCTGATTTTCATGAATCAAGTTATTATTTATTGAATTATGATTAGGAACAATTTGATATTCTTCATGTTGTGTAATAGCTTCTGATTTTTGTGACTTACCGCCAGATTCATAGTTTTTGACAGAGTTTGGGTGAAAGTAAGGATTAATGTATTCAAATCCATTAAAATCATCTGATGTATGTTGTTTATCAGTACTATTAATCAGAGGATCGGAAGGTTGATATGTAGAATTTTTCTGTTCTTTTTCATGCAATGGATGCAATGGTATAAAGTTCAACTCACTATCACATAAAGTTATAGTTTTAATTTGCAACTGGTTTTTGTTGGAAGTGTCTTGAACTTGAGAATATAGTAATGACAAGTCCATCTTTACTTGATGACTGACAAGCCTTGCCAATGCTCGAACAATAGAAATATGCTCATCAACTCCTCTTTTATTGAGAGAAATAGCAAGGTGTTCTTTTTGCTTGAGAGTTCCGCTAATCCATCTCGAACAGTTACCGCCAGCCCCTACTTCGAGAAATATTCTGGCACCATCTTCCCAGACACGGTTAATTAACCGAGGAAAATCAAGCTGTTGAACAAGAACTTTAGCAATATTTTGACCGATGGACTTACTGTCGAGGGTAATGGGTTGGTAATCTGCGGCGGAATAAAAAACTGTATTTGGTATGTTTTGAACAGGTAAGGTATTTATTTTAACGAGTTCATTGTACTCAGAACGTATAGCATCGCAATGGATGACATGATTGAAAGGAGCACGAAAAGCATCGCAATTTAGTCTTTCAATTACTCGCTGGCAGGCTTGGGCATCACCAGCGATCGCTACTTCTTGTGGAGTATTTATGAGAATTAAATAGACGTGGTTTTCTTGTTTGAGAGCCTCCTGAACCAGGGATACCGAACATATGAGAATGTAGGTACTCCAAAACTCAGAGTCTTCTCCATCCTGGATTTGAGGCAATTCCCAAAACCTGCGCACTGCATTTTTAGCCCCCGACAACTCTGTTTTAAATAAAGCAGACGAGTTCAAGCTTTGACTGCCTTCATGAAAATGAGTCCACACACCCTGAGCAAGCATCATGCTAGTTTCGCCCAAGCTATACCCAAAAGCGTAATCAGGCTGTAGTTTGAAGTAATTCCTCAGTATTACACTCAACAATCCGGCAACACCCATTTCAGATTCAAGCATTGCGACTGGATCGTCTATTAATTGCTGTTCTAAAGCTTCCAGCTGCCTTTTTGAAAATTTGTTCAGGCTACGAGGATAAAGAATTTTCTCTATATTGGCGACACGACTGTAAACGCTTTTGATAATTGGATCGTCATAAATTTTCGGAAATAAGCGGAATAGATTGCGGGCGATGCCGATATAAGAACTGTAAGCACCAGGGTAAACGAAGGCGACAGTGCCTTTTTTACCCAGTGGTTTTGGCGTAAAATAACTACCTACAGGAGTTAGCCAGTCTTTACCTGTATTAAAAGCATCGACAACGCCCTTGAAAGCACGCTGAATTTCTCGCATCAATTCATCTTGATTGCGTCCAACAATTACTACTGTGTAACTGGCATTTTGACGCTGTTTAAAGGCAGTAAAAATAAGACTTGCGGCTACGGATAGGGAAGAAGAAGTTGTGATTGTTTCTTCTAAAGCACGGATTTGCTCTAATAAGGTTGGACACTCATCAGCTGCGATCGCAAAAAGATAGAAAGGTGTTTGCTCTAGATACCTACTAGTACGTTCTTTTTGAGTTGTTTCCTCTGACAAAATCATATGTGCATAGCTATCATCCATCTCCATACTGTTAATGGCAGCGATTCTTTTAGTCGCTCCTGGTTCTAAAAACCAAGGTTTTGATTCAGTAGCTACATAAAAAGGGTTATTCTGCCATAATTCGGGTATTTTGGGAGCAGTCCATTGGGGTACGCCAGGAATATAGCGATGATACAAGCAGAGCGCAGTTTTAATTAAACTGACTATTCCTGATGCAGCGTAAGTATGACCAATATTGGCTTTAACACTGCCAAGTGCACAAGTCAGATTGGGTTTATAAGTCTGATAAGCTTGGAGCAAACCCTTAATTTCTGACTCATCTTGCTGGGGAACTCCACTGCCGAAAACTTCTAGGTAGCCAATGTCTGTGGGCATGATACCGGCAGAATTAAAAGCTTGATGGCAAACTTGCGTTACTGCTGCCTCCTCAGCAAGTGTGTTGGAGGTAGAATTTTGTTTCAAGATATTGAGGGCGTCAATCACCGCATAAATGCGATCGCCATCTTGTTGTGCCGTTTCGTGGAGCTTCAAAACTACCGCAGCCGCACCTTCACCTACCATCCAGCCATTAGCGTTGCGATCGTAACTGAGAGTATTGACGCCTTTGTTGACTTTTGCTACTTGATTTCGTGCTAAAACACTAGCACTATTTCCGGCAAGCTCGACAGCACCGACAACAACAGCATCTACTTCTTTGATAGAAAGTAGCTTTTGTGCAACTTCTAAAGCTTTGAATACAGAATTTTGTTCGGCAGTGAGTGTAAATGAGGGACCAGCAAAATTCCATAAATTAGAAATACTACATAAATTAGCAATACTGTCTTTCGCTTGTTTTTTGAGCAGATGAAAAGGAACTTCTGCTGCCACAACAATTACAACTCCTACCCTGCTCCCTTGATTGAGTTTTGCATCTTTCAGAGCGCGATCAGCTACCTTGAGTATCAATAGTTCTTGGGGATTTAATTTATCTGCTTTCTCCAGTGCTAATTGAAAATCTGATAAATCAATTTCAAAATCTTTTATGTATGCACCTATAGGTGCTGTACCATTTTCAAAACCATAGTTTTTGAACAGATGTTCTTGGTTTTGTGCTCCTTGCCATCGTTGGAGAGGAATATCTATAAAGTGCTGGGTTCCTTCATAAATACTGCGTTCAAAAGCATCTAATTCTTTGCAGCCTCCCAAAAAGCAATCCATACCAACAATCGCTATTTTGGGATTTTTACTTTGCTCACTTATGCCCATTACTTAATCTCCTCGTACCAACGCATATTTTTAGAGGCTTGTGCCTACCCTAGAGAGTGGAAGAGGGAAACTGTATGAAGAATCATTCTCCGTGTCTCCGTATCCCCCGTCCCCGTGTTCTCCCTATCCCCTATCAACTTTTCGTACGCAAAATAGTTCCCTTTGCTCCAATCATGCGAGTATATATTTTGCCTTGAATGTCATGTGCAATCACATCAGCAATTACAGATGAATCTGTTTTTGATTTGACTTCACAAGAGACGTAAAACTTTTCATTAAAGGGAATAGGTGCGAACTGTTCAAAATTTTTTATTTCTGAAGGTAAACAACCCTCTTGATGAAAATACTGCGTCCAAATCCATAGTGAATGAATTTGAACATCCGCAATATAGGGATTAAATGTTATTACTGGAAATTGTCCTTGTTGTCTATTTTCAAGATTTGGCAAAGTACACTCTATCGTCACCTTTTCAGGACTGGCATTTAAGATAGTTTTTACGCCCTGAAAATAAGACCCGTGAAACAAGCTCATTGCCCCATTTTGATAAAGTGAATTACTAGAACCAAAGATGATTTCTTCTTGTTGTAAGTGAAGAAAATCATAATTAGGGATAACTGGAATTTGGTGTTTAAGCTTTACTTGGCAGCTAAAGTGGTAACGTATTTTTCCTTCTCGGTTTTGACTCCAGATTTTAGCATCAAGCTCTATCTCATCTGCATCGTTTTTAGCAACTTCTTGTAAATCTAGAGTATATTCACTGGCAAGACTTTCATCAAAAATAATTCCCTTCAAAACCTTATAGTTTAGACAACTAAATGATTTGTAACCGGGATAAAGTTGTTCGCAGGTACTCGACATCCAAGATAAGGCACAAGTAGCAGGTAAAACAGGGCGACCAGCGATAACATGATCTTGTAAAAATGGATTAGCTGCTAATTTTAATCGCCGCTGGATGCGAAATTTTTTCAACTCAGGGTTGAGGGATTTCGGTGTGTAGGTGAGGGGACTACCAATTACTACTTGCACAGTTTGTTGGTTGGTTTGTGCTAGTTCGTTAACTAACATTCGAGTCCCAACTTCTATAGGAATAGTCTCAACACCTCTTTGGGCAAAAGCTTTCTTTAATTCTGGAGTTACCATACCACTGTCCCAAGGCCCCCAATTGATCGCAACTACGTGACAATTTGGATAATTGCGTTTAACAAGATGAGCCGACTTATTGAGAATTTCGTTGGCGATCGCATAATCTGACTGACCAATATTCCCATAAAAACCTACTACCGAGGAAAACAGGACTAAATAATTCAGTTGATTGGGCGATACGCAGCGTAACAGATTTTCCAATCCTCTAACTTTAGCAGCGTAGACGGTTTCAAAATCCCGTTCTGATTTGTTTTCGATGCGTTTATCTGCTAAATTGCCAGCTCCGTGGATAATTCCTGTTACTGTACCTAAACGTTCTACTACGTTACTAACTTGCTCTTGGAGGAGTGTTGCATCAGTTATATCCACACTCAAATATTCTGCTTGTCCACCCGCCTGCTCAATTGCTCGTAGTGTTGTGTCAATTTCTCGCCTAGATGAAATAGCCTTATACTTTTTCTGCACCATTGCAGGTGTGGGTTTTTCACCTTTGGCTACAAAATCATCCATAATCCGCTTTTTCAGTTCCCCTTCATTTAAGCAGCCTTCAGCCCATACAGGTTCAGGATCTACAGGAGAACGTCCGAGCAGAATAAATTTGCATTGATAATGTTGTGCTAGTTGAATAACACATTGAGCTGTTATCCCTTTTGCACCACCACTGACGAGAAAGACTTGGGATTGGGAAGAAGACGCGGAGAGAGAAGAGTTCTCCGTGTCTCCCTTCGGGTACTCTTCGGGTTCTCCGTTGGGCGTAGCCCTTCTCGTAGAGTAGGAGTACGCAGTCGCTACAATGGGGGGAACCTCCCGAAGTTCTGAGCGGAGGCTTCTCGCAACGCGCTGCTCACCGTGTCCCCACCTCCCCGCGTCCTCTTCACACACTAGTGTTGTTCGTCCTTGCGAGCTATATCCAACTTCAGCAATTAAGCGATTGGGATCGTAGAGTTCGGCGAGGATATACCGTACTGATGTTTGAGTATCTAAATCGGGGCTGAGATCTATAGCTCGGCAAAATACGGGTTCCCATTCTTGATTCAAGGTTTTAGTTAGTCCAAACAATCCACTACCAATGGCACCAAAGTTGGTTTTCTGCCCGATTCCGAACTCACCATCAAGACGAGCAACGGTAAGGAAGCAACTACGTCCCACAGATGCGGCTTGATTGAGTGGTTCTTTGAGATGTTTGGCAATTAAAAAGACTTGGCGGAGTATGGCTTTTTCAGTTTCCAGATAACGGATGTCATTACTGGTGTTGTCATGGCTTGCAGGATTGAGGTGGATGAATGCGGCAATTGAACCATACTCAGAAGCGATCGCTTCTAACTGATTTTTTAAATTCTCCTCACTTAAAGAAGCTAAGACAACACGATTTACTCCTTCTGGTAAAGGCAACTGTTGTGCAATTAAGGTTTGGGGAAAACTTAAGACAACCACTTTCCAACCGCGTTCACAAAGTGCAAGAGCAAGTTCTGAGGTAGTGAGGGAGCCATCATCAGTAAGCAAGGCAATATACTGGTCGAGTAAGGTAAAATCTAAAACGTCGGGTTCTGGAAGAAATTTGAGTTTGACTGGACTACGGAGAATCTGACAATCTAGCTCAGATGACTGGCTGCAAGGCTCGACTGGAAGTGTTTTTTTTTCCAGCACGTTAGCCTGTTGTTTCATGTAGTCAACTATTTGACCAAGAGTACGCAATTCTCCGAGTTCTTCTGGATTTGGCTTGGGTAAATCTGGGCATAGCTCCAAAAGCGCTCCCAGAATTTCAACTCGTTTGATCGAATCAATTCCCAAGTCTGCCTCCATATCCATCGAGAGTTCTAGCATCTCGACTGGATAGCCTGTTTTCTCACTGACAATATTGAGCAGAATTTGACTGAGATTATTTAAATCAAGGGATGAAACTAAGGAAACCGACTCTTCTGGAGTAGAAAGAAGGTTGGAAACTGGCGAGGAAGAAGCTAGGTGTATATTTTCACTCTCTGCATCTTCTGAAACTACATTGCTAGCTTCGCTTGTCTTTGCCTCATCCAAAGTAGCTTCTTGTGTTGTCTTCGTAGTTGCAGACTCAATTTGTGTAATTGCTGGTACAAGAGTCCGCATATACTCTACGATTTGACCAAGGGTACGTAGTTGTCCCAGTTCTTCTGGATTCGGCTTAGGCAAATCTGGGTATAACTCCAACAGTGTTCCCAAAATTTCCACTCGTTTGATTGAATCAATTCCTAAATCAGCCTCAATATCCATCGACAGTTCTAACATCTCGATTGGATAACCTGTCTTCTCACTCACAACGTTGACTAGAGTCTGACTAAGGGTAGCTTCATCAATTGTGATTGGTGATGAGGGCGCATCTAAAGACGGAAGGATAAATTGATCAGAAGTTGTAGTTGTAACAGATTTTGTACCATTACTGGTATCAGAATGGACACCATTAGTTGAAACAACTTCAAAGCTAGCTCCCGACTTTGTGCCATTACTTACATGATGATCAGTGCCATTATTTATATCAGAATAAACACCATTAGTTGGAACAACTCCAAAGCTAGTTACTAACTCATTAGCAGGTACAACAACGACAGAATTATCCTGCTCGCCGAGAATAAATGTTTCCTCTGATGGTAAAACCGTAGGACGTTTATCTATTCCCTGTCCCCTTTTATTGCCTGTGTTAGCCAGTAGCAGATCGTAGTGTTGCTGGAGCAATTGGAAAAAGTTTTTAGTGTGTTCTGTTTGATGATTCAGATATTGCTCATGAACGCGCAGAGTTTCACCTTGATGCTCGTGAAAACGCATAATACTGCGTTCAGCGTAGGAGAGTGCTATTTGTTTATTTTCTGTCTGTGGAAAAGCAGATTGACTATTTTTGAGCAAGGAATTCTGCTGCTGCATCAATTGGAAGAATGTTTTAGTATATTCAGTTTGATGCTGTAAAGATTGTTCGTGGACGCGCAAAATATCACGTTGATGGCGATTAAATTCTATCAGGGTGTACTCTAGGCTGTCTAAAACTAGTTGATAATTTTGAGGAATTTGTGGATTTGGTTGCTGTTGTGGATGAGAAGTTGTTTGAGGAGATTTCGTCATCTCAAAAGATTTTTCTGATTTATTATCGTTTGCAACTAGTGTGGACTTGCTATTTTCTGTGTTTATATATCGGGGAGTGTTGTTAACAGCAAGACTAGAAGGGGTATTTGCTTCAGGGGAATTATCTTTTGGAGGTGCAAAATTAACTTGATGCCCATTTTGGTGAGTGTTCTCGTCAGATTCTCCTGGTTTATAACTGTTTGTAACTAGTGCGGGCTGGTGGTGTTCTGAATTCACATACACGGGGTTGGGTGTCTTATCTGTATTTAAAACAGGCAGAGTAGAGAAATCATCTTTTGCATATGCAATGCTGACTTGATGTCCATTTTGTAGAGCTTTTGCAAAAGCTTGCTTGGTTTTTTCTGACAGATAGTTACTACCATTTAACCAAACATTCAATAGCTTATTTTTGGCAACTTCTGGTGTTTTGTGCTCGATTTGATAGGGATCGGGATTTTTTAAAGGTAATCCAGCAACACGTAATTGCACAACAGCTTCTCGAAGACAGCGATCGCTATCCTTGTGCTGACTGCTATTTAAAGCCACAGCCAGATGGGGTTTTTCAGAAAGAATATCTTTCACCAAGTTGGTGAGAATACTTTTAGGCCCAAATTCGATGAAGCAATAACCACCTTCAGCGTAAATATTTTCAATTTCTTGCTTGAAAAGTACCTGATTAATCAGATGTTGTTTGAGAATTTTTTGAATGGCTTGGGGTTCACTTGGGTACCGCTCTCCTGTCACATTAGTGTAGACAAGGATTTGTGGCTGGTTAAAACTCACTTTCTCAATTGCTTGAGCAAAGGGTTTTTGGGCATGAGCTACTAATGGTGTATGAAAAGCTGCCGAAACTGGTAGTAGAACGGTAGAGAAAGCACGATGCTCTAAAGTCTCCCTAATTTTGGCGATTTCAGCCTTTGCTCCTGCTAAGACAACTTGACGAGGAGAATTCAAGTTAGCAATAGTGACTAAAGGAAAATTCTTGACTACTTCTTCAACTTGACTGACATCTCCTTTGACTGCCAGCATAGCTCCCGCATCGAACTCAGGATCATTTGGTGCAGCCATGGCTTGTCCTCTGGCTTTTACCAAGAAAAAGTAATCTTCTTCACTGAGAACACCAGCAGCCCACAAAGCTGTCAATTCTCCAAAGCTGTGTCCAACGACAAAATCTGGCTTGAACCCTCCTTGTTGTAATATCTTGTAAAGACCAACACTAAAAGCTCCGATGGCTGGCTGGGCATATTCTGTTTGCTGTAATGCTTCAACCTGTGCCTGTTTTTGAGGCGGATTAAATACAGGAGGAGGAAAAACTATTTCTGAAAGGGGCTGCAAACCATCTTTACAGAAAAAACTATCTATGCAATCATAACTCTGCCGCAAGTGAGGGAAGTTAATTGCAAGTTCTCGACCCATTTCCAAGTATTGAGAGCCTTGCCCAGAAAATAGAGCTACAACTTTCCCTTCAGTTGCAATACCAGTTTTGCGGTAATAAATTCCTTGGGGATGCTCCCACGACGAGGTGTGTGAGTTATCTTGGAGCAATTTAATCGTGATTTGCAGTAACTTACAAGCATCTGTTAGAGAATCGGCAACAAATCCAACTCTGGCATCTGTGACAGGAATTTCTAATGATTGACACGCTGCAATCAGTAGTTCATAGTCCTGTTCTTTATCTTCAGATTGCAATTTACCTAGAACTTCTTGACAACGCGATAATAACTGCTCTGGTGTAGGTGCAAATATAAATACTGACTGGGGAGTTTTATGTAAACGATAAGGGCGATCGTGTTCGCCGGAATATTCTTCTAAGACGACGTGATAATTCGTGCCACCAAATCCAAAAGAACTTACTCCAGCACGTCTTGGTGTTTCTGCTTCGGGACGAATCCAAGGTCTGGTTTCCGTATTTAAATATAACGGTGAGTTTTCAAGATCTAGTTTCGGGTGTGGTTTGGTAACGTTGATAGTTGGTGGCAATACTTTATGGTGTAAAGCTAATGCCGTTTTAATCAGGCTTGCTGCTCCTGCGGCAGCTTTTGTATGTCCAATCTGGGACTTGACACTACCGAGTGCAATGTGCTGTTTTTTTGAATTGTTTGCGCCAAAAACCTCTTTGAGAGCTGCAACTTCGGCGGGATCTCCAACCATAGTGCCTGTGCCGTGCGCTTCAATCAAACCGACACTTGCAGGCGAAAAACCTGCATCTTCATAAGCACGATGTAAGGCTCTGACTTGTCCTTCTGGACGAGGTGCATAAATGCTTTTATAGCGTCCATCGCTAGAGGTACCAATACCTTTAATAACTGCATAGATGCGATCATGATCTCTAACGGCATCTTCAAGACGTTTGAGCACTAGCATCCCAATACCTTCAGCCAGCATCATCCCATCTGATTGAGCATCAAAAGGTTTTGGATTTTGGCTTGGGGTGACAGCTGGTGTTTTGCTGAAACACATATAAGCGACAATCGAGTTGTCGGTGTCAACTCCCCCTGTTAGCATCATGTCGGCTCGGTACTCAACTAGTTCGCTGATCGACATGGCGAGCGCTCCTAATGAACTGGCGCAGGCAGCGTCCACTACACAGTTCATTCCTCCCAAATCTAGGCGATTGGCAATTCGTCCAGCAACTATATTCGCGAGCATACCGGGAAAAGCATTTTCTTCCCACCGCACATATGCGCTTTTGATTTTCTCGATAATTTTTTGTGTATCCTCATCGGATAAACCACTACTTTTAAGGGCTTTTTCCCAGATCGGATACTCTAATCTAGTAGCCAATGGCATTGCTAGCTGTCTTGCTAGTGCCACACCCAAAATCACTCCGGTACGCTCTCGATTGAACTGGCTTTTTTCACCGTAGCCCGCATCTTCCATTGCTGCTTTAGCAACAACCAAACTTAACAACTGCGAAACATCTGTAACCTCTAAAACATTTGGAGGAAGGCCAAATTCCATCGGGTTGAATTCGATTTCGGGGATGAACCCGCCACGTTTGCAGTAGGTTTTGTCAGGTGCTTTGGGATCGGGATCATAGTAATCATCAATGCTCCAGCGTGATGGAGGAACATCGGTGATACAGTCAACTTTGCGAATAATTTTTTCCCAATATTCTTGTAAATTTTTAGATTCTGGGAAGATAGAAGCCATTCCAACAATGGCAACTGGAGTGTTTTGCAATCGTCTATTAATTTTGCTGGTTTCTGTCGCTTGTGCGGACATGGTTTGTTTCACCTTTATAAGCTTGTGCAAGCCTTTTTCACAATTGCTTATTTCCTCTTGCAACTGTGCCAAGGTAGCTTCAATCGAAGAAGCAGTCATGACTCAATTTGATTATGTTTGTGAAATGTCGGGAGTTACTGAGTTTTTCTCCCTTTATGCGAGCAAACTTGAAATTGCAGTTAGTGCAGAAATACTTGTTTTTACAGAACAATTGAGATTGTCTTCAAGACAGCTAAATTAGTTATTAAGCAGCTTTAGCTGGGTTAGCTTCATCTAGAAAAATAATTCAACTCTTTATATACTCTTTGTATTAGAGTAATCCCATTCAGTGCTTTCGCTGCTTATTTTATGACTGGTTAATTTCTTATTACAACTCATATGCAACTGTGACGCAACGTTGATTAAGTAGGTTTAGAAGTAATTTCAATTCCAATTTATATGTCTATACCCATAATGACTAGAGGATATCTACAAACAGAAACTTAATAAAACTCAAGTGTTTATCCTATCACCACTTGAAAAGTAGTAGCTTGTTTGCAGTAGTAATATGCAAAAATCAAGCCTATTAATGCTTTGCTCTTTTTTTATGGATACTCTCTTATTTACTATTTACGCTTGATACAAGAGATAAACTTTGTCTCACTAGCTCAATCAGGATTTGATTCTGAATTAGTATTCTCTTCTCTAGTCCTCGATTTTGTCTGAAGATTAGCGGCATCTAATAGCTGCTTTTCAAATTCACTAACACTAATTCCAAGTTCAGAAGCTGTTTTAGCTTTCCATTCTTCAAGTTCAGAATCATGTTGATTGAGCCATTCATGTACGGCAAGGCGTGCCATCTCAGCTTTACGTACTGTTTGGCGGGCTGCGTGAAAAATTAGCCGCTGGTTATCAAAATTTGGCAATGAGAGCATGAATCGCTGTAGCTTCATTATTCTGTAGTATGCAAAATTATCTATAGTGTGTAAGCGTGTAAACGTTTGTACTTATATCACTTATTTTCATCATACCTAAAGTATATTTTCCAAAGTTGCATACAAATTGCACCTCTTGTATTTGTAAACTTGCTCTAGCTGTAGATTTATCTATGTTTTACAGTTATTTGGGAACTTTTAAGAAGAGCTTTTCAATTAGGAGTGTAACTTAATCTAAATTTTTGGACAGATATTTTAGATATTGTCTTCTTGATTATTCTGATGAACGCAGAATAATCAAGATTATTATTCTTGTGTAGAATTACAAAGTTGCATAACTAGTAAAGTAGTCTAGTTTTACCATCTGTCAAAAAGTAGATATTTATATCTTTTAAAATCATATAAGGTTTTATAAGAGTCTTATAAGGCTCTTATAATGCCCTTATAAAACTTGAGTATAAGAAGTAGCAGTTATCAATTGAGTGTAATGCAGTTTACTTATAGAGATGCATCTATATGGTATTTTTAGGTTGCGATTGTCTTCTATGCTAATGAGAATTTATATTTTTGCTGTTATTATTAATCTTATTAACATGAGTATTCAAATATCTGCTATAAGATAGATGATTAAATAGACTTTTTAGATAAAAAGTAAGAACATTGTAATTCTCATAACAAAATTTTCTTCAATAAATTACTGAGATAATTAAATTTCAAATTCAATTGCTATTTGTATTTAAAATGTTGCATATCAGTTGCAATTGAGTATCAGTCAGACTATGGTATATGGTTAGATAAAAATGAATAAAAAAGTGAATAAAAGCGGCACTTCATAGCCCTTGATTAGTAAAGTAGAGGTCAGAATAATGTAAACATAATTCAAATTGATAAAGTTCATCAAAATTTCTTATAGCTTCATCAAGATTTATAATTACACCTTGTCGCATTCCGCTTTCACCCGATTAAAATTCCATGAAACTAAACGGAGTTGCTGGCATGAGACTATCTGATTTAGATCCACTCATACCACTATCTAATTTAAGAGAAGAGCTCCTCAAGTTACCGAAAGGTTACTGCTTTTATGAACAAGAACTAATAGAATTTTTATCACGACGACGGTGGCCCGAAAATAATCGTCGCATTGACAGAACGACTTTTTGGAGGTGGAGAAACGACAACGGAATTGAGCATCAAAAAGTCTTTAGCCGATTAGATCTGTTAAAACTTTGCCAAATCTGCGACCATTATCGAATAGATGGAACCCGTAGCGAATACTTAGACATTGTCAAACGGAAAAAAGAGGTCTCTTAAACTAGTAAATAGTGAATAAGCATATCTTTGAAGGCAGAAACTAAATGGCTCCTACTGGTACAGAGTGATGGATGTTTTTCCTATAATCCATCCTCTGATACTTCCAACATCTAAAACTGGAAATTATCAGTCAATTCTATCCAGTTAACATTTTATATCTATATGAATGTAGAGCGGAGCTATTATCATTTGTCTCTCTTTGATTATCAAAATAATTAGGGAAAGACTATATCAATCACTGGGAAAACATTAATTATGGTGCGTAAAGAAAGGCAACCAATTACGATTCCTACAAATCGGTTGCCTATAATTATGGCGATCGCTACGGCTGTAGGTATCAGTACAGTTTCTCTCTATGGCCTTTTCAGATTTTTACCTAAGTCTGTAGATCAAACTTCAACTACCCCAGTTACTTCTGCTGCCATCACTGCTGTTGCTGCTCTTGGACGTTTAGAACCTCAAGGAGAAGTAATTAGTCTGTCTGCTCCCAATTCTCAAGGTGGTGTTAGAGTTGCACGACTTTTAGTCAATAAAGGAAACAAGGTACGTAGAGGACAACCAATTGCGCTACTTGATACTTTCTATGTTCGTCTTGCTGCCTTAGAGCAAGCTAAAAAGCAAGTCCAAGTTGCCCAAGCTAGTCTGAATCAGGTAAAAGCAGGGGCAAAAGCAGGAGATATCTATGCACAAAAGGCAACTATTGCTCGCTTAGAAGCTCAGTTAGCTGGAGAAATATCTGCCCAAAGCGCAACAATTGCTCGCTTACAAGCAGAATTGCGTAATGCCCAAAGCGAGAATCGGCGTTATCAGATGTTGTACCAAGAAGGAGCAATTTCGGCTTCCGATGCAGATACTAGGCGTTTGAGGATGGAAACTATCCAAGAACAGCTCAATGAAGCAAAAGCCGTAAAAAACCGAACCACAGAAACTATACAAAAGCAGTTGACTGAGGCAAAAGCTAGGCTGGCAAGTATTGCTGAGATTCGTCCTACAGATGTGCAAGCAGCACAAGCCGACGTTGAGAGCGCAAAAGCAGCAGTTGCCCAGGCTCAGGCAGATTTCGATTTAAGTGTGGTGCGAGCGCCTATCGATGGTCAAATCTTAAGAATTTATACTTGGCCTGGAGAAGTTATCGGCAATCAAGGAATTGCTCAAATCGGTCGTACTAATCAGATGTATGTAGTAGCAGAAGTCTATGAAGCCGACATCAAAAAAGTGCATTTAGGTCAACTGGCGACGATCACTAGCGATGCTTTTTCAGGGAAAATACAAGGAACAGTAGCAGATATAGGCTTACAAGTTACTCAACAAAACATCTTCAGTAACAATCCAGGAGCAGACACAGATAACAAAGTAGTTGAGGTCAAAATTCGTATCGATAATTCAGAAGATAATGAGCGAGTTGCAGCTCTTACCAACTTACAAGTAGAAGTACTCATTCATCTTAGGCAGCCTCAGCAGCATAGCAGTAGGCAGAAGGCAGTAGGCAGAAGACAGTCCCTATAAACTTCGTACACCACCAAGTATGAAAGAGGATTCTTTCCCCTACACCCTTGCACCCCCATACCCATTTTCAAGACAGAAGGGAAATCGCGATATTTCTTCCCTGTTCCCTTGCCTGACTCGATAATTTATATTGCACGACTACTTAATACCCAGAGATTGAGAATGCAATCTCAGTTTTGAGGTAAAAAAAATGACTATCAAGATACCTGTAGCTTGGTTACAACTAGCTCGCCAAAGAATTCGGTTTCTAGTGGCTTTAGCTGGTATTGCTTTTGTGGCTGTTTTAATGTTCATGCAAATTGGCTTTCAAGATGCTCTTTATGCAAGTGCTACACAAGTGCAAAAAAACTTAGAAGGAGATTTGTTTTTAATCAGTTCCCAATATAAATCTTTAACCTCCAATCAAAGTTTTCCGCGCATTCGCTTATATCAAGCATTAGGCTTTGAAGATGTAGAATCAGTCAACTCTTTGTACGTTCAATTTGCTAAACTCAAAAACCCAATTAATGGTCGTAAATTTCCAATTTATGTACTTGGCTTTGATCCAGCAAAATCTGTTTTTAAATTGCCAGAAGTTAACGAAAATGTAAATCTGCTTAAACGTCCTAACGTAGTTTTATTTGACAGTAGTTCGCGACCAGAATTTGGCCCAATTGCAGAAAAATTTGTACAACAAGAACCTGTTAGTGTTGAAATATTTGGATACAATTCGACAATTGGTTATAAAGTTAAAGTTGCTGGTTTATTTAAGCTTGGGCCTTCCTTTGGGGTTGATGGTAATTTAATGATTAGTTACTCAACTCTAATGAGGTTATTTCAAGATCGTTCTCCCGGTTATATAGATATAGGTATACTTACCCTCAAACCTGGTGCTAGTCCCCAAAAAGTTTTAGCAATGCTATCAGCGCATTTACCCAAGGACGTAAAAGTTTTGACACGTGAAGGCTTTATTGATTTTGAAAGAAACTATTGGAGTGTAAGAACACCGATTGGATTTATCTTTAATTTGATGGTAATTATGGGGTTTGTGGTTGGAGTAGTTGTGGTCTATCAAATACTTTATAGTAATATCTCCAGTCACTTAGCGGAATATGCAACATTAAAAGCAATGGGATTTAAAAATAAGTACTTACTAGGTATAGTTTTCCAACAATCTTTGATTTTGGCACTCTTAGGTTATATTCCTGGCATAGCTATATCTACAATTCTCTATGATATAGCAAAAAATGCTACTAAGTTACCAGTTTTAATGAGTTATGATAAAGCCACAATAGTATTACTTTCTACATTGATAATGTGCTTCACTTCTGCATTTTTATCAACTAATAAATTGCGAGTAGTAGACCCAGCTGATATTTTCTAGTTTAATTAAATAAATTACGAAATCCATGTTTCAACAAGAAGTTGTTGTTTCTGTTAGGAATATCAATCACTACTTTGGTCAAAACTCATTACGAAATCAGATTTTGTTTGACATTAATTTAGTAATAAAATCTGGTGAAATTGTGATTTTGTCGGGGCCATCTGGTTCCGGAAAAACAACTTTATTAACATTGATTGGCGGGTTGCGTTCTGTTCAAGAAGGAAGCCTCAAATTTTTGAATTGGGAGTTACATGGAGCAAGTAATGAACAATTAGTACAAGTACGCCGCAACATAGGCTATGTTTTCCAGGCTCATAACTTGCTGGATTTTTTAACAGCTCGACAAAATGTACAAATGTCACTGGAACTCCACCAACATATTTCTTATCGAGAAGCTTGTCTGAAATCAGAAGCGATGCTCAATGCAGTTAAGTTAGGACATCGAATTAATTATTATCCTACAGAACTATCGGGAGGACAAAAGCAACGGGTAGCGATCGCTCGTGCTTTGGTGAGCCAGCCCAAATTAGTTTTAGCTGATGAACCTACTGCTGCCTTAGATAGTAAATCAGGCCGAGATGTTGTAGAAATTATGCAGCAACTGGCTAAGGAGCAGCAATGTGCTATTCTATTGGTGACTCATGACAACCGAGTTTTAGATATAGCAGATAGAATAATTCACATCGAAGATGGTCGGCTGATTAAAGAAGAGTATTTTAACTGAACAGTAAAATCCACACAGGAAGCATTAAGAGTAACAAGAGTGTAGAGAGAATGATACTGCTAGCAATTAAATCGCGATCCAGGTTATACTCTTCTGCCAAAATTAAACCAGCAAAGGCCGAAGGCATCCCTGACATCAAAACCATTGCCAGACGCCGATCGCCTGATAATCCGAGTAAAAAAGTGGTAGCAATACCAACCAGTAAGGGAATTATACAAGCTTTGATGATAGCAGGTGCGACCCCAAGTTTAATGCTTTTCCATCCTTGGAGTTGTGCTAAACGGATACCAGTAAGTAGAAATGCTAAGGCAATGACAATGCTAACAGAGCTTTGTAGTCCTGATTCAATTACTTTTGGTAGTGGCACTCCAGAGGTGAGACAGCCGAAAATAAAAGCCCAAAGAGAAGGTACGGTTAATACTTCACGCAGTTGCATCCACCAGCAGTTTGAGGCTTTTTGGGAATGACTGAAATGGCTGGCTATTACTACTCCTAAGCCATAGGGGCCTGTAACATTATGAGTAATACTGTAAAGTACAGCCCAACTCATCGCATCAGAGTTAATTAAAAATGGGGCGATCGCTAAACCAACAAAACCAGTATTGCCCAAAACTGCGGCAAGTATAAAACTACCTTGGGTACGAGGGGAAAGAGCCTGGGAAGAGGATAAAGGGATACGGGGATGTGGAGACAGGAAGAATATTTTGGGTAGATTCTCCGCGTCAGATGCTCTTTGCGTCTCCGCGTTTGGCTTTTGGAAAGGTAAATGTTTCCATACCGATAAAATTAAAAATGCCACGCTCAGGCCTAGTACTAGTGTTCCCAAAGTTACTATTGACGCTAGTAAGGGTAAGCCATTACCAGTGCTAAATTCACTGCTTTGGCTCTGCCTAGCTAGTATAAAAAGTTCTACTGGTACACCAATCCAGTAAAGACCGCGACCTAATAAACGAGGGAGCCACTGAGGTAAGAACTTACATATAAATAGCCCCAGACTTGTCCACAAAATCAAGGGCATATAGGCATGAAACAGAGTTTCTGTCATGATTGGGGATTAGGAACTGGGGACTGGGAATTAGGGATTGGAGAATGGGGAATGGATATAAGGCAAGGGGTATGGAGCATAGTAAAAATAAAATATTTAATACTCAATCCCCAAAGTCCAATACCCAAGACACAATCCTGAGTGTGGTTATAAATATTACTTAAAAATGAGGCGAAACTAGGATACACTTTACTTTGATTGATTTACACTTATTAACAATAAAAATTCTAAAGCTTTGTTGGCAGTTTTGCGAATAAAATTGCCTTTGTTGGTTGCTGTTGGCTAGAAATTAGAAGAAATTATTTTATTTACCAAGGATGTGACAGTTAGGCTGATGCGATCGCCACTTCTTAATGCTTACACAATCAGACAACATAATAAATATTTGCAAAAGCATGAGTAGGTATAGAAGCGATCGCACTGATAATAAAACATGACTGATTGGCGATCGGTTCTATCGGCAAGAGTTATAGATTTTTTCTCACAAGGTATTCCCTATTAACTTTGTGCATCACCTCTTTCCTCCTCTTCTACCATCCAAGAAGCCACCAAGCCTCTATGGTAAGGAGGGGGTATTTGACAGGGTGGGGTAAGGTGACTTTGTTCTGAATTTAGCACTCCACAAGTGGAAATAACAGTATAAAAAGCTGCAATTAACATGGAAGAAAACACCATCGACTCATTCCGCGCCTTAGCACTCCAAGTTAAGTGCCATGCAGTTAATCAGGCACGTGATCGCCAAGAAGCTGGTTCTTTCATGCAAAATACTATCAACCGCTTGGCACAACAAATCGCTGCGAGTCTCGCTTTTATCGGCTTCGACTGTCGTTTAATCGTCCTACCTGAATACTTCTTGACTGGCTTTCCAATGGGAGAGTCAATTGCTGCTTGGGCAGAAAAAGCCTGCTTGGAAATGGCGGGAGTAGAGTATGACGCTCTCAGTAAAATTGCTCAGAAACATAGTATTTTTATTGCTGGGAATGCGTATGAATTAGATCCCAACTTTCCAGGTTTGTACTTCCAGACTTGCTTTGTGATCAATCCATCAGGCACAGTAGTCTTGCGCTATCGGCGTTTAAATTCTATGTTTGCACCGACACCACACGATGTTTGGAATAAATATCTTGACTGCTACGGGTTGGATGGTGTTTTTCCTGTAGCGAAGACGGAAATTGGTAATTTAGCAGCTTTAGCATCAGAAGAAATTTTATATCCGGAAGTGGCTCGGTGTTTAGCAATGCGCGGTGCCGAGATTTTTTTGCATTCTACATCCGAAGTTTATGGCAAAGAACGCGCGCCTAAAGAAGCTGCCAAAATTTGTCGGGCAGTAGAAAATATGGCATATGTAGTCTCAGCTAACACTGCTGGCATTGCCAATGTCCCTATTCCAGAAGCTTCCACCGATGGTGGTTCCAAAATTATCGATCATCGCGGATTGATTTTAGCACAAACAGGTGCAGGGGAAAGTATGGCTGCTTTTGCAGAAATTGATTTGGCTGCTTTACGACGCGATCGCCGTCGCCCCGGTTTGCATAATTTGCTTTCTCGCCAGCGATTAGAACTATATGCCCAGAGCTACAGTCAGTCACACTTTTACCCTGCAAATACCATGCTGAATCAACCACTAGATCGCAAACACTTTATCCAGACTCAGCAACAAACCATCGAGCGTTTAGCCAACTTGGGGATTATTTGAGATTGGCAATCGTGCAATGAGGACAAGGGGACAAGGAGACACGGGGAAAACTAACTACTGTACGGGCGGGTTTAAAAGATAAATTGTCTGTTTCAACCGAAAGGTAATCAGCAAAACCCGCACGGCAGTCGCTACAACGCGGGGAACCCGCAAGGGCGCGCTGCCTCCCCTACTAACTACTAACCAATGACAAATGACAAATGACAAAACCTATAGAAATTCGCAACCCTCGCACAGGGAAATATGACTACGTAATTGTACCTCCGCCCCCAATGCTGTTAACACAGCTGTGTAACCGCCTGCGGCGATCGCAAAAAAGCTGGCAGCAAATTGGTTTAGAAGGACGAATTGAAACTTTAAAACAATGGAAGCAAGCTATCATTTCTAATCAAGATAAGCTCACCGAAGCTTTAGTCACTGATACAGGAAGGTTATCAATTTCGGAATTAGAAATTGGCTCGTTTCTCTCCAGTATTGATAGATGGTGTAGATTAGCGCCAAAACTATTGCAAGAAACCCAACAAAACACATCAATACCGTTTATCGATCTGCAACAAACGGCAGTTCCATATTCTTTGGTTGGGGTAATTAGTCCGTGGAATTTTCCACTGTTGCTTTCAACTATTGATACAATTCCGGCATTGCTGGCGGGTTGTGCTGTAATAGTCAAACCCAGCGAGATTACTCCCCGCTTTATGACACCGCTATTGTCAGCAATTAACGCTGTACCTCAGTTACGGGATGTATTGACTTTCGTTGAGGGGGGAGGGGAAACAGGTACTGCTATCGTCGAAAATGTCGATTTGGTTTGCTTTACAGGCAGTGTAGCGACAGGGAGAAAAGTAGGAGAAAAAGCAGCAAAGCTATTCATTCCAGCTTTTTTGGAATTGGGAGGCAAAGATCCGGCGATCGTGTTGGAATCAGCAGATTTAGAATTAGCAACCTCAGCAATATTGTGGGGTTCTGTCGTCAACACCGGGCAGTCATGTCTTTCAATTGAACGCATCTACGTTGCAGAAGCTATTTTTGAAGAGTTTGTCGAACTTCTAACAGCCAAAGCTCAACGTCTACGATTAGCCTATCCTACAGTTGAAAGTGGAGAAATTGGCCCGATCATCTCAGAAAGACAAGCAGCAATTATTAGCGATCATTTGTTAGATGCAGTGGAAAAAGGAGCAATTGTACACTGCGGTGGTAAAGTTGAAGAGACTGGGGGAGGATGGTGGTGTCGTCCGACAGTTCTCACCGAGGTTAACCACGCCATGAAGGTGATGAACGAAGAGACATTCGGCCCGATTATGCCTATAATGCCATTTTCTACGGTCGAAGAAGCAATTAACTTGGCAAACGATAGCATTTATGGACTTAGTGCAGCAGTATTTGCACAAGACGAAGCAGAAGCCTTAGCAGTTGCCCAGTATATAAATGCAGGTGGTATCAGTATTAATGATGCAGCTCTTACCGCCTTGATATATGAGGGAGAGAAAAATTCCTTCAAATTCTCCGGTTTAGGTGGATCGCGGATGGGTGCAGCAGCACTAACGCGATTTATGCGTAAAAAAGCATTGCTTGTCAAAACAAAATCTATTCCCGATCCTTGGTGGTTTGATGCCCAGTAGTATGGGGGAAGGGGACAGGGGATAGGTGACAGGGGATAGGGGACAGGGGACAGGGGATAGGTGACAGGGGACAGGGTTGGGGGAACGGGGAAAATGTTGTTATGGTGGATACTGGCTAATGCTATTGGCGGCGCTGTTGTTGGCGCGTTAGAGGAGAGCGGATTCCAGTTTCTAGCAACATTAATTTTAACCGGGCCGATTCTCGGAGTTGCCCAATGGTTCGTGTTACGGCGTTATCTTCGCTATGGGTATTGGTGGATATTAGCTAGTACATTTGGTTGGTTGTTGGGCATTCAAGTTAGGATCGCAGCTGGAAGAATTCTCGATCCGATTGTGGAAATGCTTTTAGCTGTAGGTGAATTTGGAGAGGTATTCTGGTTAAATATTGTGAAGGAGCCTGTCACCGTCGGTGGATTGGGAATTGCTCAGTGGTTGATTTTACGTCACTATAGCAACCAAGCAGGCTGGTGGATTTTTGCCAGTATTCTAGGAGGATGTGTAAAGGGGGCAATAAGTTCTGCTGTGTGTGCTGCCATATGTCAAACTTTAACAATGAAGTTAAATGCAGGAATTGCGAGTGCGATCGCCTACAGTACTGGTTGGGCTGGAAGTGGGTTAGTGACGGGTATCATGCTTGTATGGTTATTTGCAAATTGCCATAAATAAGAGGAAAGTTATCATGTCTACCATCCGAGAGGAAATGCCTGTTCTTGCCCGCCATGAAGGAGATTGGGTAGGCACGTACATACTAGTCGATACAGAAGGAAAAATCCTCGACAAGCATGAATCCCACTTAACTTGCCAATTTCCAACAGATGGTTCCGATTCTTACTATCAGATCAATCGTTACAAATGGCCTGACGGGAAACAAGAAGAACATCAATTTCCTGGAACCTATCGAGATAAAACACTTTGGTTTGATACGGAACGCATTGAAGGCAAAGCCTGGGAAGTTGATGATTCCACAATTATTTTGTGGTTTTCTTATAAGGGAATGCCAGGAATGTACTTGTATGAAATGATTCAAATTAGTCCCTGCAATAACTATCGCGCCCGTACTTGGCAGTGGTTTAAAAATCATCAGATTTACCAGCGCACGCTGATTCAAGAGGAACGGATGCGATCAAGTGATTTGATGGAAAATAATTAATGGATACTGGATAGTAGATAGTAGTTAATGGTTAATAACCGACTACTGTACGGGAGGCAGCGCGCCCTTGTGGGTTTCTCGCGTTGTAGTAACTGCCGTGCGGGTTTAGAAGATAAGTTATCGGTTTGAACAGAAAGTTAATCAACAAAACCCGCCCCTACTAACTACTACCTACTAACTGCTACTTACTAACTACTATCAATTAGAGGCATGGCAAAAGGCGAAAAAATAAATTTCTCTACTCCTAGTGGTTTTCCTGAATTTCTTCCTGGTGAAAAGCGCCTAGAAGTATATTTACTAGATACTATTCGTAGAGTTTTTGAAAGTTACGGATTTACTCCTATTGAAACTCCGGCAGTAGAACGGTTAGAAGTTTTACAAGCAAAGGGTAATCAAGGCGACAATATTATTTATGGTATTAGTCCTATTTTGCCTCCAAATCGACAAGCAGAAAAGGATAAAGCAGGAGAAACAGGTTCGGAAGAACGCGCTTTAAAATTTGACCAAACAGTTCCTCTGGCTGCGTATATTGCCCGTCACTTAAATGAATTGTCATTTCCTTTTGCTCGTTATCAAATGGATTTTGTGTTTCGTGGAGAACGAGCAAAAGATGGGCGTTTTCGTCAATTTCGTCAATGTGATATTGATGTAGTTGGACGTAGAGAATTGAGCTTACTCTACGATGCTCAGATGCCGGCAATTATCGCTGAAATATTTGAAGCTATCAATATTGGTGATTTTGTTATTCGCATCAATAATCGCAAAATTCTGACTGGTTTATTTCAATCTGTAGGAGTTGAAGCAAGCAAAATTAAATCTTGTATCAACATTATTGATACATTGGAAAAAGTGGGTGAAAACAAAGTAAAGCAAGAATTAGAGAAAGAGGGAATTTCACCTGCACAAACGCAAAAAATCATTGAATTTATTAAAATTAATGGTACTGTTGACGAAGTATTAGATAAGCTTAAATATCTCAGCCAAAACACACCAGAAGCCGAACAATTTAGTTTGGGAGTTACAGAACTAGAAACAGTGATTATAGGTGTTCGTAACCTGGGAGTTGCTGAAAATCGTTTCTGTATTGATTTATCAATTGCTCGTGGGCTTGATTACTATACAGGTACAGTTTACGAAACAACTTTGTTAGGGCATGAAGCCTTGGGTAGCATTTGTTCTGGTGGTAGATATGAAGAATTAGTTGGGGTATTTTTAGGTGAGAAAATGCCTGGTGTAGGCATTTCGATTGGTTTAACTCGCCTAATCAGTCGTTTAATCAAAGCTGGTATTTTAAATACTCTTGCACCTACCCCAGCACAAGTTATGGTAGTAAATATGCAAGAAGATTTGATGCCACTTTATTTAAAGGTTTCTCAAGATTTGCGCAAGGCAGGGATTAATGTTGTCACTAGTTTTGATAAGCGAGGATTGGGTAAGCAATTCCAACTTGCGGATAAACAGGGAATACAATTTTGCGTGATTATTGGTGCTGATGAAGCCGCAGCACAGAAATCCTCGCTCAAAGATTTGAAAACAGGAGAACAAGTGGAAATTCCGTTGGCTAATTTGGCGGAGGAAGTGAAACGAAGACTGGGGTAAATAAATATTAATTTATATAATTCAGGTGTGCTGTCTCATTCTCGTTTCTTGTTCCGAGTCTCTGATTTGGAATGCTGATTGGAGGCTCTGCCGCCTTGGAAGGCAGAGCCGCTAGCAGAGGCATTTCCAGCTTCTAGCCGGAAACGAGGCAATAGGCGATCGCCCAATGTTTGACGCTAAACTGTAAAAGCTTAACTTTGCTTGCATGAACATAAAAGAAAAGCGATCGCATCCTTGGGCGGAGCACCCATAGGAAGTGCGATCACATTGCAAATTAGTAGAAGAGTTATGATTTTGGACGCAGTTCAAATGCCATTTGTGAACGGTAAAAGCAAACATCAAATTCTAGGAAAAAGTTCATCCGCTCCAACAGTAATGGCACACTATCTGTCAGACTCCATGCAAATACCAATCGCACAGGTACAAAAGTACTGATTTAGGCTGATAAAACTAATCCTCTGGCTTCAACTGGCGCTAAATTTCCAGCTAGTTGCACGGAAGTACTTAATTCTTCCCAAACGGCTCCTAGTTGTATACCTAAAGAGTATGGTAAAACGTTAACGCTGGCTCCCGTATCTAACAGTCCTGTAACTTCCACAGTAGAATTTCGGTAAGCCAATGTCAAAGGTAATTGTGGTACTGCGTCAATATCACCAAATGCATCACGTCCTTCAATGAAGGGAAACCTTTGAGCGTTAACCATCGTTTGCTTGTCTGTCTTCTTCCAACAGTGCGGCTAGCTTCAAAGCAGCATCATGGGAATTGAATGGAGACCATACATTGTAAGTAGCTCCCGGTTGCAGCGACAATGCTTCTTCATCTGCTAGTTGTTGAACTAAAAACTTCATGATTTGTAATTTTTCGGTACGAGACAGATTTTGCAAGATTGGTAATAATTCTGCTATGCTCATCTCCGCTGAGAAAGAATAACTAGATCCCATCTTAACTTGTCGCAATTAGACATTACTTCAAGTTCCCCAAAAAAGCAATTGAACACCGTTAACAGAACCAGTCCATAAATAACTTAAACCTAAAAGTCGCTTGAAATTCGCTCACTTTTAACTTGTGACAAATGCTCGGCAATGCGAATATCTAAATATATTGTCTAATTTTTAGCAAGCGTCGATTTATTGACAAGTAAGTGGGTTGGCGTAATGTTATAGATAAAAAATTATGTTCAGACCTAATAGACTGAAGAAAATGCTCCAAACCGGTTCCCAACCAATCGGTTGCTGGATTTTTTTCTCTGATGGTGACTCAATCGAACTTCTTTCTATGTGTGGGTTCGATGCCTTTATTATCGACCACGAACATGGCGCTACGAACATGGGCGTCTTAGTAGGGCAACTCCGCGCTGCCCAGGCAACGGATGTTACCTGCATTTTGCGTGTACCTTCACACGATCCAGTCTATATCAAACGAGCCTTGGACATGGGCGTGGAAGGTATAGTCGTTCCGACCGTAGAATCAGCAGATGAAGCGCAAGCCATTGTCGCTGCCACCCGCTATCGACCTCATGGCGGACACCGAGGTGTTGGTTATCCGGAGAGCCGAGCAGCTAACTGGGGTTTGGCAGAGCTAGAATATCCTGCCAATTATCAGGAAAACCTACTCATAGCCGTTATCGTCGAAACTCGTCGGGGCTTTGAGAATGTTAGGGAAATTGCCGCAGTTGACGGGATCGATATGGTAGTTTTAGGAGCAGGCGATCTGATGGCAGACATCGTGGACGATTTTGCTGCTCTGACTAAGTTAGGAACTTATGATAATTCAGAACTTGACCGACTGATGGCGGAAGCTGAAGCAATAGTCCGCTCCACCCCTGATTGTTGGCTTGGGGGTGTCAGTCGTCATGCCGCCGGAGGACGCAAACTGTTCGCTAAGGGCTATGATTTCGTGCTACCTGCTGCTGATGGCTGGTTGTTGTCTGATGCTGCGCGTTCGATTGTCACTGCAATGAGAGGTTAAAATTTTGAAGACTCGTGAAGTTATTATTCCCCCAGGGATGGAAGTCTTATACGAAAAGTATCACTATTGCCCTGGCATTAAGGTAGGCAACACATTATATATTTCAGGACAGGTGGGACGTGATGAAAATTTACAGGTAGTAGAGGGAACAGAAGCCCAATTTGTTCAGACTTTCGAGAATGTGAAAAAGGTACTTACAGCAGCAGGAGCGACTTTTGATGATGTAGTAGAGATGATTACTTACCATGTGACAGGGGTGAATCTCGGTAATTTGCAGGTTCAGCCTGCTAATGCTTCAGAACAACAACAGTTTACTATTCCACACCTGCCACTGTTTATGCAAGTAAAAGACCGCTATTTCACTAATAATTTCCCAACTTGGACGGGATTTGGGATAAGTGCTTTATCTACACCAGGACTAATTGTAGAGATTAAGTGTACAGCAATCTTGGAAAATTAGAGGCTGAATTATTCCGAATCGTTGAGAAAGTCGATTACTGCCTGCGCTATTTCTTCAGCTATCTGATTCATCATGCAAATTGTTCCTTGTGCCAATTCAACGACTTTGCCATGAGGAATTGCTTGAGAAAGAAAATAGCGATCGCCAGCTTTTGCTAAACTTAGTCTTTCAAATTCTTTCACATCATCCATTCCCCAAATAATCAGAGTTGGACACTTGATGGCACGAAATCTTTGTGGTGCATCTAGACAGTAATTGCCTACAGCCCAAACTGCATACAAAGGATGACCAAAACATTTTAAATCGTCTAAAACCCAACGGTGATTTAATTCGG
Source organism: Chlorogloeopsis sp. ULAP02 (assembly GCF_038404745.2). Lineage (NCBI taxonomy): Bacteria > Bacillati > Cyanobacteriota > Cyanophyceae > Nostocales > Chlorogloeopsidaceae > Chlorogloeopsis > Chlorogloeopsis sp. ULAP02. Next base: position 480,430 of record NZ_JAYKTT020000001.1, on the reverse strand, counting down.
CAGAGCCTACGTATCGAGAACGGGCTAACCATCTTTTCATCAGGTGAGAGCCATCTTCTTGAATTTTAAAACCTTCCTCAAATTTTCTGAATAGCTCTGCTTGCCCTCCTTCACCAAAACCAGCTACATTACATAAAATCAGTTTTTCAACGCGATCGCCATAACTTGCTGCTATTTCTCCAGCCACAAAAGCACCTGTATGGTTTCCCAGAATGCTCGTTTTTTCTATCCCTAATTCATCTAAAAGCGCGATCGCCGTTTTCGCGTAGTCGGTGATCGTATACATTCTAGGTGGTTTATCCGAATCGCCAAACCCCATCAAATCCATTGCTATTACTCGTCTGTGTTGAGCAAAGATAGGCATGAGTTCGCGATATTCATCGCTACTGCGGGGGTTCATGTGTAACAACAGCAGAGGTTCACCCTCGCCACCAATGCGATAAAGAATCTGTCCATCTTCTGTGTCTAAAAAAGCTCGTTTAATTTTTTGTTTCATTATCTTTGAGCGATCGCAGTTACATTTCTCTCCAGGTGGGCATTGCCCACCCTACAGATCCCAATTTATTACCAAAATTTGCTGCTATACTTATCTCACCGCCTTAGTTGGCAGTTGCCTGTAGCTCTTGCCGAGCAAAAGCTCTCGGCGGTATCTTCAGAATTTCACGCGCTTGCGCTGGCGTTGCAACTTCCCTACCGAGGGTATGTGCCATCTTTGCAACTTTTTCTACTAACTCACCGTTGTGCGGCTTGCCAAAGCGAGTGTAAGCATAATCTCCCAGTCCGATGCCGACGTGTCCGCCAAGCGTGATTGCCCAGGCTGCCACCCTCATCACGTCTCCATTCCAGCAAAGTGCCAACCACTGGTTACCCGCAGGAACCTCAGCCACGAACGCCTGCAAACCGGGTATAGTCACCGCAGCTCCAGCCGGCATCACTTCCCCAGTAAAGACAAACTCCCAAAACGTTTCCCGTGGCAGAAGCCCCATTTCCTGGAAGCATCGTGCTGTTCGCATTTGCCCTACGTCCCAACAGACTGAACTGACGTAGATATTGTGTTTTGTGAATACTTCCAGCACCGCCTTGAGATTAGCACGAGTATTAACGTACACTTGGTCATAACTAGTAAACTGTTTTGCCTGGGGATTCCAAAAATCCACGTTGAGCGATCCGAAGTCCACTGGTGCCATGTCAACCCGCAGCACTGGATCGTCATTCACTGCCAAGATGTGCCGGACGCGATCCTCTACCTGATTCTGTGTAATATAGCCCAGTGTTGGATGGATGAGGAGATCCGTCTGTTCGCGAATTCCCTGTATCACTTCGAGATAGAGTTCAACATCGTTGCGCGGTTTCCCACTCTCTGGATCTCGCCCGTGCCAATGGAAAATCGAAGCCCCTGCTTCCCAGGCACGAACAGCTTCGCGGACGATCTCTTTTGGAGAGTAGGGTAAAGCCGGATTGTCCTGGCGATAGGTTATTTCGTTACAACGACACTCGATAATCAGTGGTAATTCGTTGTTCATTATCTTCCTCTTAAATAGGTAGGCAAATTTATTTGTATATTTCTAGGCAATGAGATTTTTTCTTCTCTGCTCCTTTTTCTCTGCTCTCTATGCAAAAAAGCCTAATCAATTTTGCACAAGTACTTAGTATTTTTCCAAAAAATTAACTACTACTTTTAATACTTCTTAAAGTCAGACCTCTTCTCGCCGTTACAGTCTAAGCGAAACACTTAAACGTCAACTCAGAAGTTGCTACAGGCTGTGTGAAACACGGAAACGTCAAGGCAGAAGTTGCTACAGGCTGTGCGGAACACGGAAACGTCAAGGCAGAAGTCGCTGCCGTAAAGGCACAAACAGTGTCGCCTCAATAGCGCCACTAGCGACTGCCTTAGAAGTCAAGCGATTGTTCAAAAAATCGGGAACTTCTTCTAAGACACAAGGATACGTTGAACTGCGCGACAACGCACCTCAATAATTCTATGTCTCTTTTCATACTTATTTAGCTCAAGTACTTACTATTTTCCCAGAAAATCGACTACTACTTTTAATACTTCTGCCGACATTTGATTAACCATCCAAAGAGTTCCACCTTCTAGTTCAACTCTTTGACTATGAGGAATAACTTCCTGGAGCCAAGATTGATTCTCAGCTTTTGCTAAACCAACTTTTTCTAACGGTTCTAACGCCTTTTTCCCCGACAAAATCAAAGTCGGACACTTAATCAACCTAAATCGTTCTTGAGCATCAAGACAATAATTTGCTACTGCCAAACCAGGGTATACAGGAGAACCAAAGCACTTCAAATCATCTAAAACACAACGGTGATTTAACTCTCCTTTGCCGACATAATTGACACGAGCTAACCATCTTTCCATCAGGTGAGAGCCATCTTCTTTAATTTGAAACCCTTGAGAATATGTCTTTAAAACCTTGTCTCTTTCCTCTTCGTCAAATCCAATTACATTGCACAGAATAAGTTTGTCAACACGATTTGGATAGGCTGCTGCAACTTCTCCGGCGATATAACCCCCAGTAAGACTACCAAAAATACTTGTCTTTTTTATGCCTAATTCGTCCAAAAGCGCGATCGCAGTTTTGGCATAGTCTGCAACCGAATAAACTCTGGGGGGCTTATCAGAATCACCTAACCCCATTAAATCCATTGCAATTACTAATTTTTTGGCAGCCAAAATAGGCATCAATTCTTGAAATTCATCACTACTGCGGGGAGTCATGTGCAGTAAAAGTATGGGTTCACCTTCTCCACCGATTCGGTAAAGAATTTGTCCATCTTCTGTGTCTAAAAATGCTCTTTTGATACGCTGGCTCATTTTTTATACTCTTTACTGACTAGAGTTTAAATTCTGAATGGGGCGGATGGGCGGTGCTTTATGCTTTCAAACCTGTGAGGGTGGAGTCTTGCCGAACAATTTTCGTGTAGGTGTTGGATTCCGGCTACTTAGGCAATGGAGATAGAGGCTAATGCGATCGCTTACTTCTGGATAAAATTCTCTGGGCTTAGTCAGACTAGGCATTTCAGACACAGTAAACATCACACTAAAATAAGTAGAGAACCCAAGGATGATATCAGCACTATACTGAAACGCAGATAAAATTCCATCATTGTGTAACGTTTTTTATTCAATCATCTTCAGGAGAAGAAACAATGACAAGTTTTAATGAGTATCATCTGAACCCCAAGCAATTTCCTTTTCTCAACAGCTTTGAAGATAACTGGCAAGTAATTAGAGATGAATTTACCCACTTTATTAACAATGCATCTCCAGAGGAATTAAAATTCACTTATGATGTTCTTGGCCCTAAAAGTAAAACAATTAAAACCAAGGGACATTCAAAATATAGTGCTTTTGGGATTTTATTTCAAGGTATTTTTATTGAAGAATACATCCAATTCCATCAAATAAAATATCCAGATTATAGTCCAGAAGATGCATCAAAAAAAGCACTTTTTTTAAGAGAGAAATATTTCTCAAATTTGGCTAAGGTGATAGAAAAAGTGAACTTTAGCGTTGATGATATCATCAGAAATGTTTATTTTGGTACATTTCATCCAGGCTTGGATATCAAGCTGCATGTGAACTATAATCCTCATATGAATCGTGGCTATTTAGGATTAATTGTGCCAGAGGGAGATGTGGCGATGAAAATATGCCACGAGCAGCTTTATTGGCATGAAGGAGAATTCATGGTTTTAGATCACAGCTACCCACATTGTCCACATAATTACACCAATTATGACAGGACTGTTTTGGTTGTAGACTTTTTTAAACCAGATCAGCCTAGAGAGGAAGTAATCCGATTTGAACAAGAGCAAGTCACCCAAAGAATGCAAGATAATCCTTACAGCTTGGGTGTTTTTGGTAAAAGCGATCGCGCTAAAGAAGAAGATTTTATTAAGTATGGTTTAGCTCATCAGTTGGAGTGGGATAAAGCGTTATGAGCTGAAGAGGAAATAATGATGAAACAGAAAAAAATCTTTAGCATCTTGGTTGGATTAGCGTTTTTTATCTGTATATTACCGCTTACTTCTTTTGCACAGGTTAATAACTCTCCAACTATTGGACAAACAAACAATACTAATCTTCAAGCAAAGAAAGTTATTGCACGCATTTGGCACGGTAGAACTCTGAATTCTAAAGCAGATGAATACTATACTTATCTCAACGAAGCTGGAATCAAGAAAATACTAGCCATTCCCGGCAATTTAGGAGCGCAAGTACTTCGTCGTTCTGATGGTAAGATTACAGAATTTACTGTGATCTCCTATTGGGAATCACGAGATGCAATTCGTAAGTTTGCTGGTAATGATATTGAAAAAGCGAGGTATCTTCCTAGAGATAAAGAATATTTGCTTGAACTTGAGCCAAATGTGAAACATTTTGATGTTTTACTTGATGAGCGCAAATTTAAATAGAAGGCAGGAGGCAGTCGCTATGAATAAAATTCACCACAAAGTATGAAAGAGGATTCTTTCCCCTACATCCCAAACCCTTAAACCCTTACACCCCTCTTTCAACTCAGGAACATGAGTTTAAGAACTTACAAAAAACTAATAGCAAAAAAAATTTCTCAAGATTTTAAATCAGCTATTGAAATTATAGAAACTCCTATTCCTGAACCTGCTGCTGATCAAATAGTAATTTGTAATAAATTTGCTGGTATCAATAGCGGGTTTGATACATTACTGTGCCAAGGAAAAGTTCCTTACGTTAACTTGACTCCTCCTTTTGATTTAGGAGTAGAAGCTGTTGGCGAAGTGGTAGCTGTAGGAGAGAATATTCAAAATTTTCGAGTTGGTGATGTTGTAGTAACTACTGTGCGGGGAGGAGGTTATCGTGAATATCAGGTTATTGATGCAAACTTAGCAGTAAAGGTACGGGAAGCAACTCCAGAAGTACTAACTTTAATGCCAACAGGAATATCAGCTTTGATGGCATTAGAAAAAGTGGGAGAGATGAAAAACAATGAAGTAGTTTTGGTAACAGCAGCAGCAGGAGGAACCGGGCATATTGCGGTACAGCTAGCGAAGTTAGCAGGTAATCATGTCATCGGTACTTGTGGTTCGCCAAAAAAAGCAGAGTTGCTTGCAAGCTTAGGATGCGATCGCATTATCAACTACCGTACAGAAAACCTCGATCAAGTTCTCAAACAAGAATACCCCAATGGCGTTAATCTTGTTTTTGATTGTGTCGGCAGACAAGTTTTCGACACCTGCGTAGAAAATATAGCAATTCGTGGACGTTTAGTTGTGGTTGGTTTTATTTCCGAATATGGTAGAAATTTAGAGGAGATAACACAACCACGCATTTATCAAAAGCTATTTTGGAAAGCTGCTTCCGTGCGCGGCTTTCTGATGCCTCTTTATCAAGAATATGCAGCCGAAGCACGCGATCGCCTCTTACACCTGTTCTACACCAATCAACTCAAAGTTGCTGTCGATCCAACCCAATTCCAAGGCATAGAATCTATCCCGAATGCTGTTGAATATTTACTCAGCGGCAAAAATTGCGGCAAAGTTGTTGTGAGGTTTAGTCATTAGTTATTAGTCATTTGTTAGTAGGGGAGGCAGCGCGTTGCGGAGCCAGTGCGGTGGACGGGTTCCCCGGCATAAAGCAACTGGCGTCGGGTTCCCCCGGTTGTAGCGACTGCCGTGCGGGTTTATTTATGTATTTTCGCTATCTTCGAGAGATTACTGTTAAAGCCCGCCCGTACAGTGGTTAGTAGTTAATTGTCTGTTGCTCCCTTTCCCATCTCCCCCACTGCCTCTAAAGCTCCTCTGCCTCGTATCCCCTTTCCTTCCCAGCCTCTAGCCCCTTGTAACCCCTAAATACTGCCATAAACAGGAACTGCCGCACCTCGGATATCTTTAGCGGCTTCAGAAGCTAAAAAGCAAATTACTTCGGCTAAAGATTCAGGTTTCACCCATTGAGCGGCATTTTCTTCACCCATAGATTCGCGGTTAGTGGGAGTGTCGATCACGCTGGGAAGAACAATATTAGCAGTGATATTAGTACCCTTGGTTTCGTCAGCGATCGCTTTTGTGAGAGCAACAACACCAGCTTTAGAAGCACAATATGCCGCCAGTTGTCCAGTAGGTTCTACTGCACCTCTGGAGCCAACAGTCACAATACGTCCGTAACCATTGTGCAACATATTTTTGAGGCTATGTTTGCAAACTAGGAAAGTAGTACTTAAGTTGATATCAAAATCACGTTGCCAATTCTCAAAGCTGTATTCATGGGTTTTCCCCATCGAAAAGCCACCCACCAGATGAATTAATACATCAACTTGCACCATCTGTTTAATGAGATTCTCTACCGAAGCTTCATCTTTTAAATCGGCAGTGACAAATTGAATTCTGGCAAAGTTGGCAGGTGAGAGAATACCTTTGAGTCGTTCGATGTCTTTGGGGTTGCGATAGGGAATTGTCACTGCTGTTGCACCTTGCGTCAGAACTGTTGGTGTCACACCCAACCCTAAGCCACCAGTGCCGCCTGTAAGTAAAACGTGCTTGCCCTTTACCACTTTATACACTCCTTTAGCCTTAAATATCAAGATAGCGCGATGGGGAGCTTTGAGTAGAACACGTTACCAGATGATGATAGTGAGCGCGATCGCATTTTTTACCCTACATTTAATATTTTTCTGAAATTGATGTGATTTGTTGTGAACCGTGAATGACAGCAAGGACATCTATTTGTTCGGCTTTGATGTAGTAAATAATTCGATATCAACCTTCAATTACTTCTCGAATTTGCTCTGTTTCAAACTCTGGTACAATCCGACTAGACAAAGGGAAATTAGCAATCTGTTCTGAACGTCTGGTTATACGGTCAACTATTCTAGACGCATACTGGGATGAATTTTGGGCAATCGTTTCTGTCCAATAAATTTTCACTCTGGTAGTCCAAATTTTGCCCGAACTTCCTGCACAAAAGTGACTCTACCAGCCTGACTATCAGCAAGCCCAGCTTCAACAACTTGCCTAACATAAATCTCGTACATTAAGTCATCCCATGTAGAGTTTTCCGGTAATTTGTCAATTAACTTTCGGGCTTCTTCTTTGATGTTTAATCGTTCCATAGACTTTGCATGAAACTGGCTTTAATTATACATTGTAAGCAGAAAATCACTGCCTGCTTGTGAGAGTGCGAGGAGCGCGATCGCTGGGAACAATAAATAAAAACCAGCAGAAAACAAAGATATTAGCACATGCCCTCAGAACAGCACCCAAATCCCGACTCTCATTACCCCTCCAATTCCCCCTCCAATTCCCCCTCCAATTCCCCCTCCAATTCCCCCTCCCCGCAGGCGGGGAGGGGGCTAGGGGGTGGGGTTTGGCAAACCCCCCCGGAACTCTGGGAAAAACTCAAGCCACTGGCGCGACAAATGCGGCGTGAACCCACCCCAGCCGAAGAGAAACTTTGGCAAAAATTAAGAGACAAGCAACTTTTGGGCTTTAAGTTTCGCCGCCAACACGCTATTGATCGCTTTATTGTGGATTTTTACTGTGGGGAAGCGCGTTTAATTGTGGAGGTTGATGGTAAGATTCACGACTACACGCAAGAAAAAGATAGAATCCGCCAAGAATTTTTGGAAAGTTTGGGATTGCGGGTGGTACGGTTTAGGAATGAAGATGTTTTCAGTTCAATTGATGCAGTACTGGAAGAGATTGCAGGTTGGTTGCAGAGATAGAACCCCACCCCAACCCCTCCCCGCAAGCGAGGAGGGGCTATTCCTTCTATTATTTCTTATAAGCTGTGAGTAGTGGGATTTTTTGTTGGGCTTTACCCACTGTCCAAAACAGGTAAATTAAATCCATAGCAACTCACATCCACTCATGTTTGGTGCAACTATGCAGATTACTCAACCTCTCCATACAGCAATTCTGGTTACAGATTTAGAACGCTCCGAACATTTTTATGGCACTGTATTGAGATTAACCAAAGTAGAACGTCCAATGAAATTCCCTGGTGCTTGGTATCAAATCGGCGAGTATCAAGTTCACCTAATAGTTGCGCCAACTGTCCCCAATGAACCCAAACATGAAAAATGGGGACGCAATCCCCACATTGCTTTTTTAGTTTCCGACTTAGATGCCGCTAAACAGCAGCTTTTAAATTATAACTTTCTAGTGCAACCTAGCGCTTCTGGTCGCCCTGCTATTTTTACCCAAGATCCAGATGGAAACGTGATTGAGTTAAACCAGCAGTGAGTGTGCGACGCGGGGACACGGGGAGGGGGAGATGAGGAAGATGGAGGAGATAAGGAAGATGGGGGAGCAACAGACAATTAACTACTAACCACTGTACGGGCGGGTTTAGAAGATAAATTGTCAGTTCTAACCCAAAGTTAATCCATAAAACCCGCACGGCAGTCGCTACAACCGGGGGAACCCGACGCCAGTTGCTTTATGCCGGGGAAGCCGTCCACCGCACTGGCTCCGCAACGCGCTGCCTCCCCTACTAACTAATGACTAATGACTAACTCATGAAAATCTTCGCTTATACTTACACAGATCCGCTTCTGGAAAATGCTCCCGATCCTACGACTTGGGAATGGCAGTTAAATCGACTCTATCAAGATTTGGGAGAGCGATCGCAATTACAACAATTCTTTGCAGACTGCACAACCGATCCACCCGATTGCTTGCTAATTCGCCGTTTGGAAGAATTGGGAGATTCTGTTGAACAAATAAGCGATCGCCTCTTGCAGCTAGAAGCACTGGGGATAACACTGATTGCATTTGAGCAGGGTTATAATTCTTCTGAACAATCTCCCCATTTCCGTGCTGAATTGCTAAAATTATTACAAGAGATTCAGCGTCAGCAACACAGTCGCCGCATTCGCCAAGGACACGCTCGCAATCGTTTAGATGCAACACCCCCACCTGGCAAAGCGCCTTATGGTTATCGTCGTGGTAGAGATAAATACATCATAGACCGTAGTACTTCTCCAGTAGTTAAAGATTTTTTTGAACACTTCTTACTTTATGGTTCGCTGCGAGGAGCAGTGCGTTACTTGGCAAAAAAATACGGTAAGAAAATTTCTGTTACCACCGGACGACGTTGGTTGACTAATCCAGTGTATCGTGGCAACACAGCTTATCAAAACGGTGAAATTATCCCCAACACTCATGCTCCAATCCTTTCTAAGGAAGAAGCAGCACAAGTTGATCGGCTTTTGCGCCGCAATAGTCGCTTGCCATCGCGAACTGCCAGCGCACCTCGTTCTTTAGCCGGATTGGTAGTTTGTGGCGACTGTCAATCACACATGGGTGTCTGCCGTGTCGCAATTCGTAACCAAGATAAAGAGTACCTTTATCTACGTCCGATAAGTTGTCCCCAAAGTCCTAAATGTCGTTCTATTTCCTACCAGCAAGTATTGGATAGTACTATTGGTGCAGTTTGCCGCGACTTGCCAATGGCAGTAGCAAAAATGAATTTTCCTCAATTGGATGCAGTTAAAGATAATTTAGGAAAAGCGATCGTCCATCAGCAAAAAATTCTTGAGCAGTTACCCAATTTAGTAGAAACTGGTGTGCTGGATACAGAAACAGCCAAATTAAGAACATACAAACTCCGCACCGAAATATCTGCACTTGAGGCGAAGCTAGCGACTTTACCACCAGTAAATCTGCGTTCTGTCGCTCAAGCTGTTTCTATTCCTCAGTTTTGGTTAGACTTATCCGAAGCAGAGCGACGGTTTTATTTTCGTGAATTTATCCGTCAAATAGAAATTATTCGTCAAGAAAAAGAATGGAAGTTACAAGTTATTTTTATTTTCTGATAAATAAATAACTAATAAATTTACAAGTCAAGACTAATTACTATGTACAGACGCAATTGTCTCTAGCCACTACATATCTTTATAAGCAACAATAGAATCAGCAACAAATGGAATTAATCTTGAAATAGATTCAAACCCAGGTTTCCAAGGCGCAATGATTTTTTCTACTAACGAGCCTGGATATTTTGTCCATTTACGTAAACCAGCACCCACTACTTTATAGCCATGACGATGAAAATAATTACGCGATACATAACTTAAGTGAGCGTCAAAATCATTAAACCCAACTATTGTATCTGAACCATCTCTAAAACATGGATAATTAGGTGTTGAAATTATCACTTTTTTATTAGCAGCATTCTCTAATGTATTGAGAAATTCTTCTACTTTTTCTTGTTCAATGTGTTCAATTATTTCACAAGCTAAAACTGTATCCCATTTTCCTGGTAGAGGTGATGGCATTACCTGATACCACACATGACGATAGCATTTTTGTTGAGAACAATATTCTACGTTTGCTTGAAACGCATCAATGCCATCAACTAACGGAGGTTTGTCTAATCCAGATTCCCAAAAATTAGCTTGAATTAAATTACCCCATCTTCCTAAGCCACAACCAACATCTAGTACTGTTTCTCCTGTAATTAAGGGGACAACTATTGGATCTAGATAAAGTGGTGAAGAACTCATAATTACTCCATATTAAAAATTACATTTTGTCATGAGAATTGTAACTGAAGATATAAAGAACAATTATCTGAAGACAAATTCTGTTATCCATTGACTGACTGAATTCTTTTTTAATTGTTGCCAAATCTGTGTCTTGAGCAAGCGATCTGCAAAATTAAGCTTTCCATCATTACTTAACTTACGTATCAGAGCCATACCAAAATTATTGGGACTTGTCTTAACCTCCACTAAATCAAAATGAGAATTATTTTTGAGAAATTTGTCAATTACAAATCTTGGCCCATCCCAATCGCAATTATCAGGATATATATCATGTAATAAGATATATCCTCCAATTGAAACATGAGGATAAAAAAGTATTAAATCAGTAAGGCATCCCCTTTTAGTATGGTCTCCATCAATAAAAAGGAAATCAATGGGTTTATTTATGATTTCATGATATTTCTTACCCATTTCTTGAGAATTCATTTTATGAAACTTAATTCGATGAGACAGTTGAGCAGTAACTACGGATTCTTGGGCATATTCGAGAGGATTACTCAAATATCCATACCGATGAGGTAGCCACGGCATAATATCATCAAATAAGTCAACAGAGTGAATAGTTGCTGGGCTTTCTATTTGCTCTAAACCAGCAGCCATCCATATAGTGGAAATACCTGTAAAACAACCAATCTCTAAAACATTTTTGGGATTAATATTGCAAACTAAGCTTTTCATAAATTCTCCTTGTTCTGGTGACAAAGGAGAAGGATAATTAAAGCTTTTTTGATACATTTTAGTTAAAGTAATAGCCCAGGAAGATGTACAATTATTTAACCAGTCTGGGATTTTATAATAGTTGCGATCGCCTGCCATACCTTTAAATGCAAAATAATCATCAAAGAAGTCTTCAAGGGTATGTTTAGGAATGTGGATAACATTCTGTAGTTTAACTGTATTGATATTTCTGTCTTTGACAAATGTTGTCACCTCTTCTTGTGGAACTTTGAGAATTTGAGATAATTCTTCGCTAGAGTACAAAGTTTCATTTTCGTAATTTACAGGCATAATTTACCTCTTATACTAATTTTGGATTTTGGATTAAAACCATTGATTAATAGGCTAGTTCAGAATTTTGAAACAAGACTTCCTACACCAATTTGGTATTAATTTTGAAATTCAAACTTTATTTTGCGCTGAAAATATAGGCTTGATCTAAACAAATTGGAAAATAACTACGATTCCAAATCCAATGTTGTAGGGTGCGTTGTCGCATAGTGCAACGCACCATTTTAAACAGAACTTACGCAAAATACCTCTCTAACTTTTATTCCTCCGTGTTCCTGTGCCTGGAGTGGTTTTATTCTTACGTAACTCCTGCATAAGTTCTAATAGAATTAGCTATCTCTTTCTCAAACACACCAAGCGATCGCACTACAGCCTGATCCATGTCGTAGTACTTATATTCAGCCAGCCGCCCCACAAAGATAACTGTGCCGTTCAGTTTCTCTACCTCTTTGAGATAAAGATCTAGCCGCTCACGGTTCTCCTCGCGGGGTATAGGATAATAGGGATCATTTTTCCCTGGTACGTAAGCTTGGGGATATTCCATTACCAAAGTAGTTTTGGGTGAGGTTTGCCCAGACAAATATTTTTGTTCTGTAATGCGAGTGATGTTGTACTCGTTGGGATAATTGACTGTACCTACTTCTTGATAATATTCTTGATCCAAAGTATCAAACTGAAAGCGCAAACTACGATAAGGCAACTCACCATACATATAATCAAAGAAGGTATCAATTGGCCCAGTACAGATGATCCGGTTAAACTTAATGTCATTGATAATTTCCCGGTAATCTGTGTTTAGGAGTACCTTGATGTTGGGGTGAGCAAGCATTCGGCGAAACATCTCGGTGTAACCATGTTTTGGCATAGCCTGATATCTATCTTGAAAATAACGGTTATCCCGACTGATATAAACTGGAACACGTCCTGTTACTCCACGATCCAATTCTTCAGGCTTTAAATCCCACTGCTTCATTGTGTAGTGGAGGAAAACATTTTCATAAATGTAGTTCGCTAAAAAATCTAAATCTCCGCTAGCGCTTTCACGCAATTTGAGAATAGGGACTTTAACTCCAAAACCGAAGTGTTCTAGAAGCGAATTCTCCAGCTTTTCTGCATAGCGTGGGGGAAAAAGAGCATAGAGGGAATTTAGATTAAAAGGAATAGGCACTTTCTTGCCTTCCACTACTCCCAACACATGATGATAGTAGTGTCTCCATTCAGTAAATTGAGAGAGATAATCCCAGGCTTTTTTAGACTTGGTATGGAAGATATGAGGGCCATATTTATGTACTAAAATGCCATGCTCATTATAAGAATCGTAAGCATTACCGCCGATGTGATCTCGCCGTTCTACAATCAGCACTCGTTGTGCCAATTGAGTTGCAATCCTCTCAGCTAGCACGCAGCCTGAATATCCAGCCCCTATAATTAGCCAATCTGCTTTCATGCTGCTTCTCCTTGCTTAAAATAAGTTGAATATTAAAACTTTGTTTTACTTTTGAGGTTCGAGATACTCTTGCCAAAATTGCATAGAGGTTAAATCGTTGAATGCTTTTTTCCACTCTGCACTGACACTTGACCATTTCAAACTACTTCTAATTACAGAGTTAAACCAGGTAAATAAAATATTAAGTCCAGCTTTTTGCTCCAGTTCGTACTGATAAGAGTTAGGATTTTCTTCTATGACATAAAGAATTCTTTTTTTAGCTAAAGCTTTACAAATAGAGTCACGTTCTTTGTCTTTCAAACCTAATCGAATCACTGCACTTTCATTAGCTATTAAAAATTGCGGTAGTAAATGACCATTAAGCGTTAACAAACTAATCATTTTTTGGAATTTCCCAGCTTTAGTAATTTTATAATCTTCACTTTTTGCAACGGAATTAGCTATTATAGTTTGGTTTTGATAACTTCTACTGAAATTAACAATCTTCAAATGCAGAATCTCTGGAGTATTACTTGTAATGAAATTAGGGCCTTGCATATAATCTTCAAAACCTTTGACTACCATTTGTGCGGAGTTGTAATCAAAGATGAATAAATAATAAAGTATATTATTTGTGAAAGTTTTAACTGTTTTCACATATTCTAAAGAACTATGAATTGAATTGGTAATTAAGTGATTGCGAATGTAATAGTAGAAATCCCAAATAGGTCTTTTAGCATAAAAAGGTTCGTGCCACACAGCTACCGATGGGAAAGCCACTATTGCATTCTCAAAATATTCATTAATTCTTAAACCAAACTCCATGTCATCTATTTTAATGAATAAGGGGAGCGGCAATCCAATTTTTTCGACAATTTCTTTAGAAAATCCGAAAAACCAAAATCCCCCATAATCTATATCGTCTTCTATTAAAAGCGAGTTAAGTGTGGTGGTGTCTCGTAAATCAAGATTGTGTTTGAGAGGATAGCCTGTGAATTTATCCTGCTTGATATTTCCTTCTTCATCGATAGATTTGTTATATATTGCTCCTGCTTCATACAAAATATGTTTTTTGTATAAATCCAACATACTACCAGCTATAGCAAAATCCTGCTTGGCATACTCATACAAACAAAAAAACCTGTAAATAGCTTCACTGTCTAACTCTATATCGTCATCCATAAACAAGAAGTGGGTATAAACGCCTTCTTGCAAAGCTTCAATCAATCCCTTAGTAAAACCACCACTTCCTCCGACATTGCGATTAGGAATTAGCTGCACTCTACAATCTTTAAAATCACTCGAATTCAGAGTTTTACCATTATCTACTACAAAAACTTTGAATTTTTTCTCCTGCAAAAACCTGTCTTGTAAAATAGTGTTGACTGTCTTTTTTACATAGACTTCTTTTTTGAATGTGCAAGTGATGATAGCTAAAGACACATCCCGATGCTTTTGTTGTTCGGTTACGATTAATCCTTCTGTAAATAAACCTTGTTTGCTAAGGCAAGTTATTTCCAGATAAATCCTACCAGCTTCTTGAGTTTGCTTGAGTTCTGGCAAGATAACTTTTACATAATTTGATAATTGACAATCCTTAATCTTTTGACTATAAATAAGTTCTCTAGAACTTGCTTCTGAAGTTTCCCGATAAACAAAAACTTCAAAATCTCCCTCTAATCTCAGTAAACAATGAAGTGAATTTATAGAGGTATATTTTGTATAGTGTTTTTCATAGATTGAATTGAAATAAGTGTTCAAAGATATAGTACTATCTTCGTGTAAAACAATTTGATTACTGTCTTCGTTCAAATTAATTGAGACATCATCAGAAACATGAAAATATAAATCAGAAATCTCAAAGTTTGGAGGAAATTGAACTCTACTAACTATATTCATCTGCTTCTTACCTTTTAGATGTATTTACTAAGAAAATGTTGTCAAATGTGAAATGCTAATCTTTGAAACTTGCTTAGAGAGGGTATTTTACCTACTGCTTACTACTTAGTTGCTGTAAATACTGGTGGGTATAATCCACAAACGGTTGATAAGCTGCTTGAGGAGATAGCTTGGCGATCGCGTACCTATGAGCTTGTTCCTCCATCCATTGACGCTTTGCTTTTTTGGTTAGAACTGTGTGCATGGCTGCTGCGAAATCTTCAGGTGTATCTGCTACTAAAACAGCACTACCAACAACCTCTTGTAGTCCTTGAACGCCTACACTGGTAGAAATACAAGCACGCCCATAGGACATTGCCTCGACAAGTTTAATTTTCAGCCCGCTACCAGCCAATAAAGGAACCAGACAGAGTTCAGCCGCGCCATATTCTGATTCCAAATTGTCAACTCTACCTAAAAAGCGAACATTTGGATAATTTCCTTGAATTAAATTACACACAAAACCGCATACGTGGAGAGTGACATTGGGCATTGATTCTATAACCCTTAGCCACACATCTTCAAGAAACCACTTAAGACCATAGTAGTTGTGGTCTGCACCACTACCTACAAACAGGCAACGACCGGGTACTTGCTTGTTAGTATGAGAGTGGCATACTGCAGATATGGGCATTGAAATTACGTCACACTGAGATACCATTTCCTTAAAAAACCTAGCATCTTCTTCCTGAATAGCCAGCAGCACTTGTGCTTTACGTAACTGTACAACTTCCTTGTTCCTATCCCATTCTGAAATGTCTATGTGTGCTCCGATTTGTTTTAAATCTGCAACTCTTCTATGAAGAATGTCATGTGTTAATATGACTTTTAATATTGATAAATCGGCTGAGATAACATCAAATACATCACTTAGCCAAGCGTAATTAACGACGACAACATCTGGCTTAAATCTAGCAAACTGTGAACCTGTAAAAGCTACTTCCTCTGGAGTTGCCAAAATATCCCACTTTTGAGTAGAAATCACATATAAAGGCTTTATCTGTCGTTTATTTCTGGCAGAACGGTAAATGTTTTTCAGTTTTTCTGGTAAGCGATCATAAGCCAATCGTACTAACTCAATTAACCAATCTGATAAAGAGTTAAATCTAAGCAGAAGGCGACCTATTTTCAGGTTATTTTTAACTGACACATTAGCAAGTGTTGCTAACGTAGGCGGAATGATGTACCAGGGAGTTCTACCGTTAGGTGATGAATTAGTAAGTACATACTCAATTTCATAACCAGCTTGCCGCAAGTAGCGCATAAAATCAAGTAGATAAGTAGCATTACCAGCAGTGTTTTCGACAGGAACATCTCTACTAATAAATTGAATTTTGATATGACGATTAATATCTTCTTTTAACATATATTAACTACTATTATCAGTTTTAACCTTACTGTCATTATTAAAAAATAGCTTAATTGAAATTTTAAAATCAATAAAACTGACTATCTAATTAAGTCTATTTCCTAAGAGTTCAATAACTTTTTGGTTATAATCTTTAGCAAATACATAGGCATTTTCTGAGAGATTCCTAGACAAGATTGGATTCATCATAACTTGAATTATAGATTGAGCAAATTCGTCTAAATTCTTAGCAACAATAAAAGCTTGATTAGCTCCTTGCTCTAGTCCTTTAGCACCTTCAGGTGTAGTAATCAACACTTTAGATTGTCCTAAAGCTTCAATAGTTTTGATTTTTAAACCTGTCCCAAAGAGAATAGGATTAATAACTATATCAGCAGTATCATAAACCTCATTTATGTTGTCTATATATCCAAGCTTGACGCATCCGTCAGTATCCTCTATCACTTCACAGATATTTCCTGCGATCGCAAGTTGAACATCAGGAAGCTTTGCTCTAACTTTTGGTAAAACTTCTTTAATAAAGTAGCCAAAGCTATGAATATTGATTTCATTTCTAGAAGCTACATAAAGAATTTTTCTACGAGGCTGTGCAATCTGTTTCGGTCTGCGCAGTGGAACCGTATGACCTATAGTTATAACTTTGTTTCCTACTAGCTTTTTAAAATATTCTTCTTCTTCTTTTTGTACGGCTATAACTAAATCTGCTCGGCAAAGTCCCTTTATTTCCTCTTGAAGAGTTGTAGAGTACCAATAATATTGTTGACCGTTATTTTTATATAAATTAACTCTATCATTGAATATATCGTGAGTATCAATTATTTTCAAAACGTCATCACTAAAGTATTTGAGAGCTTTAGAGAAAAATACATATTCAACAATTACAATATCTGGCTTAATTTTTGTTTGTAATTCTACTAAAAACTGATTTATAGAATTATCGTACCAATCATCTACCGCACCAGGAAATTTAGGATAGTTGGTTAGAAAACATCTTAATTTTCTAATAATTCTTGCAAATAAGCTCCGTTTTCTTTGCCAGCAATCTGTATAGGGTAAAGAGTAAAAATTCTCTCCCCAAGTTTGGCACATTAAATCTTCATCTGCTATCTCCTGTTGAATGTACAAAAAATGTACTTCATGACCTAGATTTTTTAGGTTCATTAACAGATTATAAATTCTAGTTCGATTACCTGCATTTTGAGGATGGGACGGAACAGGAGATATAACTAGTACTTTTTTTGATGTACTAGTTATTCTATTTTGACTGAGAAAAACAGGAGCCATATCCAGAATAAAACTTTGAAACATACAAATTTCCATTCATCTATTTTTTGCTTTATAATTCTGGGTTGAACAATTGAAATTTTTACAACCACTCGACTTGCCAAGCTTTTTCTGATAACTTAGCTTCCCTCCTTCCAGTTGCTTCAGCTTGAATAATGAGTAAATCAATAGGTGTGATTAACAAGTCTAAAAGAGTGGCTTTACCTACAATCATTTTCACGGCTGTAAGTGGCAATTCTTTTAATAGCCACCGGAGCCAGTGATAGAAGTAGTCTTTAACATTCCATATGTTTTGGAAGACATCAGTACCATACAGTTCTTTCAAATATTGATGAGAACGCCCGTAACGGTGGAATTGATTTGTAATTTCCCGCAGATTGACACGGTGACGGTGCTGAACTATGGCTTTATCCGCACAGCAAAATCGCCAAGAGGATTGCTGTTGAATTCGCCAACAGATGTCAGCGTCTCCACCCGTTGTGAGATAGGGGCGAAACAAACCAACCTTTTGCAAAGTTTGGCGTCGAATTGCTAAATTTGCTCCTGCTGCATAAGGAAGAAATGGATGAGATGCTGCTCCTTCGTGACACAAAATCTTCCTGTTGGCTGCATACTTCTCTAATAGTGTTTGCCCTGGTAAAGCAGATATCGCACCAGCAACCACACCAACTGTAGGATCGGCAAAGGCTTGAACAATAAAATACAACCAATCTGGCTGGGGACGACAATCGGCATCGGTAAAGGCGATAATTTCACCATTGCTAGCACGAATACCAGCGTTGCGAGCAGCGTATGAACTTTGAATTTTATTTTCGCTTTGGTAGCGAATTGTTATTCCCTGCTGTTGTGCATCTTCACTTTTTTGTTTGATAATTTCGGCTGTGCGATCGCTACTGCCATTGTCCACCAATATATACTCGACGCGATCGCGCGGATAAGTTTGCACGCACAAACAATTTATCAAGTCTGGTAAGTCTGCTTCACCGTTATAAACCGGAACAACAACCGAAACCTTGGGCAAAAATGCTTGATTATTTAAACTATCTGTTTGATTGTTAATCATATTTATACAAGCTTATAGTTTATGTTTGATAGCTTTTCATCAAGCCAAGAAATAAATTTTTTGGCTAATAACTAAAGTCAGTTCAATCTGACTACAACAATCTTTAAGTAAGTTTTAACTGAGTTCTGCTCCAAGACAGAGAATTTATTCTCTGGCAGTCAATTGGGTAGTACAAGATATCAAAGAACAAAGCTCAACAATATTTTTTTGGTTTCATTCCACAAATTATGATTTACGATTGGTGTAGATAGGTGAAATTATCTTCTGATTGAGAATAAACCCTGAGCAAAAAGTCACTTTTTAGATAAGTGACGATGCTACCAATAGTAAGAATAGATTCCAAAAATAGTACAATTGGTACTGCTAAAGGTAGAAAAAATGAGCGGCTTTTATCTTCTTGTAAAACAGCAAGAATTTTCTCATGATCAAACGGTTTTATTAGCTTGATTATGGAGATAATTCCTTTGATTTTCTGAGGTAGTGTCCAATTTAAATCCGTAGATAATTGAGCATAATCTGTCCAATCCGAATTTTTTGTCAAAAGATACTTAATGTGCTCCTTCAACACGCGATCTCGTCCCATTAATAAATAACGCCAAATACAAAAAGACAGTGTTGGTGGTTCGTGAGTCGCTTGAGCTTTTGGGTGTTTCCAGATTTTGTTTCCCAGAAGGGAATGAAAATAGTAACAATGTATGTCGCAATTACCCCGATAAAGCGGTAAATTAGTAGGGATAGGATATTGCAAGATAAAATCACGACGAAAGGCAACAGCATTTAGAAAATAGTAGTCTGATATATATGGTTCCTGTTGATCTGAAAATCGAGGAAAGAAGTAGTGTATTGCTATGGCGAGTTCATACGCATTTCTGACAGGTGTACTTGTCTCTCCAGCAACAACATTAATGTCTGAGCTTTGCAAGAAAGTAGTAAGTATATTCCTCAGCCAATTTGAGACATAGACACAATCTGAGTCGCAATAAACAATAATGTCACCTGTGGCTAGGGTAGCACCAAGCATTTTTGCTTCATAGTAGCCTAATCCAGGTGCTTTTTGCACACTAATCCAAGGATATTTAGAGCATATTTTATCTATCACTTCTTGTGGTGCATAGCCACCATCAATGATTAAAAATTCATTGGCTTGCTCAGGTGAGATATCTTGGGCAGCAATTGAAGCTAAACTTCGATAGATATTATCTAGTTCTACACTTGCAAGATTTTCGGTTTCAAATACAATCGAGAAACTAGGTAAGTTTGTCTCTATTGATTGCTTAACTTGTTCTTGACTGAGAGATTTCATAGTATTTATCTTTCCTTATTTAGAAATATGATTTGTGTTTACTATGTCTTCTTTCATTAACAAACAAATTGAAGTATTTTAAGGATGTATTATATTCCACTTGCGAGGTTGATAGAATAAACATCTACTGATGCTTTCTTCTCTTCCTTCTACCCGAAATTGAAAGGATTCTACTGCATCGAGATGATACATCCTCTCCTTTTTCGCATATACATCCATGATGTAAATTCCTAGCTTTAAGCCCATGTAAGGCATTTCTAATTGGACTTCATTTTCACCGGGCAAAAGGAATATATTATTTTTGTCTTTTAGGTTGTTAATAAGTAAAATTGTGTCGCCTCCTTCTCCTAATCCCTTGATAGCGAATGTAATACTAACATCCTCAAGTTTTGCAAGAACTTTACATTTAATACATAAAAAAGTTTGTTCACCACTTATAGGTGATTCAATTATTTCACCTTGACTATTTCTAAAAAATAGAGATTTAATTTCTAAACCATAACTTTCTCTTTTCCGCAAAAAGGGAATTAATTGTGTTTCAGCTTCTAATTCATTTAAAAATAAATCCCTTTCGTACTGATTAATAATTGAGCCTGCATCATCATATCCAAGAAACTCACCTTGTTTGAGATAAACAGCAGATTCGCATACAGTTAGAATTGAATGAGCATCATGGCTAACTAAAATAAAAGATGTACCTTTTTGACGCAGATCGTGCAATTTCTGAAAACACTTTCCTCTAAATCGACTATCTCCAACAGCCAAAACTTCATCAATTAAAAGAACGTCTGGCTCAGTATGAATTGCACTGGCAAAACCTAAGCGTGCTGCCATTCCAGAACTATAACTCTGTACTGGTGCATCAATTGCATCTCCTATTTCTGCAAACTTGACAACTTCATCAAATCGCTCATTTATTTCCTTTGTAGATAAACCTAAAATTGACATATTGGCATAAATATTTTCTCGCCCAGTCAAAATAGGATTAAATCCAGCCCCTAAGGCAATTAAAGGTGCTATCCGACCATTAACTTCTACAAAACCAGTATCGGGTTTAATCAACCCTGCAATAATCCGCAATAGGGTAGATTTTCCACTGCCATTTTTACCAACTAAACCAAGTGCTTCTCCTCGGTGTAATTGAAAATTAACATCCTTTAACGCCCAAAATTCTTTAAGTCGAAGAATGTCGTTTTTCTCTCGCAAACCAAGAACTTCAGAAGCAATATCCTGAATACCATAGAGTAGCGATCGCTTTAAATCTCGACAAAACTTTTTAGCAACTCCGTTAACCGAAAGAACTACTTCATCTTTGTATGAATTTGCTGAAATTTCTTGCTGATCAATGTTAATCATTATTAAGAACTCATTCTTTCAACTACATAAGGCATTGCAAGACGATAGATAATCCAAGCTAACAGTAATCCCACCATTGCAATTAGGCTGGCTATCCAAAATCCTTGTGGATCGGATATCACACCTGTTGTTGCCAACTCCCGCGTTGTTACTAGCAAAGGTGTAACAGGATTTAGATTGACAATAGAGCCGAATATTCCATGATTGGGAACTGGATAAACTACTGGGGTAAGAAATAGCCAAAATCCAGTGATTAAGGTTATCCCCATTGAAAAATCTTGATAAAGAGCGCTTAGTGGAGCTAACAGCAAACCAAAAAAAGTTCCTAGCAATACTAAATGAATTAATGCGACTGGTGCTAAAAAAACGCTCCAAGTGATTGGGATTTGATACCAGATGAACAAGCCTACAATCAGAATTAGTTTGATGCCAAAATTGAAAAAAACTTCACCCAATTTGGCAACGATTAGCGCTTCTCTGGGGAAATTAATTCTAGAGAGCATCATCTTAGCAGCTGTTACTGCTTGAGGTGGCCCGTTCAGCGCTTCGACAAAGGTTTGCCACAATGTCATGCTGAACATGACATAAGCAGGATAGGGCAAGTCCGTAGCACCAATGTTGACAACTCCACCTCCTTGAGCAAGAGTAAAGCCAACTGCCATGAGTATTGGAGGTATAATTGCCCAGAAAATACCTAAAAATGACTGACGATATTTAGCCCTGATATCCCGAATCATCAGTCGCCAAGCTAAATCTCGTGATGCTAATAAATCCCGCCCCATTTCTTTGAATAATTGAAGCGGATGCCTCATTAGACTTTCAGGGCGATGCACTATTCTGTGATCTCTTGGAGTTACTTTTTGAACTGTATTTTGTCTCAAATACCGCTGACTTTTGTGCATCATTATTAATTTGAATCACTAATTAGACTGAGATACCAAATATGCGTTGGCGTAAGATATGAGTTAAACTTCGCACTCCATCGTAGCCATCAGCACCAAACCAACGGATCATGGCGATCGCTAAACTCAAACGCAGATATTTTTCAGAAAAGAACACTTGCGGATAGTGTAGAAAAGCTTGTTGACGGAAATGAATCGCCTTTTTGTAGTCTCCTTCATCTACAGCCAGCCATGCTAAACCAAAAAATATACTGGTGTAACACCGATTTCTCAAATACAACTGCTCTAGGGGAACAGATGCAAATGTTTTCTCGACAACTTGGCGAAGTTCCTTAATCATTCCTTGGCGGTTTCTGGAGAAACTATTAGGAAGTTGTCGATAGCGGACTAAAGGTTCTTTGACGACTGCAATCGGATAGCGATAAGCAATGCGAACCCACATATCTAAATCTGGTGCATAAGCCAAATTCCGATCAAATAGCCCAATATTATCAAAGCAATTTCGTCTAACTAACGGTGAACTTCCACTAGAAATTGGGTCATTTTCTAGCAATTTATTCCATACATTACCTTCAAGATAGGAAGCAAAAATTCTACCTGTGGGATTGTTTTCTTGATCGACTAAAAGCGTCCAAGTATATACCAAACCTACTGTTGATTGCTCATCTAAACAACGTACCTGTTTTTCTAGCTTTGTTGGCTCCCACAAATCATCAGCATCTAGAAAAGCTATATACTTTCCCTGAGCATTAGTGATGCCTGTATTACGTGCTGCCGAGACACGTTGATTTGGTTGCGTAATCAATTTTACGCGTGTATCCGCAATACCAGCAACCCATTCCACAATGTTATCTGTACTGCCATCATTAACAATCAATACTTCAAAATCAGTGAAAGTTTGCTGCAAAACACTTTCTAAAGTTTCTGGCAAAAAAGCCATAGCATTGTAAGCAGGAATGACAACAGTAACTTTTGGCATATTTGACTCCAAAAAAGTTGATTATTGGTATTAGTAGGGGCGGGTTTTGCTGATAATCTTGCTGATCAAACCGATTATTTATCTTTTAAACCCGCTCGTACAGTGATTAGTAGTAGAAAACAAGACATAATTTTGTTTATTTTCGTAAAACTTACGGGTGATTTAGATCCCCGACTTCTTTTGACTCCACTTTCTGCCTCAACATAAAGTCTCGTAATTGCTTGCCTATTACCTGAGGCGAAAAGTATTCCTCTATGCGGCGACGAGCGCGCTTACCTAACTCGCGTCCCCAAGCTTCATCATCCAAAACACGACTGAGTGCTTGCGCTAGTGCGGTTGCATCTTCCCTTGGCACAACTAAACCACCAGAAATCTCTCCTCCTTCCAAGATGTCGGGAATACCAGGAGCATCAGCTGCAACTACGGGCAAACCACAAGCCATTGCTTCCAGTGGTGCGACAGGAAAACCTTCTTGTCGAGAAGCCAGAGTGTAAACATCTGCCGCCGAGAGATAAAGCCGAAGTATAGAGCGATCGTTGACAAATTCGTCTTGCCAAATCACGCCTTGTAAGTTCATATTTGCAATACATTCGCGCAATTTGTTTGCGTCTGAACCTGTTCCTACTAGGAGTAACTGTAAGTTTCGATCAGGGCGATCGCGACAAATCTTTTCCCAAGCGGTTAACAGAATGTCTAGCCCTTTGCGATGAAAATCTATACGCCCATGACACACCACTATCTGAGCATCCAGTGGAATGCCAAGTGCAGAACGTGCCTGAGTCCGATCAATGGAATACCAGGTTCCTGTATCCATTGGAGTGAAAATGCGAGCTATTTTAGCAGGCGGTAGTTGATAGCGATCGCGAACCCGTTCAATCTCTTTTTGCGTTGAAATAATTACACCTGTACATTCTCTTAATGCCATCTGTCGCAGGGGGTATTCCAGAAAACTGTGTGTCTTGTCACCTCCTTGAAAAGTGGCAAATACTGGTAAACTCATTAACTTGCCTAGAAATACGCAAGCATCAAAGCGGGCATACTCATACTCTTGACACAAAATTGTTTCACAACCCTCGTTTCTAATTTCCTGAATAAGTAAGCCTAGTGGTGTAGATAAGTAAGTTCCCATACTCTGAGCCAGATTCTTAAGTGTTGTAAGTAGGGAACGACGGGTGGCATTCAAGTCTTGAATGTCTGTGAATGTTTTTCCCTCACTCGCACCATAAAATCTGAGTGCTTGATGTCGCACCATACGGTAGCCAAGATAGCTTTTAGGAGCCGGCAACACGCAGATGGTGGCACCAGTAGGCACATGGGTAAAGCGTGAAACTTCAGCAACACGAGCAGAAATGCAGAATAGCACTGTTCGTACACCAACCAGTTTTAGCGCATTGATGTAGCCAAACATCCAGCTACCCACAAACTCATGACAGTAAGTCTCGAATGAAATATTAATGTGATCCAAAAAATCGTCGATTAGATCCATGCAATGCAGTAATGCGATCGCTGGTTCTTTATTTTTATTTGGAATTCGTGATTCTTGTTTAACAACGTCAGGCGCTAGCATAGTTTTATCTATTCCACTATGGGAGTTTAAATTCCTATCCCAAACCTTTTGCTTTTCCCTCCCTATCTCCTGTTCACTTTTAAAGTCCATTGTTTACAGTTAATTAGTAGATTTATCCGCAATAGTGAAAGTATTTATGGAACTTAAATTTGGAAAATTTAAAATCTGTCGGCGCAGAGTATAAGTAAGTTCTAGCAATTTGCTATAGTTATTAGTTCCAAATAATTGCAGCGCTGTTATTGCCACACTCAAGCGCATATACTCACGAGAATAACGTAGTTGAGGGTAGTAGGAAATAGCTTGTTGTCGATAATAAGATGCTAGGTTGTAATCTCTACAGTTACTTTGCAAAGCTTTCCAAGCTAAACAAAGGTTAGCATATCCATAACTGTGATTTTTTAAGTACATTAGCTCCTTTGTTACAGAGCAAAATGCTTTTTCAATTACCAAATTTAATGCTTGCTCTAGCACTTGAATATTTTTAGAGAGGCTGTTAGGAACTTGCCGATAATAATAAAGAGGTTCTTTGATAACAGCAAAGGGATAATGAGAGGAGAAACGAATCCACATATCCCAATCTTCAGCAAAATTTAAATTTGGTTCAAATCCCCCGACAGTTTGCAAACAACAACGACGAACCATAACAGAAGAACAAGCTACCATATTTTTCTCCAGTAGTTGCTTCCAAGCATTACCTTCAGCATTGGAAGTCATTACTCTACCGCTAGACTTACCCTTGCAATCAATTAAAACCATCCAGGTATGTACCAAGCCTACTGACGGATTTTGATCTAGACAAATAACTTGTTTTTCTAACTTTGTCGGTGTCCATAAATCATCAGCATCTAAGAATGCCACATATTCTCCTTGAGAGTGGGCAATACCTGTGTTGCGTGCTATTGATACACCTTGATTTTCTTGCGAAATTAATTTCACCTGTGGATCTTTTAGTTCACACACCCACTGCACAATCTGATCTGAGCTACCATCATCAATAATTAGGACTTCAAAATCTGTAAAAGTCTGCCTCAAAACACTATCTACCGTTTCTGGCAAATAGTTCATTGCATTGTAAGCTGGAATAATCACAGAAACTTTTGGCATAAATTCAACCTTTAGAGTGAAAATAAAAAGACTCTTAATTAAGAATTAATTGATACTGACAGATGTTCTAAAGCATCTAATCCTTTATCTAAAATAGGAGTCGAATTAATATTTAATATGCGAATAACTCTTGCAGGATTACCCGCAACCACAGCACCTGCGGGAACATCTTTGACAACGATAGAACCAGCCCCAATTACGGCATGATCACCAATTACTATTGAACCAATAATGACAACGTTGGAGCCAATATCTACATTATTTCCAATTTTTGGACATTTACTATAGGAACCATCGGGTAGTTTTTTGTTGCCAATTGTTGTTGAATGCCTGAGAGTACAATTAGCTCCGATGATAGTTTCATGATTGACAACCAAAGCCACACTATGAATTAGTTTAAGACTGGCACCTACTTGTGTATCCCAAGGTAATTCAACGTTTAATATCCAATCTACTATTAATTGATAAAAGACTCTAGAAAAAGTAGAAAATAAGGAAAAAGGTGCAGGTAAACGACCAAGTAATTGTGCTGAACGAAACATCAATAATATGAAACGAGACTTAGTACTAGTGTCGTCATTTACCTGCCAATCTTGCGTAATATAATTTATGAAGGTACTCATATCTAGATTAGGCTCCATTAATCTAACTCTGAGCTAGCATTCAATCATTTTGTTTTCAAAAGATTCAATTTCATACGATATGAGAGTAATTACTCGCAGATTTTTAATGCTTGAGTAAAACCAGTGATTTTGTCAGCAAGTAACATACGTACTATCTCCTTAAAAGTTTACTAGCAGATACTGAGTTATCCAAAGTCTGAGTTTCATTCCAATTCCAACCAGCTACCGCAAAGATAGACCACCAGTAGAAAAAGGTAGGGGTTTGGCTCCAGATATTTTCAGTAACCATTGCTACTGGTATAGAGAGAAAAATAGCTAACAGAATGAAACACAGGTTGCGCTTTGCACTTCCACGAGGTGCTGAGTAGATTAACTGGACAAGACGCACACCCTGGGCAACAAGAAAGATTGCAAAACTCACCAAACCCACAATTCCCCCTTCTATCAATGCTCTCAGGTAATCATTGTGAGGATAAGCTCCATTGCCAGCCACTGGAATGCTCAACCCCAAACCGTAACCAAAAATTGGGTAGTGCTGCCAGCGGTTAAGTATTAAATTCCATTGAGAAAGTCTCCAGTTGAAGCTATTCATATCTCCTTGCGACAGCAGAATTGCCCGTGATATATCCATGTCTGGATTGAGTAGTGGCGTATTAGTGATCGAGCTAATGCGATGTTGTCCATACTCTGAACTGGCAAACAGTCCTATTACTAAGGCAATCAATAGCGCCCCACCAATGAGGGTGACTGGGTTTAATCTAGGTGCAATCAAAACAAGCACAAAAACAGAAAGCATTACTAAGCCAAATAGAGATTTAGTGCCTGCATAGCAGAGTACCAGCAAGCCTAATAAGAAAAGCCAGGATAAGCGTTGCCTAGACTGATTTAGTTTCCAACACGTTAAACCAATAAACAGCAATAAAAAGCTGATAAAGCCATTGGGGTGACCAATAGTGCCTTTGATTCGACCATCATCAGCTCCTAAGAAGGGAGGTAGGAGCGAAGGTAGAAACATCTGCATCAATGCTACTGTAATTGGTATAAATAAAGCCAGGAACAAGCTAGAAATAACTTTTTCGGGAGGGAGTCTATCTTTAAGTTGCATTACCAGTAAGTAAGCCATAGCCCAAGAAAATAGACGTACCCACTCGCGGATAGCTTCTGGCAAAAACGAAGCATCTAATCCCAAACCTCCTACAGGTAAGAGTATTACCCATAAGCCTTGTAACATCACCCAGCCCACAAAGAACCACCAAAAGCCATCAGTGTGTACACTTTTGCCTATTAGTAACCTTACCGTTACATATAGCAAAGTTAATAAAATGAAGCCTATACCAAATGCAGCGGGTATCTGTTGAGCCGAGAAAACATCAAGAGAACCGCGCAGAATCAACAAACCCAGCACAGCTTGCTCAAATCTGGCAAAGAAGAAGATAAGTATCGGCACCGCAGTTAGAACCAATACCAGTAATAGCGGTTTAGCACCTGCAATAAATCCTGCAACTATACCAATTCCCACACCTGCCAACCCAACCAAGAGTGCCAGACGAGAGGAATGACTTGAGGTTTGATCGGACAGCATACTTTATCTAAACCTTGAATTGTGTGGAGAATTTCTATCAGCGCCTCCCAGATTGGCTAAACGTCTGAAAGGACTGGGCGATCGCGGTTGGTAACCATTCACGGGATAGCGGTAATATCGTTCGGTTTGATCTGTGATTCCATTCACAACTACTCCCATAATTGGTATTTGGTTGTGTGTTAATTCTGATACTGCTCTTTGCAAAACCTCCTTAATTGTAAAACCAGGACGTGTCACTAGCAGAACTCCGTTACTTTGCCGACTCAATGTATGGGCATCAGCGCAAGCACTAAGAGGAGGAGTATCTAAAATCACGCAGTCGTATTGTTGAGCTGCTTCTGCTAGTAAAGACTTCATCGCATTTGACTCGAGCAACTGCAAGGGGCGTCCGTGCAATTCACCGCAAGTCAACACAGATAAATTCTCAATCCGAGTTGGCTGCACCGTTTGCTGTAAGGATCTCTCTCCATAAATTAAATCTGTAATTCCTGGCTGGGGAGCTAAGTTAAACAGTGTGTGTTGCACAGGGCGGCGCAAATCTGCATCAATCAGTAATGTACGCCGAGACAACATTGCACAAACAGCAGCTAGGTGTGAAGCAACTACAGATTTACCTTCTCCCGATATGGTGCTGCTAACAACAATCTGTCGTAACGGCTCAGTACTGCGAAACTCTAAGTTTTTGAAGAGCATCCGGTAAGGCTCAATCAAGGCACTATTATCCAAGAATCGTTCAGATGGTTCAAGGACAAGAGTTTGACCAGGCAAACGCGGCAACACTCCTAGCAATGGCAGATTCAGCAGTTCTTCTGCTTCGGAAGCATCCTTTAACGTATTATCCATTAGCTCCAATAGCAGGACAACTCCTGTGGCTAAAGCAGCCCCGAATACAGCAGCGATCGCCAATACAGCTTTCCTATGGGGTGAAGTAGGTTGCAGTGGAATTTGAGCGGCTTCGATAATTTGAATATTTCCTACTAGCTGGGCTTCTGCAATCCGTGCTTCTTCCAGTTTGCTTTGCAGTAATTTCAAAGATGCTGCACTTTCTTCCCGTTGCCGGATTAGTGGCGTCAGCTTTTGCTGTGTAATTGGTAGTTCTGCCAAGCGAGTTTGCAGACTGGCGCGATTTGCTTGCACAACTTTGAGCTTATTTTCAACTGCCAGGCGCTCAACATCATTTATAAGTAATTGGGAGGTAAGATCTTGACTGATTTGATCGCTGGCGACAGTGGTTGCAGGGATGGCTTGATTTTGAGGTGAGACGCGCGCTAGTTCTTTTTGATATAGAGCACGCAATCCGTCTCTTTGTTGTACGAGTTTAATGACAGTGGGGTGGTTGTCTGTAAAGTACAAGCCAGTCTCAATTACTTTTGTCTCCAACTCTGCCAACTTAGCGCGCAACATCTTGAGTTCTTCGTTTTGTCCGCCACGTACAGATGCATAGGCTTGATTGAGGGCTTTGGCGTCGGTGACTTGTCGCAGCGAAGCTTCTTTTGAGCGCAATTCTTGGAGTTGAGCGCTCAGAGTACCTTCTTGTTCTTCCAAAGTGGCAAGGCTATTTACTAAACTCTTAGTTTGCTCATCAAAGGAAACAATACCACTGTCTTGTCTATATTTATTTTCAATGAGTTCAGCTTTCTCCAACCGTTGTCTGGCTTCTGGTACCTGTTGTTGTAAAAACTTCCGCACGTTGGCAGCTTCTTGGCGAATGATTTGCGTATTATCCTCAACCATTGCCTGAGAAACAGCATTGACTAGCTTGGTAGCAAGTGCAGGATCTTTGTCTTGATAGCTCACCTCTAAAATATTGGTAGCTGGAACAATTTTCACTTTCAAGCCTTGACGAACTGTCTCAGGTGTAAGTGGAGTTGAAAGCGAATTACTGTTTAACTGAGGAACAACTCTGGCGATCGCTCTACGCAGAACACGTTGAGACTTAATTAATTCTGCTTGATCAGCTAACGGGCTAGGGCCACCTGGTATATTCGTTGGCATCTGGGTAAGATCGCGTCCTAAGTCAGAAACGCTCACCCTTTTGTCGTCAAGCATGAGCCGCGCTGAAGTTTGGTAGCGATAGGGAGCTACGTGGAGATAGGCGATCGCTCCACCAATTACAGCAGTGAACGTAGCTAAGGCTGGAAAAGCACGCCGCTTAAATATCAAGAGTAAAGATGAAAAGCCTTTTTCCATTGTGTATACCCTAAGTTGATTCACCCGACAAAGTTGATGTGACAGACAATTTAGGTTAGTTGTGGGATGTCTACTAGCTCAGGGGAGTTCAAAAGATTTGTATATAGTTTCAAGGTTTCAGAAGTAATCCGATCCCAGCTGTAGTTAAGTTGCACGTATTTTTGTGCATTCTTAGCCATTGCCGTCATTTCTGTGGGATGATGAATTGCCCAATCTAGAGAACGAATACAAGAGTTAAGGTTTCCAGTTTCAAAAAGCATTCCTCGTTCTCTACCAATTAATTGCTCATGGGGTGGAATGTCGCTTGCTGCGACTGGTATGCCCTCTTGCATTGCCTCTAACATTGCCAGAGGTAATCCTTCTAAATCTGAAGGAAGTACAAACAACCCGGCACCTCGAACTATCTCCCAAAGACGAACACCTCTGAGTTCGCCAGCAAAGACAATATTGCGATCATTGGCTATCTTTTCTAAGAGCTTGGTGGTGAAAGATTTTGTATCACTAACACCTCCAGCTAGAACTAGTTTCCACCCCTTTGGTTTCAAAGAACTAAAGGCTTCGACAAGTAAGTCGGGACGTTTTTCTGGCACCAATCTACCCAAGAACAGCAGATAGCGTCCTTGCTCCAAGCCGAGCTGAGTTCCGTAGGTAAAATTTGGATCTGATTTCCCGTAGCTAGCTGGAGCATTGGGAATGTAAACTGTATCCCTACCATAGGTTTGTAGAAAGTAGAACTTGAGCGCATCCGAGACAACAATGATGCTATGAGCAAAACGTACTGCTGCCTTCTCTCCAGTGTGAATTAAGCGAGTAGAAAAACTGCCCCACTTGGCACGTTGCCAATCTAAACCCTGACAAGTAACTACTACCTTGGCAGGAGTAGTAAATTTAGCCAAACCAGTAAATAGAGATGGGCCCAGAGCGTGGAAATGAATGATATCGTATTTATTGCCAGCAGATGCGATCGCACCAACAGCCGACGAAATCAAGGCGTCTGCACCTCTAAGTTGCAAACTGGGTAAAGAGATGACTCGCACCCCTTGGAAGTCACACTGGTTAAGCCAGGAACTCTCGGTATAGGAAGAGCGGGCGAATAAATCCACAGTGTGACCTTGTGCTACCATACGCGGATACAATTCTGCACAGTAATGTTCGATGCCACCTTGTTTAGGAGGCAATCCTTTTGCACCAATTACAGCTATCTTCATGTCAGTTACACTTGTGCTAAATGTAGAAACTATTGGAACTGAAACACCTACATCGCTTTTGATCGTTTGTTATTTGGGCTATCTTTTGTCACAGTCTTTCTAGGGGCAGGCAGAATTACTGATTCGCATCTTTATACAAAAGCTAATTGGTTTTGCTGTTCCCAGCGTTGCCACATTTGGCTATAAACTTCATTGACAACAGTACTTGCAGCATAGGGTTGCGCAGCCCGTATGCAAAATTCAGTTGGATAATTCTCTGGATGCAGCAATACTTTGCGTAAACTGTCTGCTATGCACTTTGGTGTGTGTTGTTCACAAACAACTCCAGTGTTAGTGGTAAGAAGTTTTGGCGTTTCACCACATCTAGTCGTGACTACTGGTGTTCCACTAGCAAGTGCTTCAAGTGCCACTAAGGGTAAACCTTCGTATGCACTGCTGAGAACAAAGACATGACTAATGCGATGCAACTGTGCTATTTCTGTTTGGGCAACTGCTCCAAGCATAGTTGCTTGATTGGATAATCCTAAGCGATGGATTTCTGCACGTAATTCTGTTGCTAGCTCCCCATCACCTGCTAATAGTAGATGAGCATTGGCAATATTCAATGCTGCAAATGCACGTACCAATAAAATGGGATCTTTCTGCGGGTGCAGTCTTCCTGCGAACAGCACAAAACGTGTATCCTTTGCCAAACCCAACCGAGATGCTAGTTCCCATCTAGAAGCTTCTCTTTCCTCTCTACTCAACGGGTAGAAAATCTTATCGTCAAATGAATTTTTGATGTAAGCTACACGTTCTGCTATTTTTGGATAGTGTTGTTGGTATAGTTCTATCGCTTCAGTATTGCATGAGAGAATTTGATTGAATTGTCCAAGTAAAAATTTTTCTAAGGCAAAATAGGCAGTGGGAAATCTTCTCCACAGTATTGCCTTCTTATCACCTCCAGCCTGCATTTGTGTCCGAATATCATTGTGAACAAACAGAGTTTTCTCCCCACGCCACTTCAAAGCTGCTAATGTTGGTTCTAGCCTATGAAAATGCATGAAATCTGAAGCAAAGCAACGCCCTAAAAGAGCTGTTGTATATTTCAAGGTAGTAGGTACGAAATGTCTAACATTATCGTTTTCTAATGCAAATAAAGGCAAAAAATTTATTACTCGTCCCGCCAATTCTGCTTCTTGCCATTTACCTATTACCTGGTTGCGATCGCCACCAGTGGGAGTGAGGGGGGCAAAGCTGGATGTTGTTCCTACAAGCCGTACCTCAAAATTACTAGGAGCGTACTTAATAAAATTTTTGATTAGTGTTTGGATACCTCCAATAGTAGTGTTCCAAGGATTGAATTGGTAAAAAATTGTCAGAACAGGTTTACGCATGATATGCACCTGACACAATAACTGTGCAATTATGATGTTGTTTTTATTCCAAAAAAAATTTAATTAATCTTTGCTTACTATATATTTTTGGTTTTGTAGTATTTATACTTAGGAATCTCAATACTCGGTGGGAAGCCCTCAGAAGACGTATGCAGCTAACAGTTATTTGTAAAACTGGCTTATGACTTGTGATTTAATTCCTTGTAAGCGAACTTAAACTTCTATTCCCCACAGGTGCAAACATTTGGACTCCTATATCCTGCTTATGAAATTTTTATTATGTTTCTATCAATCTAAAGAGATTAAGGATTTACTGAATTCCTCCTATAGTAGTATTCAGTATGTGATGTTGATATTCATAGCTACTGTTCAAAATTATTAAAATTACCCAGAAATAGCTACAAAAGTAGATAGCTCTAGTACCGACACTAAGCAAGCTTTCTACTTTAGAAAGATATACAAACAGAATTTTTATTATTTTTACATTGAAAACTTAATCACATCTTCACAAATCCTAGTCTCTAGAAAATTAAATTTCACTTACTTCTGGTCAAACTTTACTAAAACTTTATATTTTTACGTATAAGCTCTCTATTTTATGGCTTGTGGTATCGTAAATAACTAACAACGACGAATTTATAGTAATAATTAATACTTTGCTATTTGATACTTTATGAAAATTTCATGAAGCTGACAATGTAAAGCTATTAACAGTAGCTGCAATTTTATATACAAATAAGATGCAAATAAGATATGTAGATAATCAAAGATAAACAGACTCAAGCCTACATTAAGTCCTTTTTTTTCTCAAAATAGCCTATAAATATTCTTTTTGGTCATTTTCTGACTTAGAGTAAATAGTAAAAGTATTTAAGAGAAATTAGTGTATATAAATTGAATTTTGCAATATAAATAAGTATCTAGCCCCAAAATCATAATAATATAGATAAGTCGGCTGGTTGAACCAAGAATCCCCCTAATGACCGCGAAGCGGAGTCGGGGGAGTGTCAAAAATGGAAATAGTATTTTTAGTTGCAAAACTCTCAAGAAATACAAAGTATAGGATGCAGCGCACACCACCGCGCTGGCTTACCATACTCTGTGGTAAGGGCGACTCTCCCTTCAAGTAGCCTAGAGGAGTCTACGCCCTACGATTGAGAGAGCCAGAGTGCTCTAGTTTTCTTTACCAGAGCTACTGCTTTAATTTTCCTCATGATTAACCAAATTACGGCTATTAGAAGCAGGGCGTGTACCTGCATTACGTACATTCACGACTTTACTAAGTAAATCGAACCAAAAGGGCGCGCCCATAGCAATAGCAATACCACTAATTATCCAACCAGGAATTAAAGTTATGATTTTAATAATTGGGAATGCTTGTTTTAAATCACGTTTCCAGTGAAGTTGCTGATTTAAATTTACATCAGTCCAACCAATAGGCAGAGCAATATCCGTTAAAACTCGATCAGCATCACTTTTCAATGCATCTAAATTAATACTTTGATTGTTATTTATTACAACTATTTCTCCAGCACTATTGGTAATCGTATCTCGCAAAGCAGAGTCTTTTGATAGTCTATTTACCATATGAAATGCATCTGCATTAGCAGCAGTAGCAATAGTCAGGCCAATTAAAATTGCAACTCCCTTGGCATTGCGTTTGTAGACACCAGAAGCTCGCTCCATAGAGCTATTAAATGTATTTTCAATTTCTATACGTAATGCATTTATTCCCTCTTCTGTTGTTTTTACTCTTACTTGAGCACGTTTTGCCAAAACCTCAAGATTATCTATCACTGCTGGTGGTAAAGTTTGAATAACTTGTTGGATTCCTTTAAATGTTTCGCTATCTTTATCTTTAATTGATGCTTCAATCTCTTGATAAATATCACTACCTCTTCTGACTGTTTCTACAACTTCATTAATATTAGGTCGTAATCCTCCTAAAGATATTGCTTGCTCAATATCATTAAAAATATCTTTTCGTAAAAACTTTAGTCTTCGTAAGGTTTTGGCACATAACTCATGATCGGGCATCTGCATCTCAAAAGTCTCTAAATATCTGTCGAAGCTTTCTGCCATACAATTTAAACTTGTATTCAAACTAGCTTTTTTTTGCTTAAAATTCTGAATATATTTGTCACATTCTTCCTGAAGGTCTGCAAATCCATGACAAATATTATTAAAAAAATATGTCAAATCTTCATCAGTATTTGTTTGCTCTTGCAAGACCAAAATAATATTTTTGATTTCGGATAACCTTTCATTTTTAAACCTTTCTAACCTTGATTCAGTAAGTTTTTCTACTAAAAAATGTATTTGTAATGTTTCAACGAGAGTAATAGCAAAAATATCGGCAGGAATATAAGAGGGGCCACTATGTTTGTCTTTGCCAAAAATACTTTCACTCTGACTCATCCCTGGTCTAGGTTTTCTTAAAGAACGATACGTAGAAGCAATTGCCCAAGTAATCTTGCGAGGTAGGGTTGCCAATAATCCTTTTGCTTCTTGATTAATATTTTTAATTAAAGGATTAGCATAAATTTGGTTAGCTAGTTGGATAACTTTAGCTTCCTCTGCATTTTTTACATCCCCAGCTAAAAGGATTTCAATTGATTTTTTTAAGTGTTCGGCACGCCATTGAAAAACAGTAGCAATAAGTTCCTGAATTTCTGAAGCTAATAAGCTTAAAATTAAATAGATAAAAATTAAACCAATAGCTACATCTAAAGTAAAAGGTAAGTTCATTACTTATCTCAACAATCGTCTACAAAGTAAGTTGTGATAGATAATATTCATATCAGTTTATTCAATTAAAGGTTGTTAAATAAATTTAAAATATATTTCGATAAATATGTCAAAAAATATTATGATTAATTAGCAAAAACTGAAGAAATGTGCAAATTAAAACGGCATTAGAAAATTTGTCAACAAAACTAGAATAAAGATAGACTTAAACTAGCACAGGGCAATGGTTTTACATTCATAGCAACAATGGAGGCTCGTAGGCGTCTGTTTGTAATCGAACCAGCAAGCAAAATAATTATCCTAAACTATGCAAGAAGGAAGCTTTACTTGGGGCAGTCTCGAAAAAAATTATCGGGCGCTTGAGAAATGGATTGATTGGACATGGATAATAGTACTGCTTGTAGCAGCAGTATTAATTTTTACCATAAATCTCGGTCAATTGCCACTACGAGATTGGGATGAAGGTACTGTAGCACAGGTTGCCCGCGAAATTTGGCGTGCTCCATTGGGTTCCATGCGTTGGCTTTACCCGACATTGGGAGGAGAGCCTTATCATAATAAGCCGCCGTTGCTTCACTTGCTGATTGCTTGGGCTTACTCTATTTGGGGTGTACATGAGTGGACAACACGCTTGCCTGGAGCAATATTAACAGCCATTTCTGTGCCTTTAGTGTATTCCACTGGTCGTGAAATTTTTCGCCGACGTTTTTGTGCAGTTTATAGCGCATTAGTTTACCTAACGATGCTGCCAGTAGTTCGTCATGGACGTTTGGCAATGCTAGATGGGGCTGTGGTATGTTTTTTTATACTGATGATGTTGTGTTTGTTGCGATCGCGTCGTGACTTACGCTATTGCCTGGGTGTAGGTATTAGTTTTGGGTTGATTTGTCTGACTAAAGGTATACTAGGGATATTATTGGGTGCCATAGCAGTTGCATTTTTGGTTTGGGATACACCGCGACTGCTGACTAGTGGCTATATGTGGATCGGAACGCTGATTGGCATTATTCCTGTAGCTTTTTGGTATGGTTTTCAATGGTGGGAATACGGTCAAACTTTTACCAATGTCGGGATGCTCAATCAATCACTTAGCCGCATTTGGGCATCTGTAGAAGAAAATTCGGGGCCTCCTTGGTACTATGTATTAGAAATTTTGAAATATACATGGCCCTGGTTGCTATTTTTGCCCTCAAGCTGGCGGTTATGCTGGGAAAATCGCAATCTCGGCTGGGCAAAACTCGTACTGGTGTGGATGGGAGTATATTTAGTTGCTATTTCTTTAATGGGAACTAAACTTCCTTGGTATGTGTTCCCAATTTATCCAAGTCTGGCTTTAGCAATCGGAGCTAAGTTAGGAGAAATTGAAAATACGTCTTTACTATCATCCTATCCGCGTACATGGGTAGTAGGTTTAGGAATTTTGGCGGTGGTGGCAACTGGTGGTAGCATCTATTACGGTTGGGGAGGCTCGCCAACTCCAGATTTACAACTCGTTTTTGCTAGTGTTGCGATCACAATGGCTTTAGCGGCTATTTTGACAGAGCGAGGTGACAAGCAGTTTTTGAAGGTTTTATTGTGGGGGAGTTATATTTCACTGTTGTTGTTGATGAAATCTAACTACTGGGTTTGGGAATTAGGAGAACGCTATCCAGTCAAACCTGTTGCTGCTATGATTCAACAGCAAGTTCCTTCAGGCACAAAAATTTACACCTCTAATCCTGAACAGCGTCCATCACTAAATTTTTATAGCGATCGCACAATTGTTTCTGCTTCTATTCCAGAACTAGAAGAATATTGGCAATACAACCAAAAATTCTACTTCTTACTAGATGAAGCTGCTTTTAATACTCTCCAACTTGACTGTGTGAGGTTAATCGACCAAGCTGAGGGATGGAAACTTGTTACTAAGGATACAAGTAGATTGGAAATGATTAGTAGGTAATAGCCGTTGCTGAATTGCGTACATTAAAACCCATGAAAAATAATTTCTCCCCCAACCTCCGTAACTTTCCCTGTTCGCCAAGCTTTTTCAAGTCACGTAGTAGTTTGTTATGAGGAGTTAATTTTTACTCTTTAACTACTACCCACTAACCGCTATCCCCTAATTATAAATAACTAGTCACTTTGTATATTTTTTGATATACTGACACTGAAAACTGTGGAAGAGGATATAGATCCCAGGAGATGCACTCACTGGGATTTTTTTCCTGCTTCTGTGATTTCTTCTATTGCTGGTGGCAGTGAATCATTGCTTGTGCTTTGCTGGTTTATGGCAATCATACCAAAGACAACGGCGCTACTCACAATCAGAGCTACTATGGGGTGTTTGGGGATGACAAAATCTCGTATAATTCTAGCTAAGGGGCGGCTTTGACGACGCAGTGCTGATGAAATCGCTATTTGTTTAAAATTAAAGGGATCGCGAACGTAATGACCACTCTTGCAAACTACTAATCTTTCCTGACAATAAGGACAGGTAAACAACCCTATGTATGTTTGAACAGATTTGGTTGTAGAATGCTTTTGGCAAATCGGGCAAGTTACATAGTGGTGGTCAAAAGTGTGTGTATTCATCTACTTTGTTTACTTAGTACACTTACTTGCTCTATAAAAAGCTATATTTTTTCTGTTTAACCCACGTGTAGATTTCCCAGCGTGGCTAAAAATTAGCCAGGAATTACACACTTGAGATGATGTTATTATTCTAATATTAGTATAAACAGACTCATGATTCTAAATCAGTATTTGTAGTGTGTGCTAATCCTGTTATAGAGCATTGACCATCAATTCTCTCATTTAAGCATTACCACTACACAAAATTTGAACATTAGAAAATTTTTAACTAAAACTTTTTTAGAAGAATACAAAACACAAAATTCAGCATCAGTGAAGCCATTATGACTGCACACTGATCACGGTATGAGGTTTGGCGCAATAGTCAGTCGATTCACCAAAACTTTATAATCAATCATCTTTAAGCATCCAGACAATCAAGAATCTTCTAGATTCTGGCTATTGGTTTGCGGCTTATTTTCTCCAACTTCTAAAAGGATATTATGATTTTTTTTAGTGAATTATATATATAGTAGAAATACTACATATCAAAGTTTTTGCTTGTCTGCTGGCTAAATGATGCCTCACAATAAAAACTAAGGCATAAAATTTAAATTTTTTATTAGATTTACTCCTCATTCAATGACTCTCCTGCCTCCCACAGAACTCAGGAAGGTAAGTGAACAGGCTGCCTTTCCTTCTCCCGTCGTTTTAACCTATTTATTTAACCGTTTTCAGCCATCTCAAGAAACAGTTGTACTACTTCTAGCTGTACTCATCGGTGGAGGCAGCGGTATGGGTGTAGTTACATTTCACTATTTAATCGAGCTGATTCACCGCTTAATGCTAGAAAATTTGATGGGTGCGATCGGCAGTTGGGGTGCTTGGACTTTAGCCTGCATTCCCATCTTGGGAGGATTAATAGTTGGTTTGATGCGCTGGCGATCGCAAGATTTTGGCCCTGGACTTTCATCTTTGATTGCAGCATCCCAGAAAGGAGAAATCAAACGACAATTGCGCCCAGTCACAAAGATGATTGCAGCAGCAGTTTCTCTCGGTAGCGGTTCTTCTTTAGGGCCAGAAGGGCCTAGTGTAGAAATTGGTGCTAGCTTTGGAATGTTGCTGTCTGTAGTTTTACAAGTATCGCGAGAACGCCAACGTTTGCTGTTGGGTGCTGGTGCTGCTGCTGGCTTGGCTGCTGGATTTAATGCCCCGATCGCAGGTGTGTTTTTTGCTTTAGAGGTAGTATTGGGAGCGACATCTTTTGCTACTTCGGCAGTGAGTGTGGTGCTCTTGGCAGCAGTGGTGGCGGCATTAATTGCTCAAATTGGTTTGGGAGCGCAACCTGCTTTTACTTTACCTGTTTACCAAGTCCGCAGTCCTTTAGAATTGCCACTTTATCTTGGTTTGGGGTTGTGGGCAAGTCTAGTGTCTTTGACTTATACCCAATCAATTCGACTCCTCAAAGCTACCTTTGCCGGGAAGGTACCGGGTTTTGCTTGGTTTGGAAAAATACCGAAGCCGATTCATCCGATCATTGGCGGTGCGATCGTTGGTGCTGTGGCTTTGTACTTGCCACAAATTTTAGGGATTGGTTATGAAACAGTAGAGGCAATGCTTCAGGATGTGGAGTTTTCGCTGCAACTTTTGGTGGTGCTTTTATTTACAAAACTGGCAATGACAGCCATTAGTGCTGGTAGCGGTTTTGTTGGTGGTTTGTTTGCACCAGCGATGTTTTTAGGTGCTTCTTTGGGTTCTGCTTATGCGAAAATTTTAGCTACCTTAGCACCGATGATTAGCGATTTTATGGCTGCTCCCCCAGCCTATGCAATGGTGGGAATGGCAGCAGTACTGGCTGCAAGTGTCAGAGCACCATTAACGGCAATTTTATTGCTATTTGAATTAACACGAGACTACCGCATTGTTTTACCATTAATGGCAGCGGTGGGTTTAAGTGTATGGCTAGTCGAGCGATTCAAACCCACTTCTAACTCTAATTCCAATCTTCAACAAATAGGTCTTTCGGAATTGAAAGATGAGCAAGCAGAAATTGTTCAACAAATCATGGTTGAAGAAGCTATGCATCCTTGCCCACAAAAGCTCTTAGCAACAATGCAAGTTATAGAAGCTGCTTTGGAAATGATCCGTGATCGGACTCGCAGTGCTTTAGTTATGAATGAAGCAGGGCAACTAGTTGGGATTGTGTCTTTAGAAGATATTAATCGCGTCCTTTCTGCTTGGCAAAATTACCCAGATTCAAATGGCGAAATTAAACGCAATTTATCCAATCAAATTCTTAAAGACATTTGTACTACTGATATTGTTTATGCTTGGCGAGATGAACCTTTATCGGAAGCTTTAGATCGCATGGCTGTGCGAGGTTTACATCAGTTACCAGTGATAGCACGAGATAATCCAGAACAAATTTTAGGTTTACTGGAACGGGAAGAAATTGCTTTGACATCCAAAGTGGCAGCGATGCGCAGAACTCTTTGTCATTATCTACCAGTGACAACAAAAACAGATGTTTTCATCAGTCAATAGTTATTAATTAGTAGAGACGCGAGGAACATCGCGTCTGTACAGTAGTCATCAGTTTAGGTAAGGACACGAGTAATATCGTGTCCTTTTTTTAGTCCTTTGACAAAGGAGAAATAACATAGACTTCATAAGCTAAAGTCCCTCCCTCAGCCCTGGGTTAGGACTGCCGAACCAATGACAAATGACAAATGACAACCGACTTTTAAGCTACTGTTTCTAGAGCTTCGGCATCTTCTCTATCTTCTGTGTCTATCTGTCTCAGACGAATGTGCTTTTTGCCCAAAGTGATGATAAACTCATCTCCAGGTTTGAGATTCATCTGTTTTGTATAAGCGGAACCTATTAACAAGTTACCGTTAGACTGGACACTAATTCTATAGCTAGCGCTGCGTCCTCCCCGACCATTTGCACTGGGAGCACTATCTAACTGAATACCTTCGGCATCAATTAGAGCATTCAAGAACTTCATCATATTGACACGCTCTATACCATTTTTGGTAACGGTATAGTAGCCGCACTGTTTAGCTTTTTCTTCCTTACTCAGGTTTTCTAGCTCTTTGACTTTTTTGAGCAGATCTTCACCAGTTAAGGGTTCAATTTTTTTCGCTTTAGCCATCAACTTAGATCAAAAATGAACGAACGATTTACAAAGTTTAGTCGATTTTATTTTAGCTGACCTTGAGGAAATAAGAAAACAATTCTTTAATTTTTTTATTTCAGCTACTGCCAAGTATATTACACAAACAGCAGAAAAATTTTGTACTCTTTACCAATTTTCCCTTAATAAACTAATCTTCAAAGAATTTTACCCATGCTGATAACTATCTGTAGTTTGTGAAGAACTGCTACACTGTATTTGTTTAAGTTTCCTAAAGCGTAGAAGGTTGTCTATAGCAATCTCATTTGATTTATAAACTAATCGTGGTGGCAGGGAACAGGGAACAGGGAACAGCTCAGATTTGTTTGTAACTCATTTAGGACTGCTATATTAGCATTGACTTAATAATTGGCATACAGAATGATAAGTAAAACTGATCCTTAGTCATTAGTCATCAGTCATTGGTCATTAGTTGCTAAGGGCAAATGACAAAGGATAAACAAAAAAGCTAACTAAAATGAAATTAACTACCAGAGGACACTACAGTGTAAAAGCTTTATTAGATTTGAGCTTGCAGCCAGAGTATGGCCCTGTTTCGGTGAGAGCGATCGCCTCGCGACAAGATATTCCTGCTCCTTACCTAGAAAAACTACTAATAGAAATGCGTCGTGCAGGATTGGTAAAATCAATTCGTGGCAGCATCGGCGGATACAAACTAGCACGAGAACCAGCACAAATTTCTTTGGGGGAAATTCTAGAAGCAGTTGGCGAAACTATTGAACCTCTACCTCATCATCAAGCTTCACGAGGACAAGCAGAAGATTGGGTAACATTTACTCTTTGGCAGAGGTTGCACCAAAAGTTGAAAGAAGCACTATACAGTATTACTTTGGCAGACCTTTATTACGATGCTCGAAGTTGGCAAGCTTCCCTTGGGGAAGAAGCTAGTTTTATTGTTTAGTATTAGTCATTAATCATTGGTTATTGGTCATTAGTCATTTGCTTGTATAAATGTTAGATGACATATATTGTTCTAATCCTTGCTGCTGGTTTAGATTACTTAATTGGCGATCCATGGGGATGGCCTCATCCTGTAAGAGTGATGGGGTGGATAATTTCTCGCTTTAGCAAATTAGCTCTGAGCTATTGTCAAAATTCTCTAACACAACGTTTAGCTGGAATTGTGTTAGGCATCGTCTTAATAATAGGTAGTGGCATTGCTGGCTACTCAATAATTCAAATTACCAGATGGCTGCATCCATTCTTAGGTATAGCAATAGAAAGTATTCTTTTAGCCAGCTGTTTTGCTCTAAAAAGTTTAAGGGTAGCAGCCCAAACAGTTTTGCAACCTTTAACATTAGGTAAAATTCAAGATGCTCGCTCGACTTTAAGTAATTATGTTGGTAGAGATACAAAAAATCTGACAGAATCAGAAATATTGCGAGCTATTTTAGAAACAGTTACAGAAAATGCGATTGATGGAGTGATGGCTCCTCTTTTTTATGCAATTATTGGTGCATTTTTGCCAGTTGTGGGTTCAGTACCTTTAGCCTTGGCATATAAAGCCAGCAGCACCCTGGATTCAATGGTGGGTTATCGTCAAGCACCCTATACTTATTTGGGTTGGTTTAGTGCGCGCTTGGAAGATGGCTTGACTTGGCTTCCCTGTCGGCTAGCAGTGATAACTTTAGCGCTGCTATCGGGTAAACCTTTGCACGTAATCAGAATTTGTCGCCGTGATGCACCTCAAGATCCTAGCCCTAATTCTGGTTGGAGTGAGTGTGTTTACGCTGCAATTTTGGATGTACAAGTAGGAGGTACAAATTGGTATGGCGGCGTAGCCAAGCAAAAACCATTATTGGGAGATAATATTCATGCGATCGCGCCAATTTTTATAAATAAAGCTTTACAACTAACTAGATATTGTTTTTTGCTGTGGTTAGGGGTGAGCGCTCTATTGCTAATCTTTTTAAAAAGGTAATTATGGAGATAGGGGACAGGGGACAGGGAACAGTGAAAGAAAAAGGTAACTGAGAACTGACAACTGATCGCTGATACCCAATACTCAGTTAAGTTAATCAGGGATATATCGGTATATGACTATTTCTACCAACGCTAAAGTGGTTGAGATTCTCTCTTCTGAAGAACTCCGTCGTACAGTCAATCGGCTGGCTTCGCAAATTGTAGAAAGGACACGTGATTTATCACAATTGGTATTAATCGGTATATATACCAGGGGAGTGCCATTGGCACAATTGTTAGCACGTCAAATTGAGTCATTAGAAGGTGTATCTGTGGCAGTAGGAGCGTTGGATATTACATTCTATCGAGACGATCTCGATCAAATTGGCTTGCGTACCCCTGCTAAAACCGATATCCCTTTTGATTTAACTGACAAAACTGTTGTGCTTGTCGATGACGTTATATATAAAGGACGAACTGTTCGCGCTGCATTAAATGCTGTAAATGAATATGGTAGACCAGAAGTAATTCGGTTAGCGGTATTAGTAGATAGGGGACATCGGGAATTACCTATTCATCCAGATTTTATTGGCAAGCAACTACCCACTGCCAAAGAAGAGATTATCAAGGTTTACTTCCAAGATACGGATGGACGAGATGCGGTAGAGTTGATTGGGGATTAGCGTATATTTGGGGCAGGCAAGATGCCCACCCGACAAGAAAATTTACCGCACAATCGGGCTAGCGTGATGATGGACTAAATACCACTTGCCACCGAGCAGCTCGAATATATTTGTAGCTAGCGATCGCGCTTCCATTTTTCTGCCATTAATAACTTGCATGACGTTTTCGAGCAACACTATATAAGCAACATTTTCGCGTACTTCTGTAGCAATTATGTCCCTATTAATTTCTATGTATGGGGTATTTTTAAATATCTTTTCCCAGGAGGTACGAATTTCTTTCCAACCCCTGAGTATATTCCAACCAGGGTGAACGCAAAGACTAGCAGTACCTTGAGACCATACTACACTCATAGCTTCAATATCTTTTTTTTCAAATGCTCGGTAAAAAGCATCGTTAACGGTTAAAACTTCAGATATATTAGTCATTGGTCATTTGTCATTTGTCATCGGTCATTTATTATTTCCCCTTGTTCCCTGTTCCCTCTCCTTCTGCCCTCTGCCACGCCACTTGCTACAATGGAGCGGAGCCGGAGACGCTCCGCCTCCTCTTAACCTCCAAGGGCGCAGTGGCTCCTCTGCCTCCTGCCTTATTTTCCATTTTTTACTGCGCCGATTGTTTGCAATAATTGCTTGGCGGTGTAGGGTTTAGATAAAAAGGCTTTGACACCAATATCGGTTGCTGCATTAACTTTATCAGCAGAGGCAAGTCCGCTGACAGCAATTACTTTGACATTAGGATTGATTTTTTGTAAGGTACGGATTGTAGTTAACCCATCCATTGAGGGCATAAGCATATCTGTTAAGACTACAGATATCTTATCTTGATGTTCCGCGTAAAGGGCGATGGCTTCAATGCCATCACTAGCTGTAATTGCTTTATAGTTATAGGTTTCTAGGGAAGTTTT
The DNA here is from genome assembly GCF_038404745.2 of Chlorogloeopsis sp. ULAP02. Lineage (NCBI taxonomy): Bacteria > Bacillati > Cyanobacteriota > Cyanophyceae > Nostocales > Chlorogloeopsidaceae > Chlorogloeopsis > Chlorogloeopsis sp. ULAP02. The sequence continues at coordinate 435,615 of NZ_JAYKTT020000001.1, read as the reverse complement.
GGTAATGTCGCGAATTGAATCCTCATCGTCAACCACCAAAATCAACTCGCCGTTTCCAGAAGGTAATTCTGCCTCTTGTTCTTCTTTTGTTTCTGTTGTTTGTTGTGCTGGCAGAAACACTTTAAATTCGCTGCCTTTACCTAGTTCGCTGTAGACACTGATAAAACCACCGTGACTTTTGATAATTCCCAACACCGTAGAAAGACCGAGTCCGGTGCCTTTGCCTAGCTCTTTAGTAGTAAAAAATGGTTCAAAAATGCGATCCAATATTTCTGGTGCAATGCCAACTCCCGTATCGGTAACAGCGATCACCACATATGCACCTTTTCTTGCATCTATATGCATTTTGGCATAATTTGCATCAACTAAAAAATTTTCGGCTGTTACTTTCAACTTGCCACCATTAGGCATGGCATCACGGGCATTAACACACAAATTCATTAGTACCTGATGCAGTTGGGTTGGATCACCAAAAACTGTCCAAAGGTTTGGCGATATTTGGGTGGAAACTTCGATCGATTTGGGAAATGTTTCTTTAATGATTTGTTGAATTTCTCTAATCAAGTGCTTTAATTGCAATAAAGTGCGATCGCCTTCCATGCCACGAGTGAAAGAAAGCACCTGTTTGACTAAGTTTGCTCCCCTTTTTGCATTGTTAATTAATATGGGTAAAAGCCGCTGGCTACGCTCATCGTTTAGTTGCGATTCTAAGAGCTGCGCTGTCATCAGAATGGGAGCAAGGACGTTGTTGAGATCGTGAGCGATGCCGCTTGCTAGTGTACCGATACTCTCTAGTCGCTGGGCGCGCAAGAATTGTGCTTCCAGTTGTTTTTTTTGCGTAATGTCGGTATTTACAATTAATATAGATTGTGTTTTGCGCTCAAATTCTTTAACTAGAGTCCAACGACTTTCGACAGTAACTTCTTTTCTAGATTTTGTTATTTGTTGTAGTTCACCCTCCCAAGAGCCATTTTTCATCATTGTGGAGAGTGCTTCTTGCAATTGCGATAAATTTTTTTCTTGCCAAATTTCTGATACTTTTTTACCGATCGCTTCTTCTTTTTTCCAACTATAAAGGCGTTCGGCAGCCTTATTCCAATATAAAATTGTATTATCTAAATCTTGAACAAAAATCGCGTCAGTTGCAACATCCAACAAAGCTGCTTGTTCGCGGATTTTATGTTCTGTTTGTTTGCGTTCTAAAGCATAGCGGATAGAACGTTCTAGCAAAGGGGCAGTCAACTGACTTTTTTCTAAATAATCTGCTGCTCCTGCTTTCATTGCCTCAACGTCTATTTCTCTGTCTCCTTTACCTGTGAGTAAAATCAGGGGAGTACTACAGCCATTCGCAACAGCTTCGCGCAATAATTCCAACCCATTACCTTCACCTAAGCGGTAATCAACAAGATAGACATCATGTTGTCGAGAAGCAATTTTATTTCTTGCAGCTTGATAGCTACCCACCCATTCTAACTCGCACTCCACTACTTGGAATTCTCTAAACCAATCGCGAGTTAAAATATAGTCATCTTCATCATCATCAATTAGAAGAACTCGGATGGGGCTGTTTGTCATATCTGCCTCCCACCGCTCATAGCGGCAGTTCTACGATTTCAAACCAGTACTTTCCTATAGTTTTCATTACCTCAACTAAAGCTGCAAACGTGACGGGTTTAATAATAAACGAGTTTGCTCCCAAATCATAGGTACGATAAATATCTTCCTCTGCTTTTGAGGTTGTGAGTACCACAACAGGGATTTGCCTTAGTTCCGGATCATCTTTAATTTCTCTAAGTGCTTCACGACCATCTTTTTTAGGCATATTTAAATCTAGCAAAATTAAAGCAGGACGGGGTGATATATGGGAATTAGCATATTGACCGCGTCGATGCAAATAATCCATTAACTCTTCTCCATCTCTGACGGTGTGTAAGTCATTTGCTAGACGACTTTCGGTCAAAGCTTCGCGAGCTAACATACAGTCATCCTCATCATCATCGGCCATCAAAATAGTGACAGTTATTTGCCGACCTTTCACTCTGAATTTTCTCCTTTTTACTATTCATATAATTAATTTATTCTTAAATTGCAACAAATCCCTGATTATAGTTGTAGATAATTAACCGATCCTATTGTTACCATAAATTATAGAAGTGGAAGAAAGTAATTTTTTCGGGTGGGCAGTGCCTAACTTTCCCTACAGGCTTGTTTGTAATTTGTGAAGACTGCTTTCCTGACGCTGAACAACAACAGTGCAAGCTCTGATTTAAAAAGAAGGATTCATCGGCAAGGTAACAATAAATTTTGCTCCTTGCCCACGTATGCTCTCGGCTGTAATACTACCCTGGTGACGTTCAACGATTTTGCGACAGATGGCTAAACCGATGCCAGTGCCTTCATATTCACTACGTCCGTGCAGCCGTTGAAAAACATTAAAGATGCGATCTAGATACTTTTCGTCAAAACCGATACCATTGTCCTCGACAATAATTTGGCACTGTTCTGTGCCGATCGCGATTGGATCTAAAGGAGTGGGTAAAATCTGACTGTAAATTTTGACAACTGGTGGTTCTTCGGGGCTATGAAACTTCAAGGCATTGATAATCAGATTTTGTAACAGTTGCCGCATTTGCAAGGGATCGGCTTTGAGGATAGGTAATTCACCTACTTCCACCTTGGCTTGTTCTTGCTGGATAGTTATTTCTAAATCAGACAATACTTCTTGAGTAATTTGGAAGAGATTTACCGGGACAAAAGGCTGTGCTCTGGTGGTGACTCGCGAAAGAGTCAGCAAATCTTCAATTAAAGTTTGCATCCGCCGAGTAGCGTTCTGCATACGTTCGAGGTAGTCAAGCGCCTGAGCAGATAAGGAATCGCTAGCAATTAATTTGAGGCGATCGCCAAATGTTTTAATTTTACGGAGTGGTTCTTGCAAATCGTGGGAGGCGACAAAGGCAAACTCTTGGAGTTCGTCGTTGGAGCGAGCAAGTTCTTGTCGCTGGCGAGTTTCTTGTTCTAAAAGTTTGGCTTGGGCTAGGGCAATGCCAATTTGATTTGCTAATTGTAACAACAGTTCAGTTTCCGATTCGTTCCAGTCGCGAGGGTGGGCGCACTGATGGGCAATTAATAGCCCCCACAGTTTGGTGTGTTGGAGAATTGGCACAACCAGGTTAGCCTTAACAGCTATTTTTTCTAGAAATTCTGCATAGCAAGGCTCAACTTTATCTTCTTGGGTATTGTTGATCGTACCAACTCTGCCCTTGCGATATTTTTCAATATATCCTTCGTTAAAACAAGGATCGATGATGTTTTGTCCTAGAGTCACAGGAAAACCGGGAACAACTTCTTCTTTCACTACAGTTCCTGAACCATCAGATAGCATTTTAAATATTAATACTCGGTCAGCCTGCAATAGCTTTTGCACCTCTGTCACACTGGTTTGGAGAATTTCATCAATTTGCAAAGACTGACGAATTTTGAGAGTGACATCAGCAAATAAGCGCGATCGCATATTTTGGCGTTCTAATTCTTCTTGGGTACGCTTGCGATCGCTAATATCCATCATTGCCCCAATCATCCGCACTGGTTTGCCCATACTATCCCGAACCGCATAAGCGCGATCAAAGATATAGGTATAGGAACCATCAGCACGACGAAAACGGTATTCATTTGACCAAAAATGTTGCCCACTTTGAATTAGATTACGAATGTCAGCAAGAATTCTGGCTCTATCTTCTGGGTGTATGCGTTCGTGCCACCAAGCCGGATCGGGGCTAACTTGCTGTGGTAAGTAACCATACAGTGTATGTACATTATTATTCCACCAAAGTTGATGTGTGACTAAATTCCAGTCCCAAACAACATCGTTAGTAGCACGGGCAAGGATTTGGAAACGCTCTTCACTCTGATGTAAATTTTCTTCTGAGTGCTTGCGCTTGGTAATATCCATGTCTACGCCTAACATCTGCACTGCTTTGCCAGAAGTATCACGAAAGACGACTCCCTTATTCACCAGCCAGCGAATGCTATTGTCAGGCAAAACAACACGAAACTCTAGTTCACATTCTGCTCCGGTTTGAATTGCTTTGTGGAGTGAGTTGTGAACGCGATCGCGATCTTCAAGATGAACGTAGCTAAGGAAAGTTTCATAACTGTTTTCAGTTGTGGCTGCTTCTAAACCAAACAAAGTTTTCAAATTTTCTGAAAAACTAACTTTATTAGTGAGGATATCCCATTTCCAAGTACCCATCTGGGCAGCTTCTAATGCCATGCGTAGTTGCATTTCTTGCATTTGCGCCTGTTCGGTTTGCTCTCGCAAGGTTTGCATCACTTGACTTGCTGCCAACAGACGACGCACTCGCTGACGTAATATTGGCCAGTGAATCGGTTTGGTAATAAAATCTGTTGCACCTGCTGCAAAAGCCCGTTCTACCGATGCTTCATCATAAAGAGCTGTAATCATCAAAACAGGAGTGCGATCGCCTCCAGGAAGTCTTTGTAGTTGCTGACAACAAGCAAACCCATCCATGCCCGGCATGATCGCATCTAATAGTACTAAATCTGGTTGCAGTTGGGCATAGGTAGTTAGTGCTGCCTGTGCGTTACTTGCTTGTACTACTCTATACTCTGCTGCTTCCAATAATTCGCGCAGTTGCGTCTGCATCAAATGATCGTCATCAACGATCAAAATTAGATTAGTCATGTGTTATTTAGTCATTAGTCATTAGTTACTCAGTAGCCTTGACTGAAATACGTATAACAGAATAGATAACAAAACTTTCCTTCTGTCTACCTACCCTGCAAGAAGGGTTACTCTGCGAGAAGACGCTAGCTAACACAACGCCACTAATTAACTAATAACTGAATGCAATGTTTTTAATAATTCCTGTGCTGTGTAAGGCTTTGATAAAAAGACAGGACGTTTACTGTTGTTGAGTTGTGGTATTTGTTCACTGGTTGCCAAACCGCTGACAGCAACAATCGGTAGCAGTGGATTCATTTTTTGTAATGTATTGATAGTGGTTGTTCCATCCATGTTTGGCATCATCATATCTATAATTGCTCCACTAATTTTGTCTTTATATTGAGCGTAGAGCGCTACTGCCTCAATCCCGTCACTGGCAACAAGTGCTTTATAATTATGTTCTTGCAAAGAAGTTGCCGTAATTTCCCTTACCGCAGATTCATCATCTACAACCAAAATATATTGTCCGTTTCCGGTTGGTACTTCCAAGTCTTCTGGTAGTTGGATTGTATCTGTTTGAATTGCTGGCAAATACACTTTAAATTTTGTACCTTTACCAGGGCAACTAGACACAGTGACAAAACCACCATGTCCTTTAATAATACCCATTACTGTTGAGAGTCCTAGTCCGGTACCTTTCCCAAGCTCTTTTGTTGTAAAGAATGGCTCAAAAATTCTATCCAGTAATTCGCTAGGTATGCCTATTCCTGTATCTGCAACACTCAAAACGATATAGTAGCCAACCTCGGCATCTAAATGGACTCTGGTATAATTTTCGTCAATGAAAATATTTTGAGCAGAAATTTTCAAAGTACCGCCACTAGGCATAGCATCACGAGCATTGAGACACAAATTAATCAATACCTGATGCAATTGGGTAGTGTCACCACAAACATTCCATAACTCAGGTTTAATTTCTGTTTCGAGGGTAATTGATTTGGGAAATGTTTGTTCGACTATTTGCTGTATTTCTAAAATCAGGTGTTTAACCTGCAACACGGTGCGATCGCCTTCGATGCCGCGTGCAAAAGCCAGTACTTGCTTAACTAAATTTGCACCACGTTTGACATTGGTTTCTATGATCGATAAAATTTGGCGATCGCGTTGTTCGCGACAGCTAGTTTGTAAAAGTTGTACTGACATCAAAATTGGTGACAGCACATTGTTGAGATCGTGAGCGATACCACTGGCAAGGGTACCAATACTCTCCATGCGCTGATTGCGTAAAAATTGCTTTTCTAGTAGTTTCTTTTGCGTAATATCTGTATCAACCACAAGAATTGATTTTGGTTGTAGATTTTCATCGCATACTAATGTCCAGCAACTTTCAACAATAATTTCTTTGCCAAATTTTGTAGTTTTAAGCAACTCACCTTGCCAAGAGCCGTGTTCTAAAACGGTTTGATGAATTTCTTGTAGTGGTGAGGGTTCGTGATCTGAAAGTTCATTGGCATACTTGCCTATTGCTTCTTGGGCGCACCAGCCGTAAAGGTTCTCAGCGCTTTTGTTCCACAATAAAATTTTGTTGGATAAATCTCTGACAATAATTGCATCTGTGGTGACATCCAGTAATGCGGCTTGCTCACGTACTTGCTGTTCTGCTTGTTTGCGGGCAGTAATATCTTCAAAGATATACAAACGGCCAAAATACTGATCGCTAGCATCTCGAACTTGAGTGGAGAAACGCCGGATCACACGCCCGTTAGTAAACAAAATCTCATCTTCTACAACTGAACGATTCTCTTCGCTTTGCAAAGGTTTGCATGACTCGGCAAAGACAGGAATATCCAAAACCAACTCCAGACAATCGGGAATAATATCCTGATTTTTCAATTTGCCGGATACCATCTGCTCTTTTAGGTGTTGGATGCCCCAAATTTCGCAGAAGCGATCATTGAAATACAAGATATTATCTGTACGGTTGTCTACAACATAAAAAGCTAGTGGCGAAACGCTAGTCATGGAACGTAAGAGCGCTTCTTGCCAGCGTAAATTATCTTCGGCTTGCTTGCGTTCGGTAATATCTTCTACTACATAGGCAAATTGCTTAACACATTTGCTACACGCGCCGATCGATGAAACTGTTGTTCTCAGCCATTTCTTTCCTTGGTGAGTATCGTGAGGATATTCAAAGCTAACAGGTAATTTAGTGCGTTCTGCCTCACGATAGTATTCAATCCACTCCCACACCTGCTGTTGTGGCATCCCGATTTCGCTTTCTAGGCGATTTCGCATTGCTTCTGGTGTTTGACCAAAAAATTTTGCACTTGTAACATTATCAGAAATATGCAGGATGTCATTGTCTTGGAGTTCTACAACTCCCATCATCATCGGTGTACTGTCAAAAAAACTGCGCAGAGTACATTCGCTTTGCTGGAGTGCTGTTTGTGCCTGTTGGTACTCTGTTTTGATTTCAATTAGTTCACCAAGATTACGCCGCAGTTCTAATTGTCTAATTACCAAACGGCTAATAGCCTTTAGTGCTTCTACTTGCTCTGGGGTAATTTCTCGTGGAATACGATCTGCTACACACAGTGCTCCGATCGCTACTCCCTCCGGAGATATTAATGGTATTCCAGTGTAAAATCTTACATATGGGTCAGACGTGACTACAGGATTTGTGGCGAAGCGTTCATCAGCTAAGGTATCGGGAATAATCAAAACATCACCCAAATGCATACAAATGGGGGCAAAGCCCATATTAATCGGCATTTCCTGTACATTAATGCCCACTTTGGCTTTGAACCACTGACGATTGACATCAATGAGGTTAATCAAAGCGATCGGTGTTTGGCAAATCTGGGCAGCTAAAAATGCTAAATCATCAAATGCCTGTTCTGGTAACGTGTCTAGAATTTGATATTGACGAAGAACCTTTATCCTCTTCACTTCATGATGATTTTGTACTAAAGTTTTCATAGGCTATTCTCGTTACTGATGAATTACCGCTGTTGTGCTTGTAACTCACGATGATCTAAATCCTGGGAGTCGGGCAATTAATGGGGTAAGAAAAAGATAACAGTGATTAATTTCCTTACGACTGCCATATACATTGACCCTTTTGTTAACTAAATCAAGAATTTTACTTCTTAATTAACTAAGCGTTGACTGCACTTTTCATCTCACCACAGTTCAGTTAAACTCAAAAAATCAAATTTCATGTAGCCAAAGATGTTAGGTTGGTAAAGTTATAATCTTGTGTGCTTTGCTCTCATGAATAATCTACTTAGCGATTTAAGCTAAAAAGGTTACTAGTATGCTCCTTTACTAGGCGTTTACTACACTTGATTAACTGAGTCAATTTACTTAAATAATTATTTCAAAAAATAATTTAGATAACTTTGTCACTTACTTATAGTAATATGCCTGAAGGAAGATGACAAAGTAACTGTCTAACTCAAGTACATTTACGCAAAAAAACTTATCTAGCGTAATTATTAGTAACTTGTTTTTAAGCTCTTAATTAGCAAAATATAAATATAAAGCTTTCCTAGAGCTAGTTTGTACAGACTCTTGATTGTATAAATCAAGTCAATACTATTGTGAACTATTGATTAAACTGAGCATTTTCTTCATTTTGATTGCTTATGATAACTACACTTACTTCTATTGTGAAACCCAGAAATGAAGATAGCTTTGCAATTTGCTTTGCTCCATTGTCTATTGAAGAAGTCTATAAATTAGCCGACGATCCAGCAAATGGTGCAGTGGTGCTCATGAGTGGAATGGTTCGCAATCAAACTGATGGTAGATCTGTAGTTGCCCTAGAGTATCAAGCTTACGAACCGATGGCGCTGCGCATATTTTACCAAATTGCTGAGGAAATTCGACAAAAATGGGCAGATGTGAGTCGCGTGGTAATTCACCATCGAATTGGACATTTGCAAATTGGCGAAATCAGTGTTTTAGTAGCGGTAGGTTGTCCCCATCGTTCCGAAGCGTTTGCAGCTTGTCGCTATGCAATTGATACCTTAAAGCACAATGCACCCATATGGAAAAAAGAGCATTGGCAAGATGGTTCTAGTAGTTGGGTAAGTATTGGGGCTTGCGAACAAAACTGCTGAGGCAAAACATTTGTACCCTCGTTACCCATTGCTGCAAGGGATAACCTAGTGAAGGTAGAACGGGGAGAATTGCCGCAAAGATGTAGACACGAGTTTTCGTCGCTGCTACAGTAATTGAATGCGATCAAAAGAAATTGTGTGAGGCTATTCTTAGCACTTACCCTATCACCCAAGCACAGTAGCGAGCCGTAGCGACTTTAGAGCAAGTTAACCGCAAACTCAACCCCGATCCATCTTAATTTTAAAGGAGATGATTTACCAGTCGAGTCAATGTCGTGGGATGAAGCGGTAGAATTTTGTGAAAGACTATCAAACTCAACAGGAAAAGACTACCTGGTCATTCGTGGCTCAACCCTCAGAAAGTCTGCCGTTCAGCTTGTCGCTACTGGTACGCTACCGACAATCCAAACTTTGACATCGGTTTTCGAGTTGTCTGTGTTGCTGCGAGAACTTAAATAATTTTTGACACTATTGCCCTCTTACCTCTACGTTAAGAACGCACGCTCTCAGGAAAAAACCTCCAAATCATAAAGCTGGCAAAGGGTTTTGAGTTTTTCACGGACAAGCGATCGCACCGAATCAGGTGACACTACTGCACAGTCTGGCGTATACTGCATAACTTCGCGGATAAACCAAAAGGTATTCGACACGCCTCTAACTACTCGCCGCACACGTTGTGTTTCTGTTATCCATTCACTTGTCTTGTCTTCTGGTTTAGCTTGGTAAGCAAAAGCTAAGTTACCTAATAAGTGCATTTCTACATCCATTTCATCTAATTGCGATCGCCACTTGCCAGAAATAGGCATCACAGCCGCATCCTGTATCCGATCTAAACGCAAACTCCAATTATGATGGAGTTCTTCCACATCGAAATTTCCTTCTGTCTCTTCACACCAGCAATCAAGGTATTGACGCTTTTCGTGCGGTGATACTTTGGCATAGCGAACCGTAAAATTCCATACACGCCCTGTCGCATCTTGATAGGAAAGCTGAAAAGGTTGCTCTCGTTTGATATAACGATCAATATCCAAACGCCAAGGAGGGGGTGAGTTCTCCAAAAAACGTTCTGTTTCATTTCGCAGTGGTAATGATAATTCGCTGCGTTCCAGAAGCAAGTTTGCAATAACTTGAGCTTGTTCAATTTGTCCAATGTCCGTCAAAGCAGAGATACAACGATGTAATGCTCTTATCCTTGCCTCTGACCAATTATTATTATGACCGAGTATGAGCTGACGACGAGCGATCGCTTCTATCAGCTTGGAGATATTCGGGCGATCACCCCACATCATACCGAATTCAAGAGCGATCGCTTCTAGTTCGGCTTTGTCGCGTTCTGATATCGAGAGTGTAATTGATTGACCTTTTCGACTCATTTTTATACGGACACTTTTATATTGATATATACACTTTTATATTGATATATCTTGTCAACCCCTATTTTGCGTGCCAATATAGTTTTTAACAACTAATTACGGACACTATTTAAGTGTATGTCCGAAAGTTACAAAATTACTCTCAAACCCGTTTATTCTCAAACCGTCCCCGCACCCGACGGGGTGAAATTACCTAAAGATTGGTCACTTTCTTGGCATCAAGCAGCAACATTAAAGGCGTTACGCGATCCAAATATTGATGTAGTGTTCAACACTGCCATGACAGGCGATGGTAAAAGTTTGGCTGCTTATTTAGAAGTTTTTCAAGGTGAATTTTCTGCTATCGGACTTTACCCAACTAATGAACTTGCTCGCGATCAAGAAACGCAGATTAAAGGTTATGTTGAAGAATTCCAGCCTAGAGATAAACCGCGTGTAGTGCGACTAAGTGGGGCTGATTTAGAAATTTATGCAGAAAATGAAGGCTTGAAAAAAAGTGCAGCGATCGCAACTCTCACAAGTCAACGAGAAGCATTATTAACCAACCCTGATATTTTCCATTACTTACATCGCGGTGCTTATATTATTCACGGTGATAGCCCAGATAAATTATGGGGAAGAATTGATAAAGACTTTGACTTATTTATATTTGATGAATTTCATGTTTTTGCGGCTCCCCAGATAGCTAGTGTTATTAATACAATGCTATTAATTCGCTGTACAAATCGCCGCAAGAAATTCTTGTTTCTTTCTGCTACACCTGATAAAAATTTAATTTCTAAATTAGAAACAGCAGGGTTTCGTTGTCGAGAAATCAATCCACAAGAACAAAATAAATATCAGTTTCCTGATACTCCACAACAAGAACAGCAGCTGCGATCGCAGGGATGGCGGCAAGTAGCGCGAGCAATTTCACTAAATTTTATTCCCTTAGAACCTACTTTTAAAGCTTTTGAAACTTGGTTAAAAGAAAATAGTAATCTGATTTTGAGTCAATTTAAGCAATATCCAGGGAGTAAAGGCGCAATTATTCTCAATTCCATTGCAGCAGTCAAGCGACTCACTCCATTTTTTCAAGAAATTTTACAGCCTCATGGCTTAAGAGTAGGAGAAAATACAGGTTTATCTGGTAAAGGTGAAAAAGAGCAAAGCCTTGCTGCTGATTTAGTTATTGGCACTAGTACAATTGATGTTGGTGTTGACTTTAAAATTAATTTTTTGATTTTTGAATCATCAGATGCAGGTAACTTTATCCAACGCTTAGGAAGGTTAGGCAGACATGATGGATATGAAAAAAATGGTCAACAAATCAAATTTGAAAACTTCACAGCTTATGCTCTTGTTCCTAATTTTTTAGTAGAGCGTTTATTTCAGATAGAGTCTCCACCTTTAACAGTTAATTGTATTTGCGATCGCCTGTTTATGCAAAACACGATTAAAGAGCAATATCGCCAAATTAATGATTTTCATGGCTACTATCGCCGTTGGGGTGCAGTGCAGTCGTTTTGGTTGTGTTATCAATTGAGCGATCGCACAATTAAACAACAGTATGCCCAAAGTCGAGAGCAGTTTCAAGCAGCTTGTGAAGAAGTATTTGAGACTAGTTTGAAATCTATAGCCGGACGTATTCAAGCATGGACAAAAGACTGGCAAGCGCTTTCAGGTAAATCAGGAAATCCCATTGCTGAGGATGCTGCTAGTTTTCGGGGTACTACCTCTCTGCAATGTGGTTTATACGATTTAATGGAAGTAAACGAAGCAGACAGGTTTAAAACCTACGATTTACCTGGAATTTTAAGTAATTTAGAAATTGAAATGTGGACAGAAGCGGCGTTTATGCGGACACTGAAAGAAACCGCACAACGCATCGGACAACCCATTGCCAAAGGTAGATTTGCTCACTGTCTAGCATTTATGAAGTTGCGTTCTTACCGCGAGGAACGGCTGAACTGGAAATTTACCTATTCTGGGGATTTACAGGCAATTGCCGATGCTTGGAAGGTTCAGGTTTTAAAGGGTGTAGAAATTTGGCAACCTGAAAACTACTGGATTGGGGAAATTAACAAACGCCTGAAAAAAGAAGGTTTGGTTTGTTATGTGATTCGTCGTCCAGTTGCCCAAGTGCGAATGCGGTTAAGTTTGCCAATGCACTTTCAGATTTATCCAATTAGCGATCGCTACAGCTTTCATGATGCTAACGCACCGTATGCGATCGCTTTTGGTCACTCTGCACTGCTGCTAGATACGCTTGCTTATACGTTTAAAAGCAAAGGAGATGAGATATGGGTTGCGTGAGGTTTCAATCCCTCATAGGGATTTTGGTCAATGCAACGGAGAAAAAGCTTACGGTTTTAAGCACAGACTTATTCGTTTCAATCCCTAATAGGGATTTTAAAGGATTGTTTTTTGTGCGCGTAAGACTCCATATATAAAAGGATTTCATAAGAGGTTGAATAAGTCAACGCTTATAAGGGGTTGAATAAGTCAGATCTTATTTAAATGCTTGACAAGAGCTATCGCATTGAGTAGCGTCAGATTATACAAATCGCTGAAGTCCTTATATAACAAGCGTTTTGGCTGCTATGGTTGTATGTCAAAACTTATAAATTAGGAGAATACTATGCTTGTCAAATCAACAAACCTTGAGAAATTGATTGCAATCCTCAAGGACGGTAATTGGCATTCAAGCGATGAACTAGCAGCAAATGTTAGTTTTCGATTTGGACACACTGTGTTTGAAGCTCGTAAGAAAGGCTTCCTTGTTGAGAAAAGGCAAGTTGCTCACAATCAATTTGAGTATCGTTTGTTAGCAGCATAACCGATTCGATAGGTTATCTGCTGGGGAATTCTCTAGCTAAATTAGAGAATTCCCTTGCAAGAGGGAAGCACCAGCTTGCGGTATTAAGCTCAGGCGTAAGCAGTCTTAATCCCCAACAGCTTGGCTGATGGTTGAGTAAGTCACTTAGAACGCTACATCTTAAAACAGTAAGTTTTAATCAAGCTTCCCTCTTCCCTCCTACTCAGAAGGAGTAGTCAAAAAACTTCAAAATCTTTGGAGGTTAGTTATGAACGAACAACAACTTTTGGAAAGAATCACAGTCAACCCCAAAATATTTGGCGGTAAACCAATTATTCGAGATCGCCGCCTAGCGGTTGAACACGTTTTAGAAATGCTCGCGGCGGGAGACACTATCGAAACCTTGCTAGAGGGCTATCCCTGGTTAGAACGAGAAGATGTACAAGCTTGTTTAGTTTATGCGCGTCAGTTAGTTAGCCATGAGCGAGTTGAACCTTTTCCGTTATGAGTAACCCCATTTCAGATAATTACACAGATTTACTAATGGAAATAAAACAGCGGATTCGTTCAGCCCAGTATGAAGCACTAAAAGCAGTTAATCGGGAACTGATAAACCTCTACTGGGATATTGGACAGATGATTTTTACCCGACAGCAGGAAGTAGGCTGGGGTAAATCGGTAGTTGAACAGTTAGCAAAAGATTTGCAAGCAGAGTTTCCTGGAATTAGTGGATTTTCTGCTCGTAACATTTGGAGAATGCGAGATTTTTACCTGGCTTACTACTCTAAAGAAATTCTGCCACCATTGGTGGCAGAAATTGGATGGACTCACAATATAGTCATTTTAGAGAAGTGCAAAGATGACATAGAACGAGAGTTTTATATCAGAATGACTCGCAAATTTGGTTGGACAAAAAATGTTTTAGTTCACCAAATTGAAAATAAAACTTATGAAAAAACTCTGCTTAATCAGACTAACTTTGACCAGACTGTACCAGCCGAAATTCGTAACCAATTAAAACTAGCTGTTAAAGATGAATATACTTTTGATTTTTTGGAATTAGCAGATGAACATAGTGAACGACAGCTAGAAGAGGCAATTTTAACCAGAGTTGAACCATTTTTACAAGAAATGGGCGGTCTATTTGCGTTTATCAGTAGTCAATATCGATTAGAAATTGATGATGAAGAATATTTTATAGATATTTTATTATATCATCGTCGTTTAAAATGCCTCGTAGCAATAGAACTGAAAATTGGTAAGTTTTTACCTGAATATATCGGCAAGATGCAATTTTATTTAGCTGTTTTAGATGACAAGGTAAAGCTGCCTGATGAAAATCCTTCCATTGGGATTATTCTTTGCAAGTCTAAACAGAGAACTATTGTTGAATATGCCTTGAAGGAATCTAACAAACCAATTGGTGTAGGAACTTATCAAATAGTTTCCGCACTACCTCAAGAACTAGAAAATCAGCTTCCATCTCCAGAGCAAGTTGCTAAATTACTGGAAGGATTTGAATAAAATTCTAAAGTGAGCAAATGAATGTTGACGATTATTCACAAAACTACAGCAATATCCACTTTATGTCAGACAAGTGAATTCCTATTTAATTAATTAAGTGAATAAAATGGCTAAAAAAAGTAAAACTTCAGATGAATATCAACAATTATCAATTTTAGAAACAGGAAATGATTCAAATCCTGAAACAGTAGATGAAGATTGGTTATCGGATGATTTTGGTTTTGATAGTGATAGCGATCGCACTATCGAAGCACAAGGACAATTACTCACACTTAAGCTATTGCGTGAAGCTATTCAGGCACAAAATCCAGGCGATCAAGTCATGGCAGATTTTGCCGAGTATGTTTTACCCAATCTTTTGGGGATAGCGATTGGTGTGACTGCTAAAGGTGGTAAATTCTTTGATGAAATTGACCAAAAACGAGAAGCGGAAGGTAAAACTAAAGTTAGGCGAGATAACGCTGCCGATCAATCACTAAATACACACTTACTTAATGGTTTATTTCCTACAAATTTAATTGAAAAGCGGTTAGAAAATCTAGATACAACTATCCGGCGGGTAATACGAGAACGAGAACGACGCTTAGTAATTGCTGGTTTCATTTTACATGACTTTGAAAAATTTCCTGATGTACCAGAAAATTGCCGCAAGTTACCGTTAGCAGAACATCGCCAAATTATTGATAAAAAAATCAGACAGTTAGGACTTGATAGCTTTATCAATCCAGATAATCCAGAAGATTACAAAGAGTATATCGATGACTTGTTGTGCATGGCTTACAATGCACAACGTCGCTGGGATACTAATTGGAATTTTTCTGAATTTGGGTTAAATCCCGTTCTCAAAGACCGTACAATTCGTAGTTTATCAGATTTAACTTGTTTGGCTGATTCTCTCGCCTCAATTGTTAAACATCCCCAGGATGCAGAAAATCCCAGACTGCAAGAAATTATTCATAATCTTAGTGATGGGCAATTGAAATTTACCTATCATCGCATTGCTGAGAATCGGGGTGTTTTAACTAATGTTGTGAACAATGCTGTAATTCAAGCTTATACTAGCCTCAATACTGATGAGGATACATACTATGAACCTTTACTATATCTGCCAACAGGCGTGATTTACTTAGCTGCACGTAATGCTCCTCCTATCTCAGCAAAAGATTTACCAGACCTTGTAGTTAATAATATTAAATCCCTTTGTGCAGGACAGTTAAAACTAAGGCAAACAGGATTTGGTAGAGATGGTAAAGGCATGAAATATGCCGAATATTACAACTTATTTTTTGATTCTCCAGGCTTAATGCCAGTGGCTTTAGATGCAACATTACGCATTTTAAGTTCTAATAAAGCATCTGTTGCCAAAAGCCGCAGTGAAAATTTAGTCAAGTTTCAAAAACAAGGAGTTTTACCTGCTGAATTTGATTTTAATTTTGCTGATGATATCCGTATTGATCAAATAGCAGAATTTGGTGATTTAGTAAGTCGCAAGATTTGGGATGAAACCGTTAATGGTATTGAAGCAATTCGCAAAAAAGATAAAAAATTACCAGAAATACCTGCTCTTGATTTAACTCATAAGGTAGCTGAATTCTGGAATTTAGCAAAATATCTCCCTCAGATTCGCCACATTCAGCGCATCAATGAAAGCTTGAAAGAAAACAAGTTAAAAGGTAATACTGGCGGAGTACCTTATGAATGGTATTATCTCGCAGCTAAGTATCTCGAAGAACATCCAGGTATTGAAGATGTACGGGAAATTTGCAAGCAAGTTATTGACTTTTTGACAAGTTTAATTTCTCCAATACTAGCACAATATAAATTACCTGATGGATGGGACGATTTAAGACAATGGGTATCAAGAGTTGTCATGTTACCAACTACAAATCAACAACCATCATCTCAAAATCAAACTGATAATTTTCTCAATGAGTTAGGTAACTACAATGCTGCTAAAAAACCAGGAAGGGGCAGACAATTAATTTGTTCAATTTCTCACTCTGCTTACACAGTAACTGAGCAGATGGAATCAGCAGTTTTGTTTACACCGCAAGTTTATACCAACAAACAAATGTTGGGTGGTTCTAATGCCAAGCGCAATATTTCTAGCATTGCAGGTGTAGAAATGATGCTCAGGCAAATTTTGATGAATCAAACTCAAGCAGTAGGTAAAAGATTTGAAGACGGTAAATATCGCTATCTCTACTTTTATCCGACTTATTACTTCACACCAGAAACTAATAAGTTTTTGCAGAAAGCTTACAGTGGAATTGCTCAAACTCGCTTTGATACTAGCGTCCGCAATCATTTCATCACTAAAGACTTACAAGCACATTTAGATAAGGAAAATTATCAAAGTGTGGATACTTTCTTAATAGATGAAAATCTAGATACTGAAAAAGACCGTACATTTAAGCTTTCTTATCCTGAAGACCAGCCTTTAACATTTTACTTCATGGCGCTACCACCAGGGCGAGACAGCACTGATACAGAATCTTGGGTAATGCCTAGCTGGTTAGCGTTTGCTTTTCCGATGATTTTAGATGTTAAAACAGTGGTTTCTGAGTCGCCAATCCCACCATTTAATGATGGTGCGGAGTTTGAAGAAAGTGTTTTTCTTGACAGTGCGCCTCATGCCTTTCGCGCTTTGGTAAGAAGAGACAGGTTTCGTTTAGACTACATCCTTGAAGGTTGGAATGAAAACGGTACTCAATATCCAGCACCCTTAAATGTCTTAACTGCTGCTTACGCCATTCATTTAGATGTGAATGCGCGACAAGGAAAGTCTGGTTACGATACCAACTGGGGAAGATTTACGGAACTAGCAAAGGACTTTGAAACTAGTCCGCTTTACGTCTTTTCTTATCTCAATCGTTGGGTACGTAACCAGGGAGTAGAAACAGCCAGAATTGAAAAAATTCGGCTTTATACCTATCATTTTTATCCTTGTTTTGACCCTTATGCAAAATTTGACCATACCAATGGGGAATTAATTGTGGGAGAAGAATCAAGTCTCAATCATCCGAAGAAATTAACAGAGCTTTATCGCCGCTTTTATAGAGCGAATAAGCGTTATAATCCCAAATCTAATGCAGTTTTGAAACCGATTGATATTGCAGCGGAAACTATACTCAAAGCTGAGTTAAGCGTATTTAATGGAGAAACATTAGTTGCGGCTGTTGCAGCAGAAGTTTTTAAACTCATGGATCGCGTTCATTCTTCTACTGCTGAAGGGCGCTGGGTAATGAGTAAACGGGAGGAAGAACGACAAGCAGTTCTCGATTTTGCACGATATTTTGTAGTGGAGGTATTTGAGAAGTCATTTGCAGGCGATCGCGCTCGTTTGGCAGGGCGTCAACTCAACTTAATTCGAGATACTTGTGAGTTCTTATATCGCCTGGAAGATGACAAAGAAAACGCAGTCAAAGATGACAAATCTACTGAACCAGACAATGATAATGAGTAGATATAAATCCTTGCAGATTTTATTTAGAAACGTCAACAATTAGCAAATTATTCTTTGGAGATTTAACTATGTCATTTCTAAAAACAATTGATTCCAAATTCTTTCAAGCTGAAATTCCCTACAAGCCGATGGGTAAATATGTCCATTTTTTAACCATTCGCATTACCGAATCTTATCCTTTATTTCAGACAGATGGAGAACTTAATAAAGCACGGGTAAGAGCCGGAGTAAAAGACAAAACTACTATTAGCCGCCTGTCAATGTTCAAGCGCAAACAGTCTACACCAGAGCGTTTAGTTGGGCGCGAATTACTACGTAATTATGGTTTAATGACTGCTGAAGAATGCGAATACAATGTAAATTTTGCAATGGATAATCCTGATTGTATTATTTACGGATTTGCTATTGGTGACTCTGGTTCTGAAAAATCAAAAGTAGTAGTAGACACAGCATTTTCAATTACAGCGTTTGATGAGTCTCACGAAACTTTTACTCTCAACGCACCTTTTGAAAATGGTACAATGGCTTCTAAGGGTGAAAACGGTTCTAAACCAGGTGAAGTAACCAGTAGAATTAATCAGCAAGACCACATCAGACCTCAAGTTTTCTTCCCTAGTATTGTCACGTTAAAAGACCCTACTGAAGCTAGTTTTCTTTACGTTTTTAATAATATCTTACGAACTCGCCATTACGGAGCACAAACAACTCGCACAGGTCGTGTTAGAAATGAGTTAATTGGTGTTGTATTTGCAGATGGAGAAATTACAAGTAATCTGCGATGGACTCAAGCAATACACGATCAGATGAAGGCTAATAATACTTTAAATCCACCCGAACCTCTGGATGAAGATGATGTAATTACTGCTGCTAAAAATGCGATTAAGGTATTGATGGCTGA
Organism: Chlorogloeopsis sp. ULAP02; assembly: GCF_038404745.2. Lineage (NCBI taxonomy): Bacteria > Bacillati > Cyanobacteriota > Cyanophyceae > Nostocales > Chlorogloeopsidaceae > Chlorogloeopsis > Chlorogloeopsis sp. ULAP02. The sequence continues at coordinate 416,749 of NZ_JAYKTT020000001.1, read as the reverse complement.
TGAATTTATTGTTCATACTGACTTCATTAGTGATGCTTTTACACCTCTGCTAAATGAAGTTAAAAGTCTCACAGGAAGCGAGAAAGAAATTCAGGCTATTTTGCAAAAAGCTGATGCAGAAGCTAAGGCTTATGCCAATAAACATATCAGTAAGAAGAAAACTGCTGCCAAAGCGGGGTAATAGTAATGGCAATTATTTACCGCTGTCAATTAGAACTACATGACAGCCTCTATTACGCAACTCGTGAAATAGGGCGATTGTATGAAACAGAACCAATAATTCACAATTATGCCCTCTGTTATGCACTAGGATTAGTTGATAGTGAAAAATATTCCACAACTGTCTCTGAAGAACATTCCTATCGCTACTTTTGCCCCGAACAAGTGCCAAAATATGAGGAGCATTTAACGCCACTCAATCAACAGGCTATTTACGTTACTCCAGCGCGATCGCTTAATCATTCTGCCATTCTCAATACCTGGAAATATGCCAACAACAACTATCACGTTGAGATGGAGAAAACCCAAAAGAATATTCCTAGCTTTGGCAGAGCAAAAGAAATTGCGCCGGAAAGTCAATTTGAATTTTTTGTGATTGCTCAAAAGCAACTTAAACTACCAAAATGGATTCGCTTGGGAAAATGGATGAGCAAAGCTGAAGTGACGGTTGAACAATTACCATCGCCTAACATCCAAGCAGATGTATTCACTTGTCATCATCCCTTAAATCCTTTGGATGTTATGTTTACCAATCGAGTTATAAGTTACGACGTGGTAAATATGCCTCCAGTCAGCCTCATTCAAAATGTAAAAATGCAAGGAAAATACTACCAATTTGATAGTATTAAAGACTTGAGAATTCCAACGCAAATGGAATATCGTTTTCGCAGTTAATCACTATTAGGCGATCGCTCCTCCCACACCCCCGTGAAACAATACCAACTACAACCCAACGCCTTCCCCAGTAATTACCTCAACGACTTATGGGGAGAAATCCAGGCTTGTCCTTACTTTACTATCAACAACCTCAACCGCGATTTTGTCGGTACTAAGGGATTTTCTGTAGTGTTTGTGCGATCGCATCTTCCACAAGTAGCACAGCAGTTTCCCTACTTTAAGCCTTATCTAGACTTGGCTCTCCAGGCAAATTGTAATGCTTTTTACCTCAATCCTTTACTGCTCAAAGAAGGCTCCCGCGTCGATCCGCACATCGATCGCTCTTTGCGATCCTACTGCAAAACCATTGAGCCGCCTGCTGTAGTCAGTGTTCTCTATGTTCGCGTACCACCAGATATGGAAGGGGGAGAACTAGTACTGCGATCGCCCAAACGTCAACTAGGGCAAATTAAGCCTCAAGTGAATACATTACTGTACTTTCAGGGTGATTTAACCCATTCTGTCAACGCTGTCAAAACCCCAGGAAATCGTCTGAGCTTGGTTTGTGAACAGTATAGTTTGAGCGAAACTGAACTTGCGGAAATACCAGAATTTACTGTCGAATCAAGAGTTGCTCAGTATGCAACAAAAAAACGCAAGTAATACCAATTCGCAATTCGCAATTAAGAAATTCAGATTGTATCTAGGTTTCAAGATTTGAATCTGTTGCCGAATTTTAGAGAATTGGTATAAGTTTTTAACTTTTGACTTTTAACTTTTGACTTTTAAAATATGCCCCATAGCCTCATCCTCAACCTCATTCCCCAATCTCCCATTTACCCTGAATTTCTCAGCGGCAGACATTTCCACGCCCTTTTTCTCACCCTCGTCAGTTCCGTCGATCCAACTTTGGGAGATTACCTGCACTCTTCAAAAGCCGATAAAGCATTTACTCTTTCGCCTTTGCAAGTATTGAGGGAACAGGGTAGGAAAAAATTTCAGACATTGCAATGGGAACATCAAAAACCTATCCTCGCAGGTACTTCCTGCTGGTGGCGCATCTCCCTACTCGATGACACTTTGTTTAGCAAGCTAACTTCATTGTGGCTAAATCTCAACCCTAAGCACCCTTGGCATTTGGGTTCGGCAGATTTATACATCACTAGCATTCAAGGTACGCCGCAATCAACGCAACCTTGGGCAAATGCTTGTACTTACGCTCAATTATATGAGCAAGCATCCCAGAGCGATCGCACTCTTAACTTCTCTTTTGCGACACCAGTAGCCTTTCGTCAAGGTGGATACGATACTGCTCTTCCCAGCAAAGAATGTGTTTTCAACAGTCTTCTTAGTCGTTGGAACAAATATAGTGGTATTGAATTTACCAACATTTCTTTTGAATCAATTTTTCCCAGTTTTTTTAACATTAATACAGAAATTGTTAGCAACTATGACAGCAAATTCATTGGTTGTGTGGGTGAAATTAGCTATCGAATTTTAGGTGATGTTGAACCGATAGTAATTAAGCAAATTAATGCCTTAGCTAACTTTGCTTTGTATGCAGGAGTGGGACGGAAAACAACAATGGGTATGGGGATGGTGAGGAGGGTGTAGGGGATAGGGGATAGGTTAAAGGTAATAAATGGGTGGGAATACTACTTATAGAGGAATCCTAAATTATTTGTGAACAGGCTCAAATTCTCACCTATTTATCTATGAAAATCGAATCACATCGAGATTTAATTGTGTGGCAAAAAGCAATGGATATGGTAGTTCAAATCTATCAAATAACTACCTTATTTCCACACACATAAACTTATCGATTAACTTCACAAATTACGAAAGCAGCAGCATCAGTACCAGCAAATATTGCAGAAGGACACGCACGAGGAACAAATAAGGACTATGCCTACTTTTTGGCTATAGCGAAAGGTTCACTTATGGAGACAGAAACTTTTTTAATGCTGGCTGTGAGATTAAATTATGTAACTCAACCACAAGCAGAATTAACTTTATCTCTCATCACACAAATCAGCAAAATGCTTACTTCACTCCGTAATAAAATCTTAGGTACACAATGAAAAATCAAAACCCAATAAATTCAATCTCTTCTGTCCCCTGTCACCTGTTCCCTGTAACCTTAGCTGACTACATTCCCATTGCAGCATTAAACCAATATGCCTATTGCCCGCACCGCTGCTGGCGAATGTTTTGTGCAGGAGAATTTATTGATAACCAATACACAATTGAAGGTACAAGTTTACACGATCGCGTCCATACAGTTGGAGAAGGAAATCGAGCAGAAACTTGGCAAATCAGGGCTATTTGGCTGAAATCTGAACAATATAAACTCATCGGTAAAGCTGATTTAATCGAAGCCGAAAAGGGCGAATGGTATCCAGTTGAATATAAACGGGGACGAAAAGGCGAATGGGATAACGATGAACTACAAGTCTGCGCTCAAGCGTTGTGTTTGGAAGAAATGACAGGGCAAAGCTCAAGCGTTGTGTTTGGAAGAAATGACAGGGCAAAGTGTTAGCAGTGGCTATATCTACTACGCACACTCGCACCAACGCCAGTTAGTCGAAATTACTGATGAACTGCGTCAAAGCGCGATCGCTACCATCGCAGCCGTTCAAACATTGTTATTTACAGGCGCGATGCCAAAACCTGCCAAAACCAAACGCTGTGATGGGTGCAGTCTTCACTCATCATGTTTGCCCCAAGCTGCTGAGAAACTAGGGCGCTATCAAGAAGCCAGCTAATTTGAAATTTTTGATAACTGATAACTGATTTTTGATGCAATTATGGGCACAGTTTACATTACTCAAGAAGATGCTTTTATCGGCAAAATTGATGAACGTCTCAACGTCAAATTTGATAAAAAGATAATTTTAGACGTGCCGTTAATAAAAGTAGATGGTGTTGTAGTTTTAGGACGTGCTACAATTTCACCTGCGACAATTTCTGAACTACTTGAGCGCCACATTCCCCTGACTTTTCTCACAGAAAATGGTCGTTATTTGGGGCGATTAGAACCAGAAGTAACCAAAAACATTTTTGTACGTAAGGCACAATGGCAAGCAGCAGGTGAGTCAGCCCAAGCCATTCATGTAGTTCAAGCATTTGTACGCGGTAAACTGAAAAACTATCGAAACAGCCTCATCCGTCGTCAGCGTGAATGTCCAGATTTAAATTTATCAGAAAATCTCAAGCGCATAGAACAAGCAATTGTACTCATTGACACAACTCAAAGTATTAATTCACTTCGCGGTTTAGAAGGTGCGGGTAGTGCAGCTTATTTTGGCTGCTTCAACCAACTGATTCGGGCTAAAGAATTTACTTTTAACACCCGTATCCGTCGCCCACCAACCGATCCAGTCAATTCCTTACTCAGCTTTGGCTATTCCTTATTGCGGCATGATGTTCAAGGTGCTATTAATATTGTCGGCTTTGATCCATATTTAGGATACTTGCACTGCGATCGCTACGGTAGACCATCACTGGCATTGGATGTAATGGAAGAGTTTCGCCCGTTAGTAGTAGATACGGTGGTTTTATCTGCATTAAATAAAGGGTTTTTGACACCTACAGATTTTGTCACAGAACCATTAAGTGATGCCGTTTCCCTCACTCCAGAGGGACGAAAAACATTTTTGCGCTTATACGCACAGAAAAAGCAATCCGAGTTCAAGCATCCGGTAATGGGGCGTAAATGTACTTACCAAGAAGCGTTTGAACTGCAAGCACGATTATTAGCAAAATATTTGATGGGCGAAACCGAGAAATATCCGCCCTTGGTTTTGAAATAGAAGGCAGGAGGCAGAAGGGATAAATAGGGATTAGGGGGACAGGTGACAGGGAACAGAGAAGGGAAACTGATAACTGGTAACTGACACCCGATACCCAATCAAGTTATTTCCACAGTGATGTAGTGAAGGTGAAAAATATTAATGAATGTTGTTGTGTCTTATGATATTTCTGAAAACAAGCGCCGCACAAAAATCCACAAAGTTCTCAAGTCGTATGGGCAGTGGGTGCAGTACAGCGTGTTTGAGTGTCAGCTTACCGATACTCAATATGCAAAATTGCGATCGCGCCTCAACAAGTTAATTAAACCTGATACTGATAGTATTCGCTTTTACTTTATGTGCGCCTGCTGTTTTGGTAAAGTCGAACGTATCGGTGGTGAACAACCCCGCGATGAAAGTATTTTCTTTGCTGAATGCGCGGATGGGTAGGTGTTGGAAAATCAGTTTAGGGAAAAATGGCTGAATTTCCTACTGCACAAGGTTTTAGAGAAATATTTACTGACAAACCATCCGCGCTCCTTGCCTAGTCTAGGTTTCAGCCATTTACACCCTACTCAATCCAAAATTCTTATGCTATGATTGCCGCATCCGCGCAAATGAACCTTGAAAACCTAATATTGATTGACTTTCGGGCTTCCGCAGTTGAAATTTCTCTTAATCCCTATTAGGGATTGAAACTTGGCTATTAATCTAATTCAAAAGGATATAATGGTATGTTGAAATTTCTCTTAATCCCTATTAGGGATTGAAACGACAAAACAAACACTTACAGGTAACGATATCACTAGTTGAAATTTCTCTTAATCCCTATTAGGGATTGAAACGCCTTAAAAGGAAGAAGTTTATAAATCTTAATAGCCAGTTGAAATTTCTCTTAATCCCTATTAGGGATTGAAACACTTAGTTCTTGAATTGTACTTTGTACCCTCTTGTGTTGAAATTTCTCTTAATCCCTATTAGGGATTGAAACTAGACCAACGACAGTATTAATATCTTCATCTAACGTTGAAATTTCTCTTAATCCCTATTAGGGATTGAAACAGGAGATGGTGAGGGACTGGGAGAAGGACTAGGAGACGTTGAAATTTCTCTTAATCCCTATTAGGGATTGAAACACCGATTGTAAACTAGATAGTAAAATCAGTCGTTGAAATTTCTCTTAATCCCTATTAGGGATTGAAACAGGCGATCCAGGGATGCCTGGGCAAGATTAGTAGTGGTTGAAATTTCTCTTAATCCCTATTAGGGATTGAAACAACAAACCCCCCTCATACTGAAATGAGTAAGCAAAGTTGAAATTTCTCTTACTCCCTATTAGGGTTTGAAACGTTCCCTTTTTGCTCCGACAAGCTACGCAAAAAGAGGTTGAAATTTCTCTTACTCCCTATTAGGGATTGAAACAATAAATATTTCAAAAGCACTCCTATTGATAGCTTGTTGAAATTTCTCTTACTCCCTATTAGGGATTGAAACAACGGGAATTGTAAGTATTGATGGCCTTGATACGAAGTTGAAATTTCTCTTACTCCCTATTAGGGATTGAAACAGATTGCTTGATTCTGTTGCAGTTGAGTATGTATCGTTGAAATTTCTCTTACTCCCTATTAGGGATTGAAACTCGTGCCTTTGCCTCATTAATCCGCTCGTTTGCGTTGAAATTTCTCTTACTCCCTATTAGGGATTGAAACCACCTACAGTGAATATGATTGCTTCTTCCGTCAGAGGTTGAAATTTCTCTTACTCCCTATTAGGGATTGAAACCACCTACAGTGAATATGATTGCTTCTTCCGTCAGAGGTTGAAATTTCTCTTACTCCCTATTAGGGATTGAAACATTAGCCACGCTCCGGAACAAATCCAATCCGGTTGTTGAAATTTCTCTTACTCCCTATTAGGAATTGAAACTTGAGGAGTAGCGAGCGCCTAGAAATTGCCCTGTTGAAATTTCTCTTACTCCCTATTAGGGATTAAAACAACAGCCAAATTTTTCCAACAACTTCCCAACTGTAGTTGAAATTTCTCTTGATCCCTATTAAGGATTGAAATATATTCTATTTACTACACTCAAATACACATGACTTACACTCCACCCAAAATACTAACTTTCCAAGAATTTATTGCCCAATATGGTGACAATACACGTTATGAACTAATTGATGGAGAACTCAGAGACATGGAACCTACAGGCCCTCATGAAGCTGTAGCTGGTAGTATTGCAGGTAGAATCTATGTCGAAATTTTTAGTTCTAATTTCAATTGGCTAATTCCAAAAACTTGCCTGATCAAACCGCCGGCTGCGGAAGCCACAGCGTTGCGCCCTGATGTCATTGTTTTAGATCAAGCAGAACTTAGTAAAGAACCACTCTGGCAAAAAGAACCTATTATATGTAACGGCAGTACAATCAAGCTTGTTGCTGAAGTTGTGAGTACAAATTGGCAAGATGATTACGCAAGAAAGGTGGAAGAATACGCTTTTCTTAACATTCCAGAATATTGGATTGTAGACTTTCGGGGTTTGGGTGGTTTGCAATTTATTGGCAATCCAAAACAACCTACCATTACTATCTGTCAGTTAGTTAACGGACAGTACCAGCAGCAACAATATCGTTTAAAGGATACTATTCACTCTTATCTTTTGCCAAATTTACAGCTTAAACTTGAAGATATTATGCCTATTTGAAAACAGGACAAATAACGCTAGTGTGAAGAATGGTTACGACACTATTTTAAGATTTTAAGGCCGTCACCCCAGGTAGCCAGGTAGTGGGCTGATACAGCTAAATTGGTACATTAGAAAAATCTTGTGGGGTGGGCTTCTAGCCCGCCCGTGCGGACATCTTGTCCGCACCACAAAACAATTTATTGCATCATTTTAGTCTTGCCACGCTACTACTTAACTTCCTTCCTGCCTCTTGCCATCTGCCTTCTTAAATCCTAAGTAAACAACACTGCCGAACCCTCAATTTTGCCACTACGCAGAGCATCTAAAGCCTCATTAGCTTCACTTAACCCAAAGAGATTTACCTCTGTACGAATGGGAACTTGAGGTGCTAATGTTAAAAATTCTTCTCCATCTTGGCGAGTCAAGTTAGCAACAGAGCGCAACACCCTTTCTTCCCATAAAATTTCATAGGGAAAAGAGGGAATATCGCTCATGTGAATGCCAGCACAAACCACCACCCCACCTTTAGCAACCGCACGCAACGCCGTAGGTACTAATTTTCCAACTGGCGCAAAAATAATCGCCGCATCTAATGGTTCTGGAGGAAGTTTGTCAGAATCACCTGCCCAATTTGCACCTAATTGACGAGCAAATTCTTGTCCTTGAGTATCCCCAGAACGGGTAAAGGCAAAGACTTGACGCCCTTGATAACGCGCCAGTTGAATTAAAATGTGCGCAGAAGAACCAAAGCCATAAAAGCCAATTTTTTCAGCATCGTCAGTCATTCTGTAGGCGCGATAGCCAATCAACCCACCACACAACAATGGTGCAGCTTGCATATCAGGATAACCTGCTGGAATTTCAAAGCAATAACGATAGTCAGCAACGGTATACTCAGCATAGCCGCCATCGAGGTGATAACCTGTAAACTCGGCATAGTCGCAAAGGTTCTCACGATGAGAAAGACAATAGCGGCAGTGATCGCAAGTATGACCTAACCAAGGAACACCAACGCGTTTTCCCACGTTAAAATTTTTTACTTGTTCCCCTACTGCTTCCACAGTACCCACAATTTGATGTCCAGGTATTAGAGGTAGTTTTGGGTGTGTCAGTTCTCCGTCTACAATATGCAAATCTGTACGACACACAGCACAAGCATGAATGCGAATCAACACCTGCTCCGGATTGGGTTTTGGTAAAGGTAAATCGACTAGCCGCAGGGGTTGACGCGGTGCTTCTAAAAGCATGGCACGCATAAGCAATTATTACTCGTCCATTTCTTTTAATGTAGCTAATGCAGAAGGTGATAGCCGACTGAGATAGCGGAAAATCCAGTATTTAAATATAGTGTCTAAAATCACAGGAAATGTAGCGATAAATAAAGATATTGCTCCCCTATTTGCTGGTAATCCAAGATGTTCTGCCAATCCTTCTAAAAGAATTTCCCAACCATGAGGTGAGTGGAATCCTACAAATATATCTGTAAATAAAATAATTAAGAAAGCTTTAGCACTATCGCTTAGGCCATAGATAACTTCATCTATAAATGATTGAACAACTTCAATGGCTTGTTTGTTAGTAACTACTACTAATGCAAAAGCAAGTAATGAGAGAATATCAGCAAAAATATTACTGATGGCAATATTACTTTTTCGCTTATATACTTGTGCTATTTCATTCGCTTTTTCTTTAAGTTTTTCTTCTATAGCTTTTGGAGACAGAGGGGGAGATTTACGGATTAACTGTTCAAAATTCAGTTGTTCTTCAAAACGCTTCAACTCTCGCAGAGCTTCTTCTTCCATCTCAGAATTCAGAAAAATTTCCTGTGTATTTTCACTTCTTATCCGCTCCACGACAGGACTAAACAAAAATTGCTTAGAATATTCCTGTGTTAACAGCGGTACAATTATAAGCATGAGTATAAATCTTAAAGCAATTCTGCTGCGATTTCTAGAAAATTGAAAATTTTTGATAAATTCCTCTTCTGCTTGTGGAGAAAAGTCAGCAGTGATTCTATTAATAGTCCTACCAATTGACCTTGGTATAACTCCTGTCTTCTGAGAAACTGGTGGAACTTTTATTTTGTCTAAATTGTTTACATCTAATTGAGGATTTATTTCGTCGTTATTTTTCATTGGTAGCTGTGGATTAAATAACACTAAGCTGCTAAAGAGAATATTTTCATTTTCTAAAGTATAGTTAGCTATCATTCCATCATAAACTTTAGCTAATCTCAAAAGAGAATATTTGACTTCTTAAATACTAAACTGTAGGGTACGTGGCGGCTAGTTCTCATACTCTTACAGCCATTTTCAGATGAATAGACCAGACAATACTGTAAGGGCGGGTTTAGTAGATATCCTTTTGCTTTTAGCTAGAGATTGAAACAAAACCCGCCCCGAAAAAATTTTTGGCTCAAATAAATGAAATTTGCTGTCAACTCTCAAATTTTTGCATAGCTGTAACACAACCTAAGTAAATACTGGCTCCCCTACTTAATATCCAGCACAGTTAAACATTAATAATCTTGAGAAAACACTGAGCAATGATAAAAGTAACAGCACTTTTAAAACACACATAACTCCAACTTCGAGGACATTGTTTTTAATTAGTTCTATATATTACTTAACTAATGTTCAAATGTTACTTACATTGAAAAAAATTGCATTTAAACAGTGTGTTAAACTACTTTTATATAATCTACAAACTTAAGATTTATTTTCAATATATGTCCCAGTCGTTGTAATTCTTAGATTTGCACTAGATAAAATGTCTTAGTATCTAGAGAACTGGAAAATGTACAGCAATTAGCATATCCCGCACCTATACCCCAAAAAAATATTAAAAATTCTGAAATCTTTAGTTAGCAGTGCTTTTATAGCTTGAGTACATCGTTAATAGTTATTAATTAAAGCAAGTTGGAAGATGAGATAATCTTCTTTAGACCCAAATAACCTGTAAATTGTAATTGTACCAAAACAATTACAATTTCTCAATATTAATTTCTACTTATACTTATGGTTAAGACGCTACATCCCACATTTATTATTTCTAGTTATTGCTAATAATCCTATTAAATAGGGTAGTTAAAACATACCGTGATGTACAAATATAACTTTGAATTAAGGACTATTGAATAAATAATAGCCTATTCAGAGTTGAGCTTTTTAGTCACTATGTTCTTGATTCTACCTTTTTAATTCTGCCTTTGATACTAAGTGGCTTAATACAAACAAAAAGCAAAGCTAGAAAAATAAAAAGCGTCTCAGCACTAGGGGGTTCTAATTATTTATGCCTTTAATTACTAATTAGTAATGTAGCGATCGCGGTATTTGGGGCAAGCTGTCAGGAGAATTAATGTATGAACAGAACCTTTGCAACTATCGATGGAAATGAAGCTGTAGCCCGTGTTGCTTATCGCGTAAATGAAGTTGTAGCCATTTATCCGATCACCCCTTCTTCTGCAATGGGCGAATGGACAGATACTTGGGCGGCAGAAGAAGATCTCAATTTATGGGGTACAGTTCCGAGCGTAATCGAAATGCAGAGTGAAGGTGGAGCCGCTGCTGCCGTGCATGGAGCATTGCAAACAGGTTCTCTGACAACAACCTTCACCTCATCTCAGGGATTATTGTTGATGATTCCGAATCTGTATAAAATTGCTGGCGAGTTGACTAGCTTCGTTCTTCATGTTGCGGCGCGCTCCTTGGCTACTCACGCTTTATCAATTTTCGGCGATCACAGTGATGTTATGGCAGCCCGTGCCACTGGCTTTGCTCTGCTGTGTTCTGCTTCAGTACAAGAAGCTCACGATTTTGCCCTGATTGCTCAAGCCGCGACTCTCAAAGCACGAGTGCCATTTATGCACTTTTTTGATGGTTTTCGCACCTCCCACGAAATTCAGAAAGTCCAATTACTAAGAGATAGCGAGATGCGATCGCTCATTGATGAAGAATTAGTACTTGCCCACCGTTCCCGTGCTTTAACCCCCGATCGCCCTGTGTTGCGGGGAACTGCTCAAAACCCTGATGTTTACTTCCAAGGGCGGGAACGAGTTAACCCTTTTTATGATGCCTGCCCGGAAATTGTCCAGCAGGTTATGAATCAATTTGGAAAATCCACCGGACGGCATTACCAAATCTATGAATATCATGGGGCAAAGGACGCCGATCGCGTAATTGTGCTCATGGGTTCGGGCTGCGAAACGGTACATGAAACCGTGGATTACCTCAATGCCCGCGGTGAGAAAGTAGGTGTTCTCAAAGTTCGACTTTATCGCCCCTTTGATACCAAAAAATTTGTAGAAGCCTTACCCGATACCACCAAGGCGATCACTGTTTTGGATCGCACTAAAGAACCCGGTAGCACTGGAGAACCATTATACCTGGATGTGGTGACAGCTATTCATGAAGTGTGGAGCGAGATCCGTGCAGAGCGAGGCAGTGGCAGAAGAACCTCTCCTATAATTATCGGTGGTCGTTATGGTCTTTCTTCTAAAGAATTTACGCCAGCAATGGTACGGGCTATTTTCGATAATCTAGCACAAGAAAAACCGAAAAACCACTTTACTATTGGTATTAATGACGACTTAAGCAATACTTCCTTAAGCTTCGACTTGAACTTCTCAACGGAACCCGATAGCGTCGTTCGAGCCATGTTCTACGGGTTGGGTTCCGATGGCACCGTCAGCGCAAATAAAAATTCCATCAAGATTATCGGAGAAGAAACGGACAATTACGCCCAAGGTTACTTTGTCTACGATTCCAAGAAATCTGGCTCGATGACTGTTTCTCACCTCCGCTTCGGCTCTCAGCCAATTCGTTCCACCTATTTAATTGAACAAGCAAACTTCATCGGTTGTCATCAGTGGACATTTATAGAACGCGTTGATGTTCTTAAGGCAGCCGTGCCTGGAGCAATATTCCTGTTAAATAGTCCCTACGATGCCGATACCGTTTGGAAGTGTCTACCAGCCGAAGTACAGCAGCAGATTATTGAAAAGAAATTAAAATTTTACGTTATTGATGCTAACAAAGTTGCCCGTGAAAGTGGCATGGGCAGACGAATTAATACAATTATGCAAGTCTGCTTCTTTACTCTTGCGGGAGTGCTGCCAGAAGAAGAAGCGATCGCTAAAATTAAGCAAACTATTGAAAAAACTTACGGTAAAAAAGGCACAGAAATCGTCCGCATGAACTTGCAAGCGGTAGACAACACCCTCGCTAATTTACAGAAAGTAGATATCACAGAAGAGGAAAGGAGGAAATGGAGAGAAGACGCGGAGAATCTATCAAAACCATTCCCCTTGTCCCCGCGTCCCCTTGTCCCCGTGTCCTCTTTTCCCACCTCCTCTTCGGCTCCACAATTCATCCGCGAAGTTCTAGGTAAAATCATGGCGTGGCAGGGGGATGAATTACCTGTAAGTGCTTTCCCCGCTGATGGTACTTATCCAACTGGAACTTCTCGCTGGGAAAAACGCAATGTCGCACAGGAAATACCTGTTTGGGAACCAGATATCTGCGTACAGTGCAGCAAGTGTGTGATGGTTTGTCCCCACGGTGCGATTCGCTCTAAAGTTTATCCACCAGATTGGTTAGCGAATGCTCCCGTAAATTTCAAGTCAACTAACGCCAAAGATAAAGACTTTGTCGGACAGAAATTTACCATTCAGGTAGCATCAGAAGACTGTACCGGATGCGGTGTCTGTGTTGATATTTGTCCAGTTAAAAAGAACAGGGAACAGGGGATTTGGGATATAGAAAAAAAAGCGATTAATATGAAACCTCAGTTGCCATTGCGGGAGCAAGAGCGGGAAAACTGGAATTTCTTTTTGAATTTAGCAAATCCTGACCGACCTAAGCTAAAACTCAACCAAATTCGTCAACAACAACTGCAAGAACCATTATTTGAATTTTCCGGTGCTTGTGCTGGTTGTGGTGAAACACCTTATTTAAAATTGCTGACACAACTATTTGGCGATCGCGCAGTAATTGCCAATGCCACGGGTTGTTCTTCGATTTATGGTGGAAACTTGCCTACAACTCCGTGGACAAAAAATGCTCAAGGTAGAGGCCCGGCATGGTCTAATAGTTTATTTGAAGACAATGCTGAATTTGGTTTTGGTTTTCGCCTCTCTTTGGACAAACAAGCTGAATATGCTGCTGAACTTTTGCAGGAATTGAGTAGTGAGGTTGGCAATAACTTAGTTCAGTCTATTCTTAGTGCTGCACAAAAAACTGAAGCAGATATCTATGCACAACGCGAACGAATTGCTCTTCTTAAACAACGTGTAGATGAACTTATAGTAGAAGAAGACGCGGAGAAAATAAGAAAACTAAAATCTTTAAAATCTTTAGCTGATTATCTGGTTAAAAAAAGTGTTTGGATTGTCGGCGGTGACGGTTGGGCGTATGATATTGACTTCGGCGGATTAGATCACGTGCTTGCTAGTGGTCGTAATGTCAACGTTTTGGTGATGGATACCGAAGTTTATTCTAATACTGGTGGTCAAGCTTCTAAATCTACTCCACGGGCAGCAGTTGCCAAATTTGCCTCTAGTGGTAAGCCTGCTGCCAAAAAAGATTTAGGATTAATCGCGATGAGCTACGGTAATATTTACGTGGCGAGTGTAGCATTAGGCGCACGAGATGACCAGACTTTGAAAGCATTTTTAGAAGCCGAAGCTTACAACGGCCCATCGTTAATTATTGCCTACAGCCATTGCATCGCCCACGGCGTCAACATGACAACGGCAATGAGCAACCAAAAGGCATTGGTAGAATCAGGACGGTGGTTGCTGTATCGATATCATCCTGAGTTGCAAAAACAGGGTAAAAATCCTTTGCAATTAGATATGCGATCACCCAAGCAACCAGTTCGAGAGTCAATGTATCAAGAAAATCGCTTCAAAATGCTAGCTAAGAGCAAACCTGAACTTGCCAAACACCTATTGCAAGCAGCGCAAGCTGAAGTTGATGCGCGTTGGCAGTTGTATGAATATTTGGCAGCTAGGAAAATTGGAGAAAATGGAAATTTATAATTTTAGAGAATAGCGAGTAAATTCGCCATTTCAATTGGTATTAGCTCTTTCTAAAAGAATGTCGGCTCAACTTCCCACCATTTTTTGGCAAAAGGTTGTCGAGATGCATTAGTACCGCAATGAATTTCTCCTCCTCCTCGAAAATAAGGCTCCCAATCATCAATAAAGTGACAAACTAAATCCAAAGGTTCTAAAATTTCTTGAACATAGGCTTCTAATTGACATTGCTCGTTAACCTTGGGGCCAAATGGTTTAGGAATAGCAAGATGCTGATTGAGAACAATCATATTTACCATATTGGGGAAAAAAGTTTCTGCTCGCCCATCACCTTTACCATCATCTTGAAATAAAGCAGGGATATCAATAATATCTTCTTCACCTAAGTTTAATTCCTGTTTCAAAACCTCTCGATTCCAATTAATATGTTCTTGAAAGCGTTGGTTTTGATCAGCTAAGTCTTGATCGTCGAGAATATCTGCCACACTAATATCAGCAGGTTTGCCATAAAGTCGTTTTCCTTGCCGCAATAATACCTGAGAATGTCCTTCATCTCGTAAACTTTGGAGAAGCTCATAACACTTGGCGGTGCTGGCGAGAAGTAGTTTAAAACCCTTAGGATTAGGAGCAGGAACGAAGGTCATAAATTCATCTATGTGACCTACACTAAGCCAGTCAGAAAAAATTTCAAAGGGGGCTTGAATTTTTTGGGCATAGAAAAAGTCTCGCAAGACTCTTAACATTCGACGCGGCTCTTGAATAATTTCTTGACGCGTTCCCCCAAATATCAGACGTCCGAAGGGATAATTAACACCTTTTACAGTTACTGGCGGAGAAACTTCTAGATTTCCAAAAGAGTCTAATTTTGTGGCTTCATGGCGACTTTTACGGGTTACATAACCAAAGTCGATCCCTAATAGTTTGCGTTTGGCGAAGTGAATTAATCCGCGATCGCGGGGCGAATCAAGTACTACATGCATCAAGTGTCCTGGAGCTTGAGTGTAACCAATTTCAATTTCGTCTCGCATCCAAGGATCGTCCTGATGAAACTCAAAAGGAACAGGCTCTAGTTGTGCGTTGGCTTTCCCAACAACTTTTCTCAGTTCTTCTATAAATTCTTCGTTACGTCCATTAGATAAACGAGAAACAAAAACCGTGGTTGGAGATAAAGTATTAGGAGTCATCATCCAAGGAGCAACTCGAAAAACTACGCGATCGCTGTAGACAGTTTTTCCTTCTTTCTCCAGACTTAAAATAATTTCAACTATGCCATCGAAGTCAAAATCAGGATAAGCTAGTCCCTCAATAGCCAAGATAATATCTTGATCAGTATTTCTAATTTTTGCTTTTGTGTTTTCAGGGCTAATTAACTCATAGCCACTTCTATCTAATTCGTCATAAATGCGAATGCGTTTAGCGGTGTCTTGGTTAACTGACAAGTAAAGTTCGCATCCAGAAGGTAAATCTCTTAAACCAACTTTGCGAACAATCATAAAGCTAAAATCTTTTAGATCCAGCAGTCCTTTAATATAGTTATCTTCGCCATCGTATTCATCAGCAGAATGAACAAAATCGCGATCGCTATTTACTAATAAGACTGCACCATGACCATTAATTCCCCATTGCCAATCCCCTTTATGAGGATTATTTTCTTCAATAATCCCATCTCGATTTGCATCCACATCTAAACAAATCCGCAGACAAGTTAGTTGGATTTGAAATTGACTCAACTCACGACCATTATCATCTTCAAAGGTTATTTGTAAAGAACGGTCTTTTAGGCGATCGCTAAATGTTCTTGCTATAAGGGTAATCTCTGGAAGTTGCCTAAGAGGAATCGGTGTTTGTGCAGCGATAGGTTGGTTTGCACTAGAGTAAATTTCGATTTCTCCCCGTGCTTTAAAACTAACAATTGCGTCCTCAGCAGGCGCAAGATTTTTTAGGGAGACTTGCAGTGGTTGACCGACAACTAGAATATCTTCATAGTCTCGACTTTTTTCTCTAGAGCGTGAGTGAAGGTCATTGGATGTTTCAATTTGTAATAAACTTCTCATAAATTTGTAAAATTAGGGATTTTTTGAGTTTTTTAGTTTTTCATAACTGATTTTGGACTCACATCATACCTAATTAGAAAGATTTTTACCTCTATCAAACAGTTTATTTACTCATATCAAGACTTCTAGCAACAACCTGGAGGCAGCCTCGAAACTCTTGTTACCAGCTTCAACCTGGTAACGAGAACTAGAGCAATCCGGAAGCTATCCCCACAAGTACACGTGAATGCCTCTAGCTGGTTCTTTGTGGCACGCAAAAACTAAGTTGAGTGATCGCTTTTTGCTCAACCTAACCTAGAGGCAGGATGATTTACTCTATATGTTACAAGTGCAAGGATATATGCGATCGCTGCAAGCACTTATTGGAAGCAGCGCAAGCTGAAGTTGATGCGCGTTGGAAATTGTATGAGTATTTGGCAGCTAATAGTCCGCCACGCAAGTTATGAAAGTTTATAGAACCCCTACTTTTTGAAAAAGTCGGGGTTCTGAACACATATTATACATAAATGTGTGGGGTTTCTTCTCCCCATCACCTTTGCCCCTCTACTTCTTAGTGACTTGATGCGTTTGGCTTGAATTAACAGCCACCTTTTTGAGCTGACCAAGTACCAATACTAGTTCCTCCAGCTACCCCAGCTGCTGTTGGATAGTGTAAATAATACCCAGTCGCAAGATTCGAGTTTATTAGCGTTCCCTCGTAACTTGTTGCAGTATTTGTAGGAGAATATATCCCCCACCATCGGACTCGATCACCTTGTTGTACCCAGCTGCCAGTCCAATTAGCAAAGGTGGGAGAGTTAAATGTTCCACCGATAGTTGCACCAAATGAACCACCATTGTTTGTGAAATTAAGACAAGCTTGTAATGTCTGATTACGAGTATCATCTTGCCAATATGTAACCAGCCAACGGTCGGAAAAAGTAGGAAATGCTGCCATAGCAGGAGCAGCACTAAAAACAAGTCCTCCTATTAATAAAGCTCCTATCTTCCCTGCCTTATTCATATTGTGTTAATCCTGACTAATGACTAAAGGATAAAGCAGTATTAAAATCAACCTTTTCCAAAGCTGTTTGAGCTTAGAAGATTCTATGTAATAGAAATAGATTTCACATATTAACTGCTTTTAGAAAAAGATTAGCTGCAATTTACCGGGTTACACAGTTAGAAAAAGTCACAGAATAGTTATTGTAAAGTCACAAAATAGTTATAAATATCTATTTTTTACTAACTTAATCTCAAAACCATAACTCTTTTAAGCTCGTGCTGAAACTTTTGAGGTTTCTTCTCTGGCATAAGGCGAGAAACCGCAGAAACTATTGTCTTGGAAGTTGGCATTAATAAGGCTAGTGGATAAAATAATCTCCACTTAATTATGAAAGTGCAGGTAAATAACTTTCAGATAAGACTCGTAAATGCAAGTAGGTTGTTTGTTCTGATCGCCACTATGTAGTTATGGAGTATATCTTTAGGAATAAGCCAGATTACTGGCAATAATTTTAACCTGTAACTAGTTATAACTAGCCTATGAATATCTGCAACTTAAAATGCATTTCTAACACTATATCTGCGTTTATTTGTGATTTTTAATTTCTTGATTACTATTTTGAACAAATCTACTCAATTTTGCTCAATTTTACCTTAAAACAGAGATTGCAATTTTTTGTTTATTGTTAACACACCATGTCTTTCATTTCTCAGCTTAACAGTAAGCAAAAGTCACCAAAAAGTCATTTATCGCTGTTTTCACTCGAAATAAATACTATTTAAGACTTTAAGATATCCTGCAAAAGGCAAAAAACAGATGAAAGTGTATTTCACTCAAATGAGAAACTACTATAAAACTTATAAAGATGTATTACTAAAGAAAATAGTTGAATGGAAGAATCTGTAAACTTAACTAGTAGTCAAAACCTTGATTTTTCTGGAAAAAGGATTACAAAATTTTGATAATTCGATAGAAAAGCGATTACTTTAAAGGCTAATATGCAGTTGATAAAATCTTAACTGCATATTTTAACCTGACTATTAGAAAAAACTTAAAAAAGATTCCTTTAAAATCCTTGCTCATGAATGTTGAAGAAGCACTAGAACTCGTAGAGAAAGTTTTAAACTACGATCGCCTAAACAAAGTGCAAGAAATAGTATTGCGCCTATCTTGGGAAGGACAATCTTATTCAGAGATGGCTGCAAGCGCTGGCTATGAGCCTGAGTACATTAAGCAAGTTGGCTTTCAGTTATGGCAGTCGCTCTCAAAAGCATTGAATAAGAAGGTAACTAAAAATAATTTTCAGTCGATTTTGAAGCGATACGCCCACCAAACTCAAGTATCAGCCACAGCGCCGACGATCTCCGTAATGAACGGTCATAACCCTGAGATTAACGGGTTAAAAGATATACAAGAGTTTGAAGATGAGACATTCGCGAAGCGAAATATCACCATGTCTATTACTACTCGTCCACACCAAGATTGGGGCGAGGCGATTGATGTCTCTATTTTCTATAACCGCACTGAAGAACTAGCTCTTGTCAAGCAATGGATATTAAAGGATCGCTGCCGACTGGTGACGCTATTTGGCATGGGCGGCATTAGTAAAACTGGTTTGTCTGTAAAATTAGCACAAGAGATTCAGAGTAAATTTGAGTACTTAATCTGGCGCAGTCTCCGCAATGCTCCACCGATTGAAGATTTGCTAGCACAGCTAATTAAATTTTTTTCTAAGGGAAAGGAAACTGATTTACCAGAAAATATAGACGGTAGAGTGGTGCGAGTGATTGAGCACTTACGCTCCTCACGTTGCTTGCTGCTGCTGGATAATGCTGAAACGATTCTACGTGAGTGTGAGCATACAGGTTCTTACCGACAAGGATATGAAGGCTATGGTCAATTTTTTGAATTTGTGGCAGAAACACCCCATCGCAGTTGTTTAATACTAACTAGTCGAGAAAAACCTAAAAGTTTAGCAGCAAAGGAGGGTGAAACACTTCCTGTTCGCTCGTTACCACTGGCTGGTTTAGAGATCCCAGAAGGACAGAAAATTTTTCAAGCAAAAGGTAACTTTAGGGCATCAGAATCTGAGTGGAGTTACCTAATTGAGCATTACGCTGGTAATCCCTTGGCTTTGAAAATGGTGGCTGCGGCAATTCGAGATTTTTTTGATGGCAGGGTTTCTGAATTCTTGGAATTGTTGAAGCAAGGGACGTTGGTTTTTGATGATATTCGCAACCTCTTAGAACGGCAATTTAACCGTCTATCAGAGTTAGAAAAAGAGGTAATGTACTGGTTGGCAATCAATAGAGAGCCAGTTTCATTCTTGCAATTGCAGGCAGATATAGTCTCTAACGTTCGCACGAGTGAAATTTTAGAGGCATTAGTGTCTTTACAGAGGCGATCGCTAATTGAAAAAAACTCCATTGGCTTTACACAACAACCAGTTGTCATGGAGTACATGACAGAACGATTAATCGAGCAGGCTTATGAAGAGATTATTACAGGAAATTTTGAATTACTCAGGAAGCACGCACTACTGAAAGCTCAGGCAACAGACTATCTTAGACAGTGTCAAATTCGCCTGATTTTAGAACCTCTTGCCACTAAACTTAGTACTCAATTTGGAACTAGAGAAAACCTAGAAAATAAGCTGAAGCAAATTTTAATGAAACTGCGTTTATGCAGTAGTGAAAATGAAACTTACTCACCAAAATATGAATGTGGAAATATCATTAACTTATTGCATCAATTGAAGTTCAATTTAACTGGTTATGACTTTTCTCACCTCACAGTTTGGCAGGCATATCTGCAAGATGTAAATTTACACCAAGTGAATTTTGCCCACGCCGATCTGAGCAAATCTGTTTTTGCTCAAACCTTCAGTAGTGTTTTGTCGGTGAATTTTAGCCCAGATGGCAAACTTTTGGCAGCGGGTTTTGCCGATGGAGAGATTCACTTGTGGCGAGTTGCAGATACTAAACAACTTTTGACCTTTAAAGGGCACAGCCGTTGGATCTGGACTGTTTGCTTTAGTCCAGATGGTCAAACCCTTGCTAGTACTAGTCTCGACCAGACAGTAAAGCTATGGGATGTCAACACGGGTGAATGCTTGAGGGTGTTTCATGGACATACCGATAGTGTCTGGTCTGTCGCTTTTAGTCCAAATGGACAAATGCTTGCTAGCAGTGGTGCAGACCAAACAGTAAAACTATGGGATGTTAATACAGGTCTATGTTGTCGAACATTGCAGGGACACAGCAACTGGGTGGGGACTGTGGTCTTCAGCCCTGATGGTCAAATTCTTGCCAGTAGCAGTCTTGACAGTTCAGTTAGATTGTGGGATGCTAACACGGGTCAAAGCTTGAGAACTCTACAACAGCAGATAGGTCAGATCTGGTCTATAGCCTTCAGTCCAGATGGTCAAATCCTTGCTAGTAGCGACGATGCCTGTACCATTAATTTGTGGGATGTTAGCACTGGTGAATGTATTCAGACATTGCAAGAGCACGGTAACTGGGTAGTATCTGTAAATTTCAGTCCAGATGGCCAAATCCTTGCTAGTGCTAGTTTAGATCAATCTATTAAGTTATGGCATTTTGGCAGTGGTCAATGCATTCAAACTTTGCAAGGGCATACTAGTCGGGTATACTCAGTCACTTTCAGTCCCGATGGCCAAATTCTTGCCAGTTGCGGCGATGACCGTGCTATTAAGTTGTGGGACGTTAGTACAGGTCAATGCCTAAAAACGATACAAGGATACACCAATTCAATATTTTCTGTTGCTTTCAGTCCGGATGGTAATACCCTTGCCAGTGGTAGTGAAGACGCAGCAATAAGGCTATGGAACGGTTGTGAAGGGCAATTGCTCAAAGCTTGGCAGGGACATACTAGCCAGGTACGAGCCGTGACTTTTAGCCAGGATGGTTGCATTCTTGCTAGTGGCGGCGATGACTATACTGCGAAGTTGTGGGATATTAGCACTAGTCGAGGTTTGAAAACATTTCAAAAGGAAAGTAGTCAGGTACGCTCTGTTGCCATTAGTCCAGATGGTCGCATCCTTGCTAGTAGTGGTTGCAATCAAACCGTGACGCTATGGGATATGAACACGGGTCAATGCATCAAAACTTTGCAAGGTCATCTCAATTGGATATTTTCCATTGCTTTTAGTCCAGATGCTCAAATGCTTGCTACTGGTAGTGTAGATCAGACTGTGAAGCTATGGAATTTTCGTAGCGGTGAATGCCTGCAAACATTCGGTGGAGATATTGGATTTGTACTTTCCGTCGCTTTTAGTCCAGATGGTCACATTCTCGCTAGCGGCAGTGAAGATGGGGTTTTGAGACTATGGAATGTCAAAACAGGTCAGTGTTTGCAAACGCTGACTGGACACGCAAGCCGAATTTGGTCTGTTGCCTTTGCTCCACGAGAATACGTAGTAAAGTCTTCCGTTGGTGCAAGCGTTGCTATACCCCAGAACGTAGCCTCTTTGAAGGAGACAGGAAATAGCAATCATGCCTACCTGCTCGCGAGTGGCAGTGAAGACCAAACAGTGAGACTGTGGGATACCGAAACTGGTCAGTGCGTTAAAACTTTACAAGGACACACTGCCACAGTGCTGACAGTTGTTTTTGCTCCGCACGGTGATGCGATCGCTACTCAACACGAAAATCGGTGTCAAAGTGGACAAGTTTTGGCAAGTGGTAGTGAAGATGAAACGATTAAGCTTTGGGATGCAAACACAGGTGAGTGCTTGAAAACACTGATAATCCCCAGACCATATGAGGGTATGAATATCACAGGCGTTACTGGCTTAACTGAGGCTGAGAAGGCGACACTCATGGCATTGGGGGCGGCGCTGGAGTTTGAATGATGTGATTTTGTCCTCAGGTAGAAATGATTAGCAAACTGTCAACTTTTACAGCAGTTCAGATAGGGCGCAGTCTATAATCTTACCGAAATTGAATATTATTATATTTACTTTACAAATTATGTAATTAATATTTTTTAGGTTATAACGAGGTTCATCAATCCCATAATTTCAATAAAAAAGAAGATTCTGTTTTATGAACAAAACAAACCATTTATGCATGGGAAAAACTGCACTCATTACCGGCGCATCTGGAGGGATTGGATATGAATTAGCTAAGTTATTTGCACTCGATGGCTATAATTTAGTATTAGTTGCTAGAAGTGAAGAAAAGTTAAAGAAAATTGCTAAGGAATTCACAGAAAAATCGGATATAAAAGTTGAAATTATTGTTAAGGATTTGTCTGTACCAACAACTCCAACAGAGATTTTTACAGAACTACAGCAAGCTGGAATCAAAGTTGATGTGCTAGTAAATAATGCTGGCTTTGGTTCCTATGGTTTCTTTCACGAAACTGACCTCAAATCAGAACTAGAATTGCTGCAAGTAAATGTGGTTAGCCTCACCCATTTAACTAAGTTATTTCTCAAGGATATGGTACAGCAAGGCTATGGCAAAGTCTTGAATGTTTCTTCTGGAGCTGCCTTTCAACCAGGGCCAATCATGGCGGTATATTATGCAACCAAAGCCTATGTTTTGTCCTTTTCAGAAGCGATCGCTAACGAATTAGAAGGTACGGGTGTAACCGTAACTGCATTGTGTCCGGGGCCGACAGAATCTAGTTTTCAACAAAGGGCTGCAATGGGACAAATTAAGCTGGTTGCTAGCCAGAAAAGTATGGATGCGGAAACTGTAGCCAAGATTGGCTATCACGGCTTGATGTCTAATAAAACTGTCGTGATTCCGGGCTTGAAAAACAAGTTACTTGCTGAAGCTGTGAGATTTATACCGAGAAAAATGGTAGTAAAAATCACGCGAAGTCTGAATAGTCAGTCATAACATTTAACTATCTTTACTTACAATGAATATATTTATCTGGCTGATTGTTATAGTTTTGTTGGTATTAGTGTTAGCGATCGCTTACTCAGCGCGGTTGGTAATTGCACCAAAGCGGCAACAACTGTGGACGAATCCTAAGCAAGAATTAGGGTTAAGTTATGAAGATGTGGAGTTCCCAGCTCTTGATGGGATACGTCTCAAAGGTTGGTTTGTTCCCGCAGCGTCAACTCCATCCGCCGTGGCGATAATTTTACATGGTTGGCCTTGGAATCGTATCGGTACTAAAGCTAACGATTTACTCGGAGACTTACCAGGAAGTAAGCCAGTTAACCTGTTTCCCCTAACCAAAGCATTACACGAGCAAAACTATAACGTGCTGATGTTTGACTTAAGCAATTTTGGTGAGAGTGCAGCTAGGATTCCTGTTACCTATGGCTTATTTGAAAAACGCGACTTGTTGGGAGCGATCCGCTATGTCAAAAGCCGTCCTGAAGTAGATCCGAATCGGATCGTCACTGTCGGGTTTTCGATGGGAGGAAACACCGTAGTATATACACTGCCCGAAACCACAGAGATTAAAGCTGCTGTCGCTGTTCAGCCCAATACCTCATCACTGTTCGGAGAACGCTATCGTACCGATAAATATGGTGCTATAGGTAAACTAATTAACATTCCCACTGAAATTCTTTATCGTTTCTTCGGCGCTCCCAAAACCGCTTATCTCCAACCCGTCTACGCCGCTTTTGGAGCGCGCAATACTCCTGTACTTTATGTCCAAGGAACAGGTGATAAATGGGGTAGTGTTGCTGATGTAGCCAGTATGGTAGCAGCCACGCCCAACGCTGTAGAACCCCTTTATCCTGAGACAAATCATCGTTTTGGTGCTTATCAATATGTAGTAGATTACCCAGAGCAGGTGCTAACTTTCTTTAAGGATTGTCTGGGTTAAACAAAATAGCGTTACTGAATGTAGAGACGCTATATATCGCGTCTCTACAAGCAAAGGGGTTTGGCATTACACAAAATTATTTTCACGCCATGAAATCAGCAACGCCTAATTTATAAAATTTGCGGACAAGAACCAAACTTTTCCAACAGTTCATTAACTATTTCTTGGTTTGCAGATTTCCAAATCTCGCTAATATGTGTCTGCAACCAGATAGAATTAACAGCTATATTCTGATGATATCTGCACGTTAAAACCCTGTCTTCGGGAGGTTCTACTTTTATAAGGTGAGCGAGATTGTCGCATTTTTCGGTTCCTCGTTCCCAGCCTGTGGGAGTAAGATGCCACTCAACCCATTCGCTGCGATGAGAGAGAATAACAGATTTGGTGAGCATATATTCCTCCTTTTTGAAAATAGCAATCTGCTTAAAAATTTTCGTTTGTGAGGGTAGAGCGATCGTACTTAACTCCAGTTCTAGATGCTCTGTAAGGACTCGATCCACCTAAACAGCAACACCGGACGTTGCCAACGGTCTTTCACCACTAAAGTATTAAATAGACGGTCTATTTGCTCTAGAACTGTTCAACCTCCAAATACCCTCGTGCCACGGAATAAGGTAGAGCCTCTACAAGATATCAGTTAATATTGAGTTCGTGTTATCTGCTGCCGCTCAACCATGCCGTTGACGGCACAGTCGCAAGCTAATCGGTGAAAGTTAAGGTTAGAGTATGTATACCAGGGTGTTATGGAAAAATGCAGTATAACATCTATGACGACATCGCGAAAGCTGCCCTTACCCAATATGGTATGGCTCAAGGACAGCGTTGTTTTTTAGGTCATAGTGAAAGCGTAACCTTCTGCATAAAGACACAAGCGGAAAAATTTCTTCTGCGTATTCATCGACCAGTATCTACGCTCCAAGGCGATGTATGGCAAAGACCACAGGTGATTGAGTCAGAACTTCTGTGGCTGGCTGCTTTGCGTAATGACACAGAGATTGTTGTACAGGAGCCAGTAAAAAATCTACAGGGTAGATGGCTCACTCAGGTTTTGGCAGATGAGACCGCAGAAGTGTTTTATTGTTCACTGCTGCATTGGATTGATGGCAACATTCTTAACGCACAACTAACTCCACAACAGGCTTACCAACTTGGTTTGTTACTAGCTCGATTGCATCAGCATAGTAGTCAGTGGCAACTGCCACAAAACTTTGTTCGCCCAGCCTACGATCGGAATCGACTGCAAGCAGCACTCTCGGCACTTTATCCAGCAGTATTACAAGAATTGATTTCAGCAGAAAATTACAAAACTCTCTCAGTAGCGGTTTGCCAAGTTCAAGGGATGATAGAAACACTAGCTCAGGAGCAAAATATCTGGGGGCTGATTCACGCTGACCTTCATGAAGGCAACTATCTATTGTACAACGATGAATTCTGTCCAATCGATTTCGCTCGTTGTGGCTTTGGATACTATCTTTACGATATTGCAAGTACGCTTCAATATTTACTTCCCACTGTCAGACCTTCCTTTTTTGAAGGCTATCAAGCTATCCGTAAGCTCCCTGAAAACTACTTACAGATTACAGAAGGTTTCTTTATCATGGCGCTGATTGAAGTGCTTTCTTTTCATGTTCATAATCCACTTGAGCATAAGTGGATTTCGGAAAGCGTGCCGTATATCGTTAAAGAACACATCCATCTGTATCTTGAGGGCGAGCCATTTTTATTTGATAAATACTAAGGTAGCCAGTGGTCTTCACGGTACAACAACTTCATAGCAGCGAAAAGACTCTGTATGTTCGCTGTATATTTCCCCCAAAGACTTACTTGCTCTACCTCCTGCTATTTTTTAGTTTCGCCGCACTCACATCAGTTAAGTAATGATAACTCACTCCGAGATTCTACGAGATTATAAGTATAATTAGGTGCTTTAGAGTAAAGTAAATTATTAAAATAGTGCTTTAATATCGATATTTCTTAACACAATCTCCGCATCTTCGGTATTCGCTAAACAGTCTTGCCTAAGTGCGCAGCTTGTGATAAGAACATTACACATTCCACCCACTAGACTGAAAGGTAGAACAAAGTAGAATTGAGTCCGTAAAGTAAATTTCCCAAAAGCTTAATTAGGAGCATACATGGAGCCAATCATTGCTATAGTCTTAGTGCTTATAGGTTATGCCTTAGGATCTGCAAAACTTGTTAATCAAGGAAATGAAGCTCTTGTGGAACGTTTGGGACGGTATCATCGCAAACTTAGACCAGGGCTAAATTTTATTGTGCCTTTGGTAGATCAAATTGTGATGGAAGATACTACGCGGGAGCAAGTTTTAGATATCAAACCGCAAAATGTAATCACTAAAGATAATATCTATTTGGAAGTAGATGCAGTGGTGTACTGGCGCATTGTTGATATAGAGAGAAGCTTTTATCAAATTGATGATTTACAACAAGGGCTGAACAATCTGGCTACAACCACACTCCGGGAAGTTATCGCCCAGAATACTTTGGAAGAAACTAATGCCTCTAGGGCAGAGATGAATAAAGCCTTATTGGATGAATTGAATCAGACTACAACAACATGGGGAATTAATGTTCTGCGAGTAGACATTCAGCGGATTACTCCGCCCGAAAGTGTGCGCAAATCTATGGAAGAACAACGAGCAGCAGAAATTAAAAGCCGTGCTGCTATTTTAGAAGCAGAAGGAGAACGACAAGCCGCAATAAAAAAAGCTGAAGGAACTAAGACTTCCATGCAGATTATTGCTGAAGCATTGCGCACTAGCCCTGAAAGCAAGGAAATTCTGCGCTATCTCGTTGCTCAAGACTATATTAATGCTAGCTACAGATTAGGTGAAAGCGAAAACGCCAAAGTTGTCTTTGTAGATCCAGGCAAAAGTGGTGATTTGATGAAAGAGGTGATTGCTGAGGCAGCAACTAAAGAGAATGGCAACGGCAAGCCATCTGAGCATGGTTCTACTTAATCCGACAACTAAAGTGGTGAGGACTGTCGGAAAATTGCATCTGCAACCAAGCAGACATCTCGCATTTCTTGAACATCATGAACTCGGAGAATATCCGCCCCTGTAAAGATAGCAGCACAACACGCCGCTGCCGTCCCCCATACTCGTGCTTTTGGATCTGGTTGATCTAAAATGCGACCAATAAAACTTTTACGGGATGGCCCTACTAAAATCGGACAGTTGAGTTTTCGCAATTCTGGCAAGCGGCGAAAAATTTCTAAATTCTGCTCGTAGTTCTTGGCAAAGCCGATGCCTGGATCGATAATGATTTTCTCTGAATCAATACCCGCAGCAGTAGCTGTTGCAATTTGTCGAGCCAAAAAATTAGAAATTTCCTCCATCAAATTTTGATAGTCTGTCATCTTTTGCATTGACTGCGGGTTACCACGGATATGCATAATAATAATTGGCACTTTTAAATGTGCTACAGTTGGTAACATTTCGGCATCAAATGTGCCTCCAGATATATCATTAACTATATCTGCTCCCGCTTGGATAGCAGCTTGTGCTACCTCAGATCGCGTTGTGTCTACAGAAATTGGTAAAGTGATTTTTTGACGCAGTAGTTGTAATACTGGTAAAACGCGCTCTAGTTCTTCAGTAACAGTAATCTGCTTTGCCCCTGGTCGTGTCGATTGACCGCCTACATCAATAATATCCGCTCCAGCAGCTTGCAGTGCTTGTGCTTGGGCTAGAGCAGCAGCAGTAGAGTTAAATTCGCCACCATCACTGAAACTATCAGGTGTAATATTCAAAACACCCATCAAATAAGTTCGCTGTCCCCATTCAAAGGTGCGATCGCGAATTTTTAAATAGCTTGGTTTTGGCATGGCAAAATTTTTAGGATTAGAAAAACCACTAAGACTCAAAGGAAACATCAATGATGTTGAGCCTTTTTGCCTTTGTGCCTTAATGGTTACAATTTTTGGCAATCTACTGATAATTCACAATCCGGGCGAAACTATCAGGCTCAAGGCTTGCTCCTCCCACCAAAACGCCATCAATTTCTGGTTGAGCCATGATTTCATCAATATTATTTGGCTTTACTGAACCGCCATATTGAATTGTTACCGCGGGGTTTTTTAATTGGCTGCGAATTAAACCGATGACTCGATTGGCTTCGGTGGTTTCACAAGTTTCACCGGTGCCGATCGCCCAAATTGGTTCATAGGCAATTACCAAATTACTTTGATCCACATCTACTAAATCTTTTTCCAACTGGCTAGTAATCAGTGCTTCCGTTTCTCCAGCATCTCGTTGTTGTTTAGTTTCACCTACACACAGAATCGGGATTAAACCATTCCTTTGAGCTGCTTTCAAACGCCAGTTAACGGTTTGATCCGTTTCTCCAAAATATTGTCGCCTTTCGCTATGACCGACAACTACATAACGCACGCCAATTTCTTGCAACATCAGTCCGGAAATCTCACCCGTGTAGGCTCCACTATCTTCCCAATGGACATTTTGCGCCCCTAGTTGTACGCGGCTACCGTGCAAACTTTTGGACAAAATGTTTAAATCAGTGAAAGGAACACACAACACAACTTCTCGCTCTTGTGGGGTTTCTTCTAAAGTAGGCAGAAATCCCGTTAAAAATTCTTGGGATTCTGCCTGGGTTTTGAACATTTTCCAGTTTCCAGCAATTACTATTTTTCGCACAGGTGATTTTGTCAAGTCAGTACTATACTTAATGCATTTTTCACTCTAGATCATTTTGGACACCTGTTTATAATTGGTCATTGGTCATTTGTCATTAGTTATTAGTTGTTTTCCCCATCTCTGTCTCCTTGTCCCCGCGTCTTTGCGTCTCGGTGTCCCCTTATCCCCTCTCCCCTCTCCCAATTTGTTGCTAAAAATTACTAGGATTGAAAAGGACATTAATCTCAAACTTTAACAACCAAAATCTTAAATTCAAATTTGTTATGACTTCGACATTGCCCCTACCAGATCCCGATCAAAGTGCTGCATCCAAAACGGATGTAAATTCCCTAAATTGGGAGAAGGAATTGGATAATGCCATTTTCAGCTTTGAAGACATTCAGGCGGAACTGAACTACAAACAGGCACAAACAGCACTGCGAAATTTGGTAGCAAGTTTTGACCTCACTCCTGAAGAAGAAGCAGGGCTAGAGATAGAAATCGGCGATTTAGAAACCATGTTGGGCAAGTTAGACCGCATGGTAGTACAAATTGCTGCTTTTGGTATGGTAGGGCGGGGCAAGTCTTCTCTGTTGAATGCTTTAGTAGGGCAAACAGTGTTTGAAACGGGGCCATTGCACGGTGTTACCCGCACTGCCCAGCGAGTGAATTGGACTATCACTGAGGAAGCCGTTGGCGAAACAGAACGCGCCTTAAGAGTTACTTTACCTGGAGTTGGTCACTCGCAAGTAGAATTGATTGATACTCCGGGGTTAGACGAAGTTGATGGTGAAACTCGTGCTGCTTTGGCAGAGCAAGTAGCAAAACAAGCAGATTTAATTTTGTTTGTTATTGCCGGCGATATGACAAAAGTCGAACACGAAGCCCTTTCTCAACTACGGGAAGCGGGTAAACCAATATTGCTCGTGTTTAACAAAGTCGATCAGTATCCAGAAGCCGATCGCATGGCAATTTATCAAAAAATTCGGGATGAGCGGGTGCGAGAGTTACTTTCTCCTGATGAAATTGTGATGGCAGCAGCATCACCGCTAGTCAAGACAGTAGTTTATCGTGCTGATGGTACTAGAGGCTTGCAAATGCGTCAGGGTAAAGCCCAAATGGAGGAACTGAAGCTGAAAATTTTGGAGATTCTCCACCGTGAAGGAAAAGCCCTAGTCGCTTTGAACACCATGCTCTATGCTGACAACGTGAATGAGCAATTGGTGCAGCGCAAGTTGGCAATTCGGGAGAATGCTGCCAATCAGTTGATTTGGAAGGCAGTAATGACTAAAGCTTGTGCGATCGCTCTCAATCCGCTCACTGTCGTCGATATTCTCAGTGGTGCAGTAATTGATGTTGTTTTAATTCTGGGTTTATCTAAACTCTACGGTATTCCCATGACAGAAACAGGTGCTGTCAAATTGCTTCAAAAAATCGCTCTCGGTATGGGCGGTATTAGTGCCAGCGAACTTTTAGCAAATTTGGGTTTAAGTTCTCTGAAAACTTTACTTGGCATCTCTGCACCAGCAACTGGAGGTGCCTCACTTGCTCCCTATCTGTCGGTGGCGCTAACACAAGCGGCAGTAAGTGGTGTTTCTTGTTATGGAATTGGACAAGTAACCAAAGCCTATTTAGCTAATGGAGCAACTTGGGGGCCAGAAGGGCCAAAAGCAGTTATTAATAAAATATTGGCGACATTAGATGAAAATTCGATTCTTAACCGAATTAAAGATGAATTACGAACAAAAATCAAGAGAATTTAGATGTTTTATTGTAGGGTTTGATATTGATAAAATCTGTATTAAATAGGACTTACGCAAAATCCCTCTAAAATCCTCTTGACTCCGTGTTCACAGCGTACTCTGTGGTTTACTATTCCATAACTCGTGCGTAAGTTTTTCTAACTTAGACCAAATTGGCATAGGGAGTCTTGTTTCAAAATTCTGGACTAGCCTATTAATCAATGGTTTTAATCCAAAATCCACGCATTGGTGTGAGCTAGACTTTTATTAGTTGCTTTTTAGTTAAACACATAGCAATGCCTTTTTCATAGTAAGCTGCTTCATTAATAAAAATTGGATAATATGTAGATTTTCCTTGATAAAAAATTTCTTTCTCGTCAAAAGTTAGAAACACCGGCTCACCAGGATTAAGAGATTCGTAATCTCGAAAATGAAGCTGGGGGTGAATCATTGCCTGAATCTCTCCCTTTTGATTTCTGGGGTAGTCGATAGTTTCGACATATTCAAAAAGGGTAAATGTGCTGTTATTGAGTAGAATTAAACCTTGATTATATGCTTCCAAATAATCTAAAATTATATAAATAAGTTGCTCTGTTTTCTGAAACAAATCTGCATTTAGTACTCCCTGAGCTACAGGGCCAACTTCAATTACAAAGCCAAATTTGCACAAAGACCTAAGAAAAGAACTCTCTTGATCAAGTTGTGGACAACAAATCTTAACTAGGGGGTTTATAGAACAAAGATAAGCTGCTAATTGCATCATGAATGGATGCTGAGTATCCAGAATTATACTCAACCCCATATTTGCAGTTGTAGAGTGCAAATCCACAATTATATCTACCTGAGATTGACCTTTCGGCCCTAGTATTTGGTTGATAGTTTTTGCTCGAATATCCTCATAGCTGGAAAGACTTGAATTTTGCAAATCTTGATTGAGAAAACAACGGTTCAAATCTTTATCTATGTAACGTCTATTTTTCTCAAAGGCTTGGGGATTGGCTAATAAAGTTAAAGTTTCAAAACTGGAGCGCTGAATTAGCTGGGGATATTCCTCAAATTTCTTAATCAAATATACCCCTGTTAATTCATTTCCGTGGGTTCCACCAACGATCGCCACTCGATTGATTTGATTCATAATAGTAATTCCTTTGTGGCAATAGAGAGTTGAGTTACCTATTGCCTATTACCTGCTGGTGATTGAATTTCGTCTTTCACTCTAGTCATTTTTTAGCACTTTGACCAGTTCTTTTAATTTAGTTGTGCAAAATAAATTATCTATTTAGGCAAGGAAATAGGGAACGGGAAACTCTTAACAGGGAAAAGTAAAGGAATACAGCCATTTCAGTCTGGTTGAAAAACGGCTAAATATTTATGCATAGGTACTTGATTGGTATCTCGAAAAAGTTATTCACGATTTAGAGCGCGATCGGCGTTGAAAATAAAAATAGGGGCGCACTGCTCTTGCGTCCCTACTGAGGTTATAGTGTTGAAGTTATTTGAGAATTAGAAGTTTAGCTTCTGTTTTTGAAAGAATCCAGCCATTCTCTAACCTGCTGGTTGGCGATATCGCGAGTACCCAAACCAAAAGAAAGAGCAATAGCAATAGCGATCGCACCTAGTAGCAATCCAAAGGCTAAATTGACAATATCGGGAGCGACACCGATTTGTTGTAATGCCATTGCCGAAACCAAGATAATAATGGCAACTCGCGTGATTTGTCCTAAAATTCTGGCTTGGGCATTACCGGAGCTGGTAATAATGCTAAACGCAAGATTCGCGAGGAACAAACCAATCGCAAATACTATCAATCCAGCCAAAATCCGCCCCAGAACAACGACAATACCTGTCACCAGTACAGTCAGCGCTGGAATATTGAGAATATTCACCGCTGCCACAGTTGCAAACAGCATAATACCAACTAAGACGACAATACCCGCAATTTCTGAAGGAGTACGAGTAGTTGCAGTCGGTGCTGTTGGTTCTTCTGCTGAAATAACAACTCTTCTGGTGGGTGATGGGAAACCCAAAATCGAGAAAATGTTATTAAAGCCTATACTTGTCAGAATACTGGTGACAAGATCCGCCAAAAACCGCCCCACAAAATAAGCAATAATTAAAATTGCTATGGCTGTAAAGATGGCAGGAAGTGCGTTGAGAATCTGCTGCAACATTGCGATCGCTGGTACCGAAATCGCTTCAATGCGTAAGGTATTCAATGCCGCGATCGCTACAGGAATCAAAATCAAGACATAGACAATCGTACCAATAATTGAGGAAAGAGATTGCCCTGTAGCAGTGCGCGAAAGTCCAAATCGACTTCCTAAATTGTCGATTCCTGTTGTTGCCAGCAAATTTGTCACAATGCGCCGTACTATATTCGCCACAAACCAGCCGGCTACTGCAATTAGTACCGCTCCCAGGATGTTTGGTAAAATTGCAATAATCTCTGTTACTAGTGCTTCTACTGGACGTAATGCTTGTTGCAATCCCAAAGTATCTAGAATTGGGATCAGAAATAGTAAAAATATGAACCAATACAGGGCATTACCAAGTGTGTCAGAAAGAGGCAATTGATTCTGCCTGACTGTTGCATCAGCATCCTGCGGTGGTGGATTTAAACGTTCATCTACTCTTAATGCCCGCAATCCACGTATTGTGATTAGCTTGACTAAACTAGCTATTAACCAAGCAACTGCCAAAAAGATTGCTGCACCTACCAACCTTGGCAAGAAATCGCCAATTTGGTTGAGGAAAGCATTGAGCGGCTGAGATGCTACTCTCAACTCCAGTGTGTCTAAAACAGCAACAATTGTTAAGAGCAGAATACCCCAAAATACAACACTGGAGATTACACCTTCCACTTTGGGAAGTTCTCTGCCATCTTCACGCCCCATGATCCCAGCCGCAATTCGGTTGTCTAGCCGTGTGCGATTGAGAAGACTTCGTGTTACCGCAGCTGCGATCGCCGCAATTAACCAACCAATTAATAAAATTAATACCGCCCCCAACAAACGAGGCAGAAATGCAGTCACTTGTTGGAAAGTGTTCTGCACATAAGCGTTTATTCTGGCATCTTGCTGTGGTGGTAATGTTGGTACTTGTGCTAAAAAAGTCTCTCCCCTAATCCACAAACCAGATCCCATCACTTGGGTTATACTTTGCCAATTTATATTCATGGTTTTTGGTATTAAAGTTCAGTTGTCTCGCAAAAAAACACTGTAATGTTTTTGGAGTATAAGGCTACACACAGTTAAAATACTAGTGTTTTGCCTTTATAATTTACCAGTAAATTTAACAACGAATGATATTGAGGCTTGTTTTTTTCTTTATTTTTATTTATCAGTTCATTTTTCTGAGAAATGCTCAAAATATCTTTTTATTACAATATAAATTTTTACTTTTATGAACGTTAGAAATGCTACACTGATAAATTAAAATTTATTTTTGCCTAGACTTTTTCACAAAGCTTATTTTGGGTTAGTCTAAAGTGCAGATATAAGAGCAAAATATGCAAATTATCTGCTATGCAAGTTTTTGAGCAATCAATTGATATTAATGCTCCAGCAACAGTAGTGGAAGACTGTATAACTGATCGCGTTCTGATGCACCGTTGGTTGAATCCAGCATTGCGTTGTGAACCTGTGGGCGAATGGAATACTGATGTTGGCAGTAAAAGTCGCTTTATAATTCAAGTACCCGTCATTCAACCTACTTTGAATAGTACAGTTGCAGAAAGACAACCTGGATTGGTAGTTTGGGAATTTGAGGGTTTTTTTCATGGACGTGATCGCTGGGAATGTCAACCAATAGACAAGAAAACACGTTTACTGAACCGTTTTGAATTTGAGATTCCCAATCCGATCGTAAGCTGGGGTTTTAAAACCTTTGCCGAACACTGGACAAAACAAGATATGCAAGCTCAACTACGCCGCCTCAAACGTGTAGCAGAAGAGATACAACAGGGGTTATGAGGGAGCAGGGCGAGAGGAAGAGATGAGGGAGATAGGGAAGATGGGGAAGAATTTACTCTTATTACTTCCTCATCTCCCTCACCTACCTTAACTCCCTCAAATGCTTGTCCTAATTACCTTCTGCCTCCTGCCCTCTGCCATTTGCCTTTCTTCAATACCTACCAAGTTTAGTCAGCAGCCTTTTAATAATATAAGCGTCTTGGGCTTCTGGAGTTATATCTAGGTAGCTTTCTAAGTCGTTCGCTGCTTGAGAAAATCGTCCGAGTTGGTAGCACAAAAGTCCGCGATCGCGTAATTCTAAAGCCAAGTCAGGAAACAGTAGTAAAATCCTCTCCACTATTGCTAAAGCTTTTTCCAATTCTTGTTGGCTTAAATAAATATATTTGAGATTAGTCAGCATTCTGGCTAAAAATTGCCTTTTTGTCACTGCTGCTAGAAACTCTGGTTGGATTGACACAGGATACTGATACATTTGAGCCAGTTTTTCCTGACAGTCTTGGGGAAACATAATTTCCCCATCATTGAAGGCATCTACAAAAATCTCCATTTCGGGAATGTCAGGACGGATGAGAAAATGTCCGGGCATCCCTATTCCTACCATCGGGAAATCAATTCTTCGAGCAACTTCTATGTATAACAATGCCAGAGAAATAGGAATCCCTAAGCGCCGATCAATCACATCATTTAAAAAGCTATTACGGGTATCGTAGTAATCTGTTTTATTACCAGCAAATCTCAAGTCTTGGTAGATATACTGATTAATACTTTGAATTATTCGCAGCGGATAGCGTTGTGGTGGCAATCGTTCTTCTAACTCTGCTGCCATTGTATCAAGAGCATTGAGATATTCTTCGACATCAAGGTTGGGGTATTCTTCTTGAGCAATATATAAAGCTGCCTTTGCTAAATCAATATACTCATCAGGCTGCTGGATTTCTTGGTAAAAATATTGCCGCGCTGAGGAGTTATCCATAAGTACACTTTGATTATAAGTTAGCAGATTTTATTTGTGATAGTACAGTTATGTTTACGTTTAACTATTAATAATACTAGCAAGATTAGCAAGTGCAGTTTACGCGGAAATTTTGATTTATTGTCTCTATCTAAGGTATGAAAATTAACTAGCACACTATCCAGCAAAGACTTTTGATGATAACTTGAGTCTGAGCTTACTTCAACCTTTGCGAAACAACATCAAAAAAACTTTGAAATTACTACTCTTCTAAAAGAGAATCACTTTTGATGAAACGTTTTTGTAAAGCAACAACAACAGCGCTGTGGCGATCGCCTACTCCCAATTTATGCAAAATCGCATGCACATGCACTCGAACTGTTCCAGGTGTAATGTAAAGTGCGAGGGCAATTTCTCGGTTAGTTTTTCCTGCTACCAACAATGACAAAATTTCTTGTTCGCGTTGGGTGAGTGGATTGGAGGAATTTAAGATATTTTCTGAGTCAAGTTGTGCAGAATCAGATCCAAAAGTAGAACGAATTTCTTTGGTTGCAGTCTCATCCCACCAAGATGCTCCAGCAGCAACAGAACGGAGTGCTAACACCAATTTTTCTGCCGCTACTCCTTTGAGACAATAACCTTGAGCGCCTACTGCAATTAACCTTTTAATTAAAGGTTTTTGGGAATGGGAAGTCAAGACTAGAACTGGTAAGTGGGGATTTTGCTGCTTAATTTGTTTACAAGCCTCAATACCCCCAATTCCTGGTAATCCTACATCTAACAGCACTACATCGAAAGGATTTTGATTAACTAACTCAATAGCTGTTTCACCATCTTCGGCTTCAGCAATAATTTCTAACTCTGTTTCTTGTTGTAATCGCACGCGTAAGCCTAAGCGGAAGAGTTCATCATCCTCAACTAAGAGAATTTTGATGGGGGTAGATGGCATCTCACACGGTAAGAGAGGATTGACATGGGTAAGCCGGAAGCTTGAAAGCAAACATTGCACCGACAGGCACTCTATTCTCTGCCCACATTATACCGCCGTGGGCTTCCAGAATTTGCCGAGACAGGTAAAGTCCTAATCCAGAACCTTTGGCTTGGCGATCGCTATGTCCTTGATAAAATCGTTCAAATAAATGGCGAAATTGTTCGGGCTGAATACCTGCACCTGTATCCAAAATTTTCACCACTTGATAGGAATCTTGCGGTTCTAACACCACTTCAACACGCTCACCACGCCGGGAATGGTTGATAGCATTAACTAGGAGATTGCTAAAAACTCGTTGAAGTTGTAGTGCATCACCCTGAACCCAAAGTGATCGCCGCCAATTAGACTCACCATAGTTAACTGAAAGATAAACGCGACGGTTAGCTGCTAAATCGCTGAGAGTAGCTGCTGCTTCCTCTGCCACGATAGTTAAATCTACAGGTGCTAAGTTGAGTTTTAAGCCTTCAGTATCATTGCGATAGATATCTAGCAAAGTTTCTAGTAATTGTAGGGAAGTTTGATGACTGCGTACCATTGTGGCTAAAACTTTTTGTTGTGTTGGTGAAACAGCACCAAATTTTTCTTCCTCAAAGGCTTTGAGAGTTTCAATTGCTCCTAGCAGAGGAGTTTTCAAATCATGGGTGAGAGTAGAAGCAAAGTCTTCGCGAACTCTGGATAATTCCTCTTGGGCTGCCAATTTAGCACGGGTGAGGGCGATCGCGTCTTGGGAACGTTGCAGGCGATCGCTCAACACACCAGTAACAATCAACGCCATCGCTGCGATCGCTCTACTGGCAATTGTGGAAGCCTTCATCACTTCGCCTACTGGTATTACAAGATTCAACATGGTTAAAAACACGGCTGCAAGGGTGGCTTGAAAAGTTGCACGCCTCCCCAACCAAGAGTTTGCCAACAAAATAGGCCCCGTGTATAGATATCCAAACACGTACTCAGTTGGCGTAGAGAACTCTAGTGTGATCACAACTATAAATAAACCAGCAATGAGCCAAAATTTGCCTAAAGGAGATTCTTTATTAGGTAATCTAGCTTTGAAATTAACCATTTAGAATGTAATGCTTATCAAGCATTCTTTTAAATAAAAAATGCATATATATCTTATGTATTTTACCTGATTAGTAATTTTCCAAAACGTGTTTATCTAAAAATAAACGCTTGCATATATCTCACTTAAACATACTAAACACTTGATATAAATAAATAAACGCTGTTTTATATCCTTCTACTGCTTGTCTTAGTTTATCCAATCATTAACAATATAAATTGTTACAAACTAGAAGGTATTGATTTCTTCTACTCAACAAAAAAATGCGTTTATGGCATTAGGTTTAATAAGTGTAAAAATTTGGGGTAATAGCTGCCATTGTGGCAAAGCATTAACAAGCTTAAATTTACCGAATGAATGTGTAATTATCGGCGTTGTTAGAGATACCCAAGTCATCTTAGTAAATGCAGAGCCTATTATTTGCAATGGCGATTATATATTGGCTGTTGCTTTAAATCCAGCCTTAGTTCCTATGCTCAAAGTTGCCTTAAATAAAAGGTATTCAAGTCACTTCTTCTCACAAGATTATTTCACCCAAAGTTGAACAATACTAGTTCAGGAGCTTTTCTAATTCATGCTACAAGGATGGATACAAATTGCTATCACACTACTCATCTTCATAGCAACAACCCCCTTACTAGGCAAATATATCGCTCATGTTTTTCTCGGAGAAAAAACATTCCTTGATTTCATAATTAATCCCATAGATAAAGTTATTTATGCTTTTAGTGGTATTCGTCCTCAAGAACAAATGACAGGTTGGCAGTATACCAAAGCAGTGATGTATAGCAACCTAGTTATGGGGATTTTAGTTTATTTAATCTTGATGTTTCAGGGAGAGCTACCATTTAATCCTACTAATTTAAGTGCTCCTAGTTGGGATCTGGCACTACATACCACTATTTCTTTTGTCACCAACACTAACCAACAACACTACTCTGGGGAGACAACCTTTAGCTATGCCAGTCAAACCTTCGCCTTGGGTTTTTTAATGTTTACCTCGGCAGCAACTGGTTTAGCAGTGGGTATTGCTTTTATTCGTGGTTTAACGGGTAGACCATTAGGTAACTTTTACAACGATTTGATTAGGTCAATCACGCGAATTTTGCTACCTATATCTGTGATTGGGGGATTATTGTTGATTTTGGCAGGTGTACCAGAAACATTATCAGGCCCAGCAACAGCTACTACTTTAGAGGGTACAACTCAAGCAATAGCGCGTGGGCCAGTTGCCCACTTTGAGATGATCAAAGAATTAGGAGAAAACGGCGGTGGCTTTTTTGGGATTAACTCAGCCCATCCTTACGAAAATCCCAACGGCTTCTCTAACTTATTAGAAATGTGGGCAATGATGTCCATTCCCTCGGCATTTATTTATACCTATGGCGTGTTTGCTAACAACCATAAACAAGCATGGTTAGTGTTTTGGATGATTTTTATCATTTTTGTCTTTTTAGTAGGTATTACTGCGGTAGGTGAATTTCAAGGCAATCCCCTTGTTAATTCTCTTTTAGGGGGACAGCAACCCAACCTAGAAGGCAAAGAAGTGCGATTTGGCTGGGCGCAAACAGCA
This sequence comes from Chlorogloeopsis sp. ULAP02, assembly GCF_038404745.2. NCBI lineage: Bacteria > Bacillati > Cyanobacteriota > Cyanophyceae > Nostocales > Chlorogloeopsidaceae > Chlorogloeopsis > Chlorogloeopsis sp. ULAP02. The sequence goes on along the minus strand of NZ_JAYKTT020000001.1, from coordinate 377,555 downwards.
CTATGGGCAGTTATGACTACAGCAACCATGTGTGGTGCTGTGAATGGAATGCACGATTCCTTAATGCCGACTGGGGGATTTGCCACTCTGTTTAATATGTTCTTACAAATAATTTGGGGAGGTCAAGGAACTGGTACAGCTTATCTGTTCATCTACTTAATTTTGGCAATATTTCTCACCGGCTTAATGGTAGGGAGAACTCCAGAATTTTTAGGACGCAAAATCGAGAAAAAAGAAATCATCTTAGCCAGCGTCATCTTATTAGTTCACCCCTTCGCTATTCTTATCCCCTGGGCAATAGTCTTTGGCTTTCCCGATCGCCTCTCAGGCATTACTAACCCTGGTTTTCATGGAGTTTCGCAGGTAGTTTACGAATACGCTTCCGCCGCTGCCAACAATGGTTCTGGTTTTGAAGGATTAAGTGATAACACCCTGTGGTGGAACCTCAGCACCAGTGTCAGCATTTTGGCAGGGCGTTATATCCCCATTATTGCCCTACTACTGCTAGCAGATAGTATGTCCCGCAAGCAACCTGTTCCTGTCACTTCAGGCACATTAAGAACTGATACCAGACTGTTCACAGGAGTGACAAGTGGCGTGATTTTGATTCTTGGTGCGCTCACATTCTTCCCTGTACTTGTTTTGGGGCCTTTGGCAGAAGCTTTTCTGATTGCCAGAGGTGGATAAGTGGTTAGGCAAAATTGAAGTTACGGGTGGATATCAGGGAACAGCTTAAAGAATGTGTAATTAATTTTGTTGAAGTAACAACCAATGACACGATCTACCAAACCACGTCAAGAACGCAAACATACACCAAAAGTCAAACAATCTGGACTCTACAGGCGTGCGTTTCAACAAGCATTCATCAAATTGCACCCGCGTCATATGCTCAAAAATCCGGTAATGTTTGTCGTCTGGTTAGGCACAATCATTACAGCATTAGTGACGATCGCACCAGATCTATTTGGCCCAGCTCCGGGTGATAATCTGAGACTATTCAATGGTCTAATTACCTTAATTCTGTTCTTAACCGTTCTATTTGCTAACTTTGCCGAAGCTGTAGCCGAAGGACGAGGTAAAGCTCAAGCAGATGCTTTGCGATCGGCAAAATCCGAAGCCAAAGCCAAAAAACTCCTTGCTGATGGTTCCATTCAAGAAGTTAGCTCTACAGCATTAAGACGTGGCGATCAAATTAAAGTAATTGCTGGTGATATTATCCCCGCTGATGGTGAAGTGATTAAAGGTATTGCCTCTGTAGATGAATCTGCAATCACAGGAGAATCTGCACCAGTCTTGAAAGAACCGGGGACAGATATTGCTAGTTCCGTGACAGGAGGAACACGAATCATCTCCGATGAACTCACTATTCGCGTGACAACTGATCCAGGACAAGGCTTTCTCGACCGGATGATTAGCTTAGTAGAAGGAGCTTCCCGCAGTAAAACTCCCAATGAAATTGCTCTGACGGTTTTATTGGCAGTTCTGACTCAGGTATTTTTGGTTGTGATCGCAACTTTACCGACAGTATCAGTCTACGTAAACTCACCTGTCAGTATTGCTGTATTAATCGCCCTACTAGTCGCACTTATACCCACTACCATTGGCGGATTATTAAGTGCGATCGGTATTGCTGGGATGGATAGAGTTGCTCAGTTTAACGTCATTGCCACTTCCGGACGTGCTGTGGAAGCCTGCGGAGATGTAAACACCCTTGTATTAGATAAAACAGGGACAATTACTTTGGGCAACCGTATGGCAGAGGAATTCATCCCTGTTAACGGTCATTCTGTGGAAAAGGTGGCAAGAGTTGCTCTAGCATCGAGTGTATTTGACGAAACACCAGAAGGAAAATCCATCGTCAAACTAGCAGAAAAATTAGGAGCAAAATTAGATTTTGACCCCAACCAAGCAGAAGGTATCGAATTTTCTGCCAAAACGCGCATGAGTGGCACTGATTTACCCGACGGCGTGCAAATTCGTAAAGGTGCAGTAGATGCGATCAAAGGATTTGTGCGTTCGCGTAATGGACAATTAACACCTGAACTTGATGCCGCTTTTGAGAGAGTTTCGAGATTAGGTGGTACTCCCCTGGCACTGTGTCAAAACGAAATTATTTACGGTGTCATTTATCTCAAAGACATTATTAAACCGGGAATTCGAGAACGGTTTGATCAAATGCGGCGGATGGGAATTCAAACCATCATGTTAACAGGAGATAACCGCATTACTGCATCAGTGATTGCTCAAGAAGCAGGAGTTGATGATTTTAGAGCTGAAGCCACACCAGAAGACAAAATTGAGGTAATTCAAAAAGAACAAGCCCAAGGAAAGTTAGTAGCAATGACTGGAGATGGGACTAACGATGCTCCGGCATTGGCACAGGCAAATGTCGGCGTAGCGATGAATTCTGGTACACAAGCGGCGAAGGAAGCAGCTAATATGGTAGATCTGGATTCCGATCCCACCAAGTTAATTGATATTGTCACCATTGGTAAACAACTACTGATTACCCGTGGCGCACTGACTACCTTTTCCATCGCCAACGATGTCGCTAAGTATTTCGCCATTATTCCTGCCATCTTTGCTGGTATTGGTGTTGGTAGCCTCAATATTATGGGTTTAGCCAGCGCCCAATCTGCTGTTTTATCAGCCTTAATATACAACGCCTTGATTATTCCCGCACTCATTCCCTTAGCACTAACTGGCGTCAAGTTTCGCCCACTGACAGCAGATCAACTTTTGCAACGCAATATTTTTATCTATGGATTGGGTGGTGTCATTGCTCCCTTTATTGCCATCAAAGTTATTGACGTTTTCATTGCAGCCATAGGACTAGCATAATCAAATACTCCGCGCCCCTCTGCGTTTACCTTAGCGCCCCTCTGCGTTTCAATCATGAAAAACTTATCGATTTCTCTCTTCCTCACACTTATCCTCAACGTATTTTTAGCACAAGCCGTATATGCAGCCACCCCTGAGGAAATATCACGCACTACGTCTTATGCCATTGCTCTTTTAGGACTAGTAACTGTAAATGTCTGCATCTATTTATTTGTGGTCATTTTTCAACCGGAGAAATTTTGATGAGTCAGATACGCCAACTCAATAAAGCTGTTCGTTCCACCTTGGCTCTGTGGTTATTAACAGCATTAATTTATCCTTTGTTTATGTTAATTTGCGGACAGATCGTATTACCTTTTCAGGCTAACGGCAGCCTAATCACCAACAATCAAGGCACAGTCATCGGTTCAGCATTAATTGGTCAACCCTTTAATAGCGATCGCTATTTCTGGAGTCGCCCTAGCACTGTTGACTATAGCACTAGCCCAGAAGTCGCTACCACAGGTACGTCAGGAGCTAGCAACCTTGCACCCAGCAATCCCGAACTGATCGAACGTATTCAAAAGGAAATCACACGGCTACAAAAAGCTAATATTCAACCCACTGCTGATTTAGTTTATACATCTGGTTCTGGGTTAGATCTCCACATCAGTATTAATGCAGCCCAAGTACAAGTACAACGTGTTGCCTCTGTCCGCAGTATTAATCCAACTCAAATTCAATCTTTAATAACTAAAAATACTGATAACAGATTCCTGGGAATTTTTGGCGAACCTGGAGTTAACGTTCTCAAACTCAATTTGGCACTCGATGCTTTGCCGCCTAATCGTTAGCAACCAAGTCCTATTTATTGCCACCGAAAAATAAAAAAATCACAAAACGATTGTGGAACAATACGCCTTAGAACTTAGTCTAACTAACGAACAATAGCCATTAACTAATCAAAACTTCCTGCCCATAATTGTCAAACCTAGAGAGGATTTTTACAGCCGTAGACGAATACTAAATTAAATATTAAATATGTATTCAGTCGGAGAATCGTTACAGGATTTTGCCCAATCTAAGCATGAAGTATTCAAGAAACTCTAAAATCAATTTGGTTGTCTGTCTAAGTTTAACGGGACTTGTTGCCTGTAACACTACACCAGCAACACAGAACAACTCTAATAATGAAAATCAAGCAGCATCACCCGCAGTAAATACAACAACAGCTGCCCAAACTCAAGCCTGTAAATATATTCAAGATGGCTTTGGTTCCCAAGGACAGGTAAAAGTACGGGTTGAGGAGGTAGTTACAGGTTTGGAAGTTCCTTGGGGAATAGCTTTTCTGCCAGGGGGGGATATGCTAGTTACAGAACGCCCTGGTAGGGTGCGATTAGTAAGGAATGGAAAGCTGCAACAAGCTCCTGTAAATACTGTCAAAGTTACAGACTCTGGAGAAGGTGGATTGTTAGGGATTGCAGCTCATCCCGACTTTGCCAATAATCGATTTTTTTACCTGTACTATACAGTTGATAAAAATGGATCTCCAGTCAATCGTGTTGAGCGGTGGCGATTATCTACTGATGGAGTTAAGGCATCACGAGACCGAATTATTATCGATGATATACCCGCTGCTATTTACCATAATGGTGGTCGTCTGCGCTTTGGCCCGGATGGAATGCTATATATTGGTACTGGTGATGGGCGAGAGCCAAAATCCTCTCAAAATGTTAATAGTTTAGCTGGCAAGATTTTGCGCTTGACACCAGACGGACAAGTTCCTAAAGATAATCCATTTCCAAATAATCCTGCTTTCATTACAGGAATTCGCAACACTCAAGGATTTGATTGGCCTAATAATTCTACACTATGGGTGACGGATCACGGGCCTAGTGGCGATTTAGGAAGAACTGGTCACGATGAAGTGAGTGTCGCCAAAGCAGGCGATAATCTTGGTTGGCCTACTATATACGGTTGTAAATCACAACAAGGTATGGTTGTTCCCTCCCTCACTTGGCAACAAGCCGTACCTCCGGGTGGAGCGGCAATTTATACTGGGAATAGCATCCCTGAGTGGAAAGGAAACTTAATTATTGGTACTCTTGGTTCCAGACACCTGCATCGGGTTGTTTTCGATTCAGCAAACCCTGATCGCGTGCAACTACATGAGGTGTACTTTCAAAATCAATTCGGAAGGCTCCGAGATGTAGTAATGGGGCTAGATGGTGAATTGTACGTTACTACCAGTAACTGCGACGGTAGAGGAAGTTGTCCTCAGGGGGGAGACAAAATTCTCCGCGTCACTCGATAGATCTGTGGGTAGCCACTAGCTATTAAGTTAAGTGGACATAATCAAAATTAAATCTGCTTAGAAAGGAAGTTTCCCCTTCTGCCTCCTGCCTTTTACCTTCTTTGTTAAAAATTCTGTCCTGCAAAAATTGATCGCACCTCGCCGTTGCGGCGGATGATAGCTTCTCCGTTAGCGACATCAACTAGTGTCCAACCACTAGAGCCGATGCTTTCACCTATCTCAACTCGGCGAGTAATACCGTTCACTTTAAATAAAGCAGCAGATTTATTTCCTAGTTCCAACAATCCCTCTAAAGTATGTGATGAACCAGCAGGAGAAGAAATCACAGATGCTGCCTCTGGTGCTGTAGCTGTGGGTAGCTTTGGAGGTACTAACAATTTTGGTAGAGATGGTATTGCTGGTTGGGATGCTTGCTGCACAGGTATTGCTGCTGGGTTGACATCTACGGGTTTCAGTTTTGACTGTATACTTGCTAAAAGATCCGCAGGTTTAACTGGTTTATCCCCAGTATTCTGAGAGGAAGATGTGGTTGATTCAGCTGTGCTGGCAGTAGAGGGTAGTTGTGGTAAGGTTGTGGCAATGCCAGAAGTCGCTGAAGGTACGTAGCGCATCGGCAAGGGTGCTTGATAAACAGGAATGTATATTCGCTCCACAACGCTTGTCGAACGGTTAGGAATGGGAGGTGTATTGTTACCAGTCAAGACGGGTGGCAGATTGCCAGTTTGTTTCTCATTTCTAACGTATGGGAGGGTTGTATGATTGCTTGTCATTCTTGAAATGAGTGTATTGGCAGATGAAAGATAGTTGCTTCCATCTTGCCTATCTATTGCAGCTAATGCTTCCAATATGTAATTAGCAAAATCGGCTGCCACATCTTCTTTTGTATACACCAGTGGCTGCAATGGTGGCTGAGATATCTCTAAAGCTTGTCGGAAGGATTTTGATCGTAGACGGTTAAGTAGATTGGAGTTAGATATCCAGACAATGCCAGCGATCGCTAATCCTAAGGTTGCTAACAGTTGCAGCAATCTACTCCAGTGCTGTGATTGTTGAGGTTGTTGCTTGACTAATTTACCGACACCAGAAGTACTTACCACAAACGTACTTAATTGATTGTTTTGAGATTGGGGAGCTTTCTGTGCCGTTTGGGTAGATGATTCTGGTAAGGCAATTTGCGGCACACTCACTGTTTGTGCATGAGTATATGGAGGAAGCTTCTTAGATGGATTTACTTTTTGCAAAGGTAATTTCTTGCTACCATCTAGGATAGTATCTATCTCAGCAAAGAGATCGTCAATTAATCCATCAGCATAGGTTTCCATCGACCAAGGTTCGCTGGCGATTAATTCCTCAGATGGTTCTGGAATAATCAAGTTGGTGCTGATTTCTGAAGACATAGCGATTTCCAGTTTTAGCTTTTTGGGGAGATTTATTACCCCTGTTTATGCAGATTTTGAATAAAAAAATCCATAAACCCGTCCCAGCGAGACGAGTTGATAATTTATTCAGTATTTAAATTTTGACTAATATCAAGTCTGTCTAATCACTTATCATTTGAAAATCTCCGCGTCTTTGCGTCAGCCCTAATGATAACTCTTTAACCGAACATGATATAAGTATCTGGTCAGTCTTGATCATGTCTAAGTATGTACTTATGTAATCAATAGTACCTGGCTAACCCAGATACCCCTTACTACTATACTCTTGGTTTATAAAGATTGTTTGACGGCTAAGGCTGTAAACTCAGTATCTGACTTGGTTTTACGCAATTCTAAATATATTAGCAGAGCATTGACGTCGGCAGGGTTAACACCACCTATACGTGCTGCTTGACCGATAGTAAGCGGTTTTACCTTGTTGAGTTTTTCCCTTGCTTCTTTAGATAAGGTATCAATTGATGCATAATCTAAATCTGCGGGCAAGTGGCGGTTTGCCTGACGAGCAATTTGTTCAATTTGATTTTGCTGTCTGGCAAGATAGCCAGAATACTTAATGTCTATTTCTGCACCTTCTTTTTCAGCACGTTCGAGATTGGCATTTCCTAATCCGTGCGTTTCTAAGTTGATGTAATGGAATCCTGGACGCCGTAATAAATCGGCAAGAGTAATCGAGCCTTTAATGGCTTGTCCTGTGGCTTGAGCGATCGCTTTACCAATTTCATCATGTTCTTTGATCCGCGTTCCGTGTAGCCGTTCTTTTTCGGCTGCTATATTCGCCTGCTTACGGACAAACAACTCCCAACGGCGATCATCTATCAAGCCAATTTCCCGTCCTAAGGGTGTGAGGCGCTGATCGGCATTATCAGAACGCAGAATTAAACGATATTCCGATCTGCTGGTGAGCATTCGGTAAGGCTCCCGCAAATCTTTCGTACACAAATCATCCACCAGCGTGCCAATGTAGCTTTCCTCACGCGCAAACACAATCGGGGATTGTCCACGCACAAACCGTACAGCATTAACTCCCGCGACAATGCCTTGAGCGGCAGCTTCTTCGTAACCAGTTGTACCGTTAATTTGTCCTGCACAGAAAAGTCCTTCTATTTTCTTAGTCATCAGTGTGGGATAACACTGAGTTGCTGGCAAATAATCATACTCAACTGCGTATGCCGGACGTAGCATTACACAATTTTCTAAACCAGGCAGACTCCGCAACATTTGTAGTTGTAGGTTTTCTGGCAACCCTGTAGAAAAACCTTGAATGTAAAGTTCTGGTATATCTCTGCCTTCCGGTTCAATAAAAATTTGGTGGCTTTCTTTATCGGCAAAGCGCACAATCTTATCTTCAATACTAGGGCAGTAACGGGGGCCTTTGGCTTCTACCCAACCACCATACACAGGAGATAGGTGTAGGTTGTCCCGAATCAGACGATGGGTTTCAGCTGTAGTGCGCGTCATGTAGCAGGGCATTTGTTCCCGCTCTACCCAAACTTGGGGGTCAAAGCTAAACCAACGGACTTTTGTATCTCCTGGCTGAAGCTCCATTTTGCTGTAGTCTACAGATCGCTTGTCTACTCGTGCCGGAGTTCCTGTTTTTAGCCGCCCTGTTTCAAAGCCCAAACGATTGAGAGTTTGAGTTAAGCCCTCAGCAGCAAATTCCCCAGCACGTCCCGCAGACATCGATTTGTTACCAACCCAAATCCGTCCTCCTAAAAATGTACCAGTTGTCAGAATTACGGCTTTGCACTGGAACGTCACACCAAAGTAAGTCTGAACACCAACAATTTCATCGTTAGCACCCAAGACTAAATCTGTAACCATGCCTTCACGAACAAGCAAATTTTCTTGATTCTCAATGATATTCTTCATTACTGCTGCGTATTCCCGCTTATCAGTCTGGGCGCGTAATGCCCAAACCGCAGGGCCTCGCGAAGAATTGAGAATCCGCTTTTGCAGATAGGTGCGGTCTGCCATTTTACCTATTTCTCCACCCAAGGCATCTACTTCATGGGTTAACTGAGATTTAGCGGGGCCACCTACTGCTGGGTTACAAGGTTGCCATGCAATTTTATCTAAGTTAAGTGTCAATAGCAACGTCCGGCAACCAAGACGTGCGCTAGCCAGTGCTGCTTCACAACCAGAGTGACCTGCACCAACAACGATGATATCAAAGGTGTCTTGGAATTCAACGGAATTGTGCATGGTCATAAGTGGGGAACGACAAGCTTATAGATATTGTCAATTTTAACCGATCCAATCGTTCTCTTATTTTCTTTGTGTATGTTAAAAATGATATAAGTACTAAATTATTAATAGATATTAAAGCTTCGATTGAGGAGTCAGAGACTCTAGTTCTCGTTACAGAATTTCAACCTGGTAACGAGGGTGAATGTAGGGTGTGTTAAAGCAACGCGTAACGCATCGCATGATTATGGTGTGTTACGGCTGGTTCTCACTCTCTTAAACTCTCAAATCCTTGACATAGCCGTAACACCCCTACTGCTATTAATAGCTCCTATTTAGTAAGTGTTGAAATTAAAATAAAATTATGATTGTAGGTAGTTGTGAAACTAATTTTGAAAAAAACTATTTTTTATACTCTCATTGCCTTGATTGTTTTTACTTTAGTAGCAAGTACTGGAAATACTCGCCAACTTTTGAGTAGAAATGACCAACAATTACAAGATTGCTTGATGGCTGGCTCTGTAGTTAATAACAGACAGATCAGCAGATTTTGTACTAATTTCTCTACATCAGGTATTACACCTACTTCCAACTTGGATTTATCGGAAAGTGAGCGTTTTGTAAATGCAGTCAAGAATAAGCTGCTTACACTTCCACAATCGAGAAGCTATGAATATATTTTGCTGCGTGCTTATGGAGCAATATTTGTTAATCAAAATCCGGAAGTAAAATTACCAGAGAAAGTATTTTTTACTAATGAAGATGAAACAAAAGCCTTTCAATCTACCCTAACCTTGGGGAAAGTTGACAACACTAACAACTGTTATTTACAAAAGGTAGCAGCAGATGCTTTTAATAGGGCAAAAGCACAAGTGGTCATTCCTTTAAAATCTGGTTATGGCGCTGGTGATTGTACTCGTACTTTTGCCACAAATCTAAAATTTTGGAGAAAATATGCTAACAACCTAACTTTAGATAGAGTTCGCCAAGGTAAGGACACCAAAATCCTTTCTACTGTGGCTCCTCCCGGTGCATCCCAACACCTTTGGGGACTGGCAATTGATTTACGAGTATCAACGCCAATCCAAAAACAGGTTTTATATCAAAATGGCTGGTTTCAAACTGTTGAAAATGATATACCCCATTGGACTTATCTCGGTCAACCACAGGAGAAATTGACTGAGTTGGGATTGCAAAATAAGATTGTGAGGGGAGTGAGCTATTGGGTAACACCGCTTTAACCCCATTTAATTGATTCTTTGGCAGAGGGCTGGAAGTAAAAATTTGGGAACAAGCGATCGCCTACTCTATGTCTACTATAGATAGAGGAGCAGTAGAGATAATTCTAGATTGCAATGACAAAAAAATTACGTATAATTTTTTACTTTAATTCAAGCAATTTCAACCCATAGAAAGAGGGGATTTTACTACCTCAACTATTTCCCCTAAAACTCAAACAAAGGATAATATAAGGAATATATAATTAAGTAAAATTAACTGAGGTGATTTCAGATCAAGATGTTTAAGAAGATGAATTAATTTTTTCTGGACTGATAATTTTTTAACAGATAAATTATAAGAATTTATGTAATTTATATAGTTGTTAAAAGCTAATAAGTTTGTAAGATTAACAAATAAAAACATATTTCCTAAAAATGAAGAATAACCTAACGAATAATTAACATGTTTTGATGCTTGTCTTCACTAAAAAACAAATTAAACACTGACTTTCAACCTGAAATAAGTTTTGTTGAATGACTTGTAAAAATTATGATTTTGACTATTATGAATTCTCATTTCCGTAAGACATTAAAAAAACCTCTTTCTTTGGCACTTGGATTAGGAACTGCTGTAAGTGTAGGATTATCCGCTCCTGCGCCAGCCAGTGCAATCCCATTTCAGGAGTTAATTGTTCCTGGAATTCGCTATTTTCAACTTTCCAATTTGTCAACGAGGGATAAAGTTGCCTTGGGTAGCGATATACATAAGCAGGTAGAAAGGAATTATAGGCTCACTACTAACGAGACTGTTACTAGAATTGGACAACGACTAGTCAGAAGCAGTGATTGTTCTCAAATTCCTTTTAGATTTTATGTAGTTCAAGACTCAAGTATTAATGCCTTTGCTACTACAGGCGGCTATGTTTATGTCCATACTGGATTGATAAGAGCAGCAGATAATGAAGATCAGCTCGCATCAGTGATAGCTCACGAAATAGCACATATTTGTAATGACGATGTAGTCAATAGACTTAGACAAACACAATTGGTTCAGGGTGCAGCCTCGCTTGCTGGCTTAAATCGTAGCCAATTAGCTGCTGTGGCTTATAAGGTTGCTGTAGATTTACCAAATAGCCGTGAAGCTGAATTTAGAGCTGATGCCAAAGGATTGCAATATTTAACAGCAGCTGGTTACGATCCTAATGCTATGCCTGCCTTCTTGAGAAAATTGGTTAGTCGTTCTTCTACACCGGCATTTTTGAGTACTCACCCCAACACGCAAGAGCGGATTGCTGTTTTAGAAAGGAAAATCGCCAGTCAACGGTAGTAAGTATATAGCTGTGAATTTTTTTATTGGTTGCGCTGTTTGGGCATATAAAGGTTGGATGGGTGAGCTTTATCCTCAAGGTACTCGTCCAGCTAATTTTCTCAAGTTTTATGGTAGATGTTTTACTACAGTTGAAGGCAACACTACTTTCTACGCTGTGCCTAATCAGGAAACTGTAACTCGTTGGGCAACTGAAACACCTGCTGGTTTTGAATTTTGTTTAAAATTACCGCGAGACATCACCCATCAAGGGCTGCTACAACCGCATATTCCTGATGCTTTGAAATTTATAGAAGTGATGCATCCTTTGGGTAAGCATCTGGGGCCGATTTTTGCACAGTTACCCCCTAGTTATGCACCGAAGTTAATAGATGATCTTACCGCCTTTGTGGAAGCTTGGCCTCGTACAGAAATACCATTGGCACTAGAAGTTCGCCATCGAGACTGGTTTAAAGAACCTTATGTCAGTCAATTGACAATCCTATTAGAAAAGTTAGGTGTGGGAAGAGTATTGCTGGATTCCCGCCCTATTTATACAGGAGACGACGATCCACAATTGCAATCTGAACGACGTAAACCGAAGTTACCAGTGCAGTTTAGCGTTACAGCACCTTTTAGTTTGATTCGATTTATTTCCCATCCCGACTTAACAATTAATCAACCTTTTATGGAGGAGTGGGTAACCCAGATTAAGCAGTGGTTGCAACAGGGTACGCGTATTTATTTCTTTGTTCATTGTCCAATAGAAGAGCGATCGCCTAGTACAGCCCGTTACTTCCAACGATTATTAGAACAGAATGACGTGGCAGTTCCACCCCTGCCTTGGAATAACTTAAATAACCCTCCCAACCAACTTAGTTTGTGGTAAGTGTTAATTATTGGTTAGGAGTCTCCTTTGTTTCTTCTGGTTCCAGGAATTCCCAAACCAGGATGGATACTTCAAGCGGCTAGTTTGGTTTACCATCTCTTTCTGGTGCTACAGTTTGTAAAGAATGTCCGAGTTTCAAGCCAAGCAAAATCCAGTCTTCCAATGTTGAGCGAACTCATTCTCGCATTCGCGCAAAGTCATAGCAAAAGCAATTACTCCTTGACAAACAGGAACTCTACCTACAAATGTGCCATCTTCTAGTTTGTCATAAACTGCCTGCGCGATCGCTTGTTCAACATAGTCGCTCAGAATGAAGCGTGTAGTCATGAAATTTCGTATTGTACTATTAGTTCTGATCGTACTTTAAAAATAGATTTTGGGTTGTGATTTGATCGTTGTACTCATATCGGCGATCAAATCACCATCGCTGGCTTTTAAGATAGCTGCTTGATGAAGTTACAACAGCGATCACCATATCTAAATATTTAATATTTTCTGCACCTTACCCCCACCCCAGTGCTTCACTAATTTGCTCTGGTAGTTGTAATGGGCGGAATGGTTTGGCAAAAACAGCAGCAACTTGTAATTCACTAAAGTTCTCTTGATCCGAATTCTGAACTTTGGCTGTGACTAAAATGACGGGGATTGCCTCAGTTATTGGATTTGCCTTTAGTTGTTGCAGCGTAGTACGCCCATCCATATCAGGCATCATCATATCTAATAAAATTGCATCAGGTTGATATTTAACAGCTTGGTTTAACGCTTCCTTGCCGGAGCTAGCAGTTACAACATTCCAACCCGCAGCCATTTCTAACCCTAGTTTGGCGATCGCCCGTACATCTTCTTCATCATCTACGATTAAAATATTTTTGCTCATAGTAGTAGTTTCGCCTGATAATTCGTCAATATTTATGATTTGTCTGCAATTTTAAAATGCGATCGGGGAGAACTAGGGGAAAAATATTTTGGAGCAGATAGCTCGCAACTCCAAGTGGAATATGTCTTTTGGTATATGTAGCTGTTTCGCAGGGAATAAGACTAAAGCAAGAGAAATTTGATTTAATAACTAATTAAACTAAAGCGCCCGCTAGGTAGCTAGTTCGCAGCTAGCTATCTAGCAGACTTCCCCCTAATTGAGTACGCAAATAGGAGACAGTATGATCATGTCAAGTGATCTTGATAATAATCATCTTAAGGACGACAGAGAATATTTTCAGTCTTTGGATGGTTTGCGGATACTCGTAGTAGATGATGATGTTGATAACTGTATCTTATTTGCTTTTATTCTTGAAAGCTATGGTGTTCAAGTCATGACATCAGCATCAGCGATAGAAGCTTTAGAGCTAATCAAACAATTTGAACCAAATCTTTTGATTTCTGATATTGCGATGCCAGAAGTTGATGGCTGCTCGTTCATTCGTAGAGTCAGAACTCTTAATCCTCCTCTGGGGACAATTCCAGCTATTGCCATCACGGCGATGTGTACAGAAGAAGATCGCAACTTTGCTCTCAAATCTGGTTTTCAATCTTATCTAAGTAAGCCCGTAGAACCTACAGACTTAGCAACAGAAATAGTAAAAATTATTACAATAGCTTAATGTAACGAAGAGTCATCATTTGCAAATTACGGAAGTCTTGCTATATCTAGCTTTATTCATGGCAAATTGTGTTAGCGTAGCGTGCTGGAGGCTCTATCGCGAATTACGCATTGGTATAATTTAGCTAAGAAGATGGCAAAGGCAGGAGAACATAAAAAGTACTACCTTCTCCTATGGTACTCTCAGCCCAGATTCTACCATTGTGCTGTTGGACAATATTGCGGCAAATTGCCAATCCTAAGCCAGTTCCACCTTTTTTACGAGAGTCAGATGCATCTACCTGTTGAAACCGCTCGAAGATGGTTTGGAGTTTATCTTCAGGAATTCCTCGTCCTTGATCACGCACAGTAATGAGTAGAGAGTTAGATGTGGAGAGAGGATTCCCGGTTTCTCCGTATCCGTGCGTCCCCGTGTCCTCTATAACTTCTGCACTAATCCAAACCGTATCGCCCATTTCAGAAAACTTGATGGCGTTGCTGATTAAGTTTGTCAGAGTTTGCAGCAAGCGATCACTATCTGCCCAAAGTTCTACATTGAGGGAATTGACAACAAGCTGTACTTGCGAGTTGTCTGCCAATGCCTGCATGGCTTCAGTTGCGTCAACCATTATATCTGCGGCATTACACTTCATTTTATGCATAACGATTTTGCTAGATTTCATCCGTTCTAAGTCGAGAATATCGTTGACTAGACGGATCAGGCGTTCGGTATTGCTAGTGGCAATGCTAAGAACTTTTTGTGCTTGTTCGCTCATTGTTCCTAGCTTTCCTGCGCCCAAGATATCCAATGCTCCCATAATTGATGTTAAAGGTGTACGCAATTCATGACTAACCAAAGAAATAAACTCGTTTTCCAAGCGTTTGCGTTCGGTAATGTCATTAGCAATCAATAAAGTACACTGCACATTAGCTATATCAATAAATTCTATAGATAGCAGTATAGTTTTTAACTCTCCTGTCTTGGTACGGAATTCAACTTCTTGGTTGTGTAAAGATCCCGTTTCCTGGAATTTTTTAATGGTATCAGCCAGGGTTTGGGAGGAAGATGGCAAGTCTAGTTCTGTAGCAGTATGCCCAATTACTTCTTCTAGAGAATAGCCGCAAAATCTTAAAAAACTGGGATTGACATCAATAAAGCGTCCTTCCTCTAGTGTGGCGATCGCGATTGGATTGGGGCTAGAACGAAAGGCTTTGGCAAACCGCTCTTCTGCTAATTGACGAGAGCGAATTTCCTGTTGCAGTTGCTCATTTTGTGTTTGGAGTTGTTTCTGCAATCTCCGAATCGTCAAATGATTTTCGATTCTAGCTAAAACTTCTTCCACTTGAAATGGTTTGGTGACATAATCTACTCCACCAACGCCAAAGCCTTTCACCTTATCCAGCACATCCCCTAAAGCGCTAATAAAAATGACGGGGATTTCACGGGTACGTTCATTTGCTTTCAAGTGTTCGCAGACTTCATAACCATTCATTCCCGGCATATTGATGTCGAGCAAAATCAAATCCGGAGGTGCTGCTGTCGCTCCCCGCAATCCTGTTGAACCTTTAGTTACACTGCGAACTTTGTACCCCTGTTCCGTCAACATTGCAGATAAGAGGTTCAAATTTTCTGGGGTATCATCAATCACCAAGATATCTGCTCTGGGTGTGCTAACTGACTGACTGGGCATTGCAATATTTTGTTTGCGTCAAAACTGGCAACTAAATATAGAGATTTTAGCTTGAGTTTATCTCAACTATTTGCCTTACAGAAACGAAAAAGTTTTTTCATTATCTCCTCTAGTTCTCCCCGATTGTTTTTTATTCTGCAAATTGTCCACTACCTCCAGTACAAGTTACACCATTTTTTCAGGGAGGGTTCTCAACGTGAAGTCCAAAAGCTCAGTTATTATCTACTTTCTTCGGCATTGCCCTTGTCAACACAACTTTGATATCAGCACCAACTTTAAAGCCTGGTGTTCAGCCGCACACTAACTTTCTATTTGAAAGTAAAACGACTCCTGTAGTAGTCGAGGGTATGCCAAATATAAAAAAATCTGTTTACAACAAGCGATTAGGCAACACCTTTAGTCGAGAATCTGCAAATAAATTGCTTATTCCAGAAGCATCATACCCATCCACACCGATCAAGGTTAGAGATTTACAATTTCTGGGAGTTCCACAAAGACGTGAGGCGGGGTAATACAATTTTGGATTTTAGATTTTAGATTTTGGATTGGAATGCGATCGCCAGGCTATTTTATGAATCGGCAAAATACCACTTACGCCAATTTAGTTTAAAAAGTAATTTTTTATAACTACGTAAAAAAATTTAGCTCAAATTCGTAGGTAAAGAATCCGGTTGTAGAGACGCAATATATCGAGTATTTACAAGAGTTTTGACATTACGTAAATTATTTCCATACATAAAATTAGCAACGCCAAATTTCTTTATTTAGCTGTTTCAAATTATACCATTTGTAGATAGCAATAAAAGACCCCGATAGCAATCTACCGGGGGAGGAGGTTTTCGCAATTCGCTAAAGGACGGCATATATTAACTAAATTACCTGTTTTTAATGGAATATGTTGCCATAATGGCAGATTTCTATTCGCTGCCTAAATCCCCAAGCCAACTCTGATATTTTGCACGATCGCATCTGGCGGTGCGGAAATATCTATATATAAGCTCTCAGCAGGCTCTTCAAGAATATCTAGCTGACTTCTAAGGAGATTTGCGGGCATAAAGTGATTTGTACGCTCTTGCAGACGTTTTTGAATCAACTCAAAAGTACCCTTAAGGTATACGAGCTTGATGCGTTCATCGCCAATTAAAAAATACTGACGATAGCTAGCTTTGAGTGCCGAACAAGCTAATACAACATTTTGATTTTCTTCTAACCATTGTTTGATAGCTGTTTGTATGTCTTGCAGCCAAGGCAAGCGATCGGCATCATCTAGGGGAATACCACGCTGCATTTTTTCGATATTTTTGGGGGAATGGAAATTATCAGCATCGTAAAAATCCCATTGCAAAGTATCTGCTAATAACTTCCCAATGGTGGATTTCCCAGAACCGGCAACACCCATGACTAAAATTATCATTGCTAATTTGTGCGATCGCAAATTTTATAGCTTGCTAGGCTTGTGTATCCCAACATCTATTTAAGCTGATATGTGAGATATTGTCTTTGGAGAACTGTCAGCATGAGTAAAAAACTTCTACGACACATCACCTACATCGATGAGTTGCGATCGCTATTTTGCGAAACCATCAAGCTTTAGAGTAACTGATATCACTCGTAATTTAAGTAAAATCACGAAACACAAAATATGCGATCGCCACACTAAATATTGATGCAATAATAGCGAAGAGGAGATAACAGCCTACTCTCAGTTATTGACAGTTAACTTGCTGCTACCTTACTCCATTGTAAATACGGCAACTTTGCTGCTGTTGCTCGAATTTGATCCGCGTGAGCTACCAACTGTCCGCAAGCATCCCAAGTACCGGAAACAAACATATTTTTGGCACCTTCGCCTAGAAAAATAGGGGCAGAAAACTCACCACAGTGCACCTGCATAGCTTCTAAATTAACTGTTACGGGTGCTTGAGGTTGAGTAGCCAAAATTTCTTGCAGTTGTTTAACAGTATTTGCATCCGCAGTGACGCAGGGAATCCCCATTGCCACACAGTTACCAAAAAAGATTTCTGCAAAGCTTTCACCGACAAGCGCTTGAATTCCCCATTTAGCGATCGCTTGGGGTGCGTGTTCGCGCGAAGAACCACAGCCAAAGTTACGATTGACAACCAAAATCTTTGCCCCTTGATACTGCACTTGCTCGAAGGGATGTTTCCCACTTAGTGCAGCGCGATCGTCAGCAAAAGCGTGTTCACCCAAGCCATCAAAAGTGACACAGCGCAAAAAACGAGCAGGAATAATGCGATCAGTATCAATGTCATTGCCGACTAAGGGAATACCGCGCCCGGAAATTGTTTTAACTTCACTTACCATAAGATTCTTTTAGGGACTAGGGACTAGGGACTAGGGATTAGGGATGTTTGAAGAGGGCGAGAGGGAGGCAAGGGGAAATTCTTTCACCGTGTCACCGTGTCACTTTGTCCTCTTCTTCCCAATCCCCAATCACCTTTACAACAACTCACGCACATCTATTACTTCACCTTTAACTGCCGCCGCTGCTACCATTGCCGGACTCATCAGTAAGGTGCGACCGGAGGCTGAACCTTGTCTACCTTTAAAATTACGATTAGAGGAAGAAGCACTCAGTTGACGTCCCTCTAATTTGTCGGGGTTCATAGCCAGACACATTGAGCATCCCGGTTCGCGCCACTCAAATCCTGCGGCGGTGAAGATTTTGTCTAGTCCTTCGGCTTCTGCTTGCTGTTTCACTCGTTCGGAGCCAGGTACTACAAATGCTTTTACTCCTTGGGCAACGTGACGTCCTTTGGCAACTTTGGCAGCTTCGCGCAAATCGCTAATTCGTCCGTTGGTGCAACTGCCAATGAAGCAGACATCGACTTTAGTACCACAGATTGGTTTACCAGGGGCAAGAGCCATGTAGCTGTAAGCTTCTTCAGCAAGTTGGCGATCGTCTGGAGGTAGTTGTTCGGGAACAGGTATAGACTGGTTAATACCAATACCTTGTCCAGGGGTGATGCCCCAAGTGACGGTAGGAGGAATATCAGCCGCGTCGAAAACCACTACATCATCGTACTCGGCATCAGCATCACTCTTGATCGACTCCCACCAAGCAACTGCTTGCTCCCAATCTTCACCTTTAGGGGCAAAGTCTCTACCTTTGAGGTATTCGTAGGTAATGCGATCGGGATTGATATAACCGCAACGAGCACCGCCTTCAATGGACATATTGCAGACAGTCATCCGCTCTTCCATATTCATTTGCTCAAAGGTAGTGCCTGCATATTCGTAGGCGTATCCCACACCACCTTTGACGCCAAGAGTACGGATAATATGCAGGATGACATCTTTCGCGTAGACACCAGGTTTGAGAGTGCCGTTAACTTCTATTTTGCGAACTTTGAGCTTAGAGAGGGCAAGGGTTTGGGAAGCGAGAACATCCCTGACTTGACTTGTACCGATGCCAAATGCGATCGCCCCAAATGCTCCATGAGTTGAAGTATGGCTATCTCCACAGGCGATCGTCATCCCCGGTTGAGTAAGTCCTTGCTCTGGTGCAATCACATGCACAATTCCTTGACTGCCGGAGCCAATATTATAAAAGGTAATGCCGTTTTCTTGACAGTTACGCTCTAGCGCTTGCATCATTTCCTCCGCTAGAGTATCAACAAACGGACGTGCTTGATTGGTTGTTGGCACAATATGATCTACTGTGGCGATCGTCCGCTCTGGAAAAAGTACTTTTAAGCCTCTTTCTCGTAACATAGCAAAGGCTTGGGGACTAGTAACTTCGTGAATCAGGTGTAGCCCAATCAATAGTTGCGTCTGCCCTGAAGGAAGTGTACCAACTGTATGTAAGTCCCAAACTTTATCAAAAAGTGTACCTTTGCTCATATTGGAATTCGTTTTTAGCCGTAGCATCTTTAAGATGGTATCAAAAAAGTGAATTACCCACCGCCAAGCTTTAGTAGCTATGAAAGGGGCTGCTTTTTACCTCTCCTCCAAGAGAAGGGCTAATTTGTGAGAACGCCTCCAGCCAATACCTAACAGCCATCTGACTAGCATCAAATAACCCGTTGAGTAATCTACTTGAAGTGCTGTTCTCCACACAATTTTGGAAATAGGAATATTTATTTTGAATCTCCTTATGTACCACAGTAGACAAAGCTAGTTAAGTATGTCCAATATATTTTTGTCCTCTTATTAATACTTAAAAGATATTAATTTATTTCTTCTCTAGCCGGAGTCTGAGAAATAATTGATCGAGGCTCCGACTCATGAGTGGAGGTGGAGCTTGTCAGTTTTCATTACCCATGCAGAGCAACTAACGAGAAAAAATAGACTTGTGTGTATACCGTAGCCCGAAGACAGCAGCAGTGCCGAAAATAATATAAGATTGAGAGATGGTGAGAGCTCATATATCATAAAATGACAATTTCTGTAGTTTTCTTGACGACAATTTAATAAAAAATAGCCTAGACTAGGAGTATAAGTAATAAGCCTCCTATTCAAAAATAGGAAGAGCTTGAATATGCGAGGAGGTAAATCCTATGCAAAAAGTCCTGGGATCAACAGAATTGGAATATGCTTTTCTTTTTACTTTAAGAAAAGTAAATTCTATCAATCCAGAAGGTTTCAAACCATTTTTTGACAATCTACCTGTCGATCCTTACATTCAAGGTAAATATCGCTATAGAAGATTATCGCGTTTTATAGTTTCCGGAGATAGTATAGTCAAATTGCCTCATGGATATCTCTTTCAAAGTAAAGACTATAATCCTTTAGTGGGTGATATCAAAAGAGAGTTTACAGAATTAGATGATGTGCTTATAGAACAGGATATATTTAGAAACTTGATCCTAGCATTTAGTGATTCTTGTAAACTACATCCAGAGGCAGAAATAGGAGTACATCAAATTAGAACTACTTGTTCATCGGATAATTTTGGTAATCCAGCGCCTGAAGGTATTCATAGAGATGGCACTGATTTTATCGGTATTTTCTCTGTTGATAGACACAATATTCAAGGTGGAGAAACGCATTTATATACTGCTAAAAAAGAGAAGCCTGTATTTAGCAAAATTTTGAATCCAGGTGAACTTCTTCTCATCAATGATCACGAGTTTTTCCACTTTACCACTCCAGTTAAACCAATTGCTGAAGGTTCAGGTACAAGAGATGTTTTTGTACTAACTTCCCCAAGCCTGCTTTCAGATTAAGTAGTGGATAAAAAGTAGAAAAACTAAATAAAATGTAAAATGCCTCCTGTAAGATCCCTGACTTCTTTAAGAAGTCAGGGATCTGTGTTTTTAGTAATAAATAACTAACTGTTGTGTGGGCAGGTTAAATCAAATTATTCTTCTAGCATAAGCAATTTATTAGGTAAAATTATTCCTACTTAATTAACAGCAAATATTTTGCAGTCTACAAGATATGGAGAATTAAAAGTTGTCATTTCCCCAGCTTTTTTACCAGGAATTGGAAATAATCTTGCTGAAAGAGGTTTATCTAGCTTAATGGCTAAAGTTGCCATATCAATTAATATGGCTGCAATTTTTTCGATTGTGATATCACCTGGTATCGGTACCGTATCAAGTCCACAACCACAGACTGCGGAATACAACAATAAATTAGTAATATCGAAGGTTTGCTCGTTAGCCCTGACTGCTAATCCCACATCTTCACAAACAGGAAGCATCAAACCAGAGTAACCACAAATTTTGACTGGTACATTTTTCAAAACACGAGTTAACATACTAGAAATGAAAAGTGTGCCTTGATGTCCAAACTTGCCATCTATGAGTTTTTCATAAGCGAAAGCAATACTTTCTTTTTTATCTAATGGTGATGTCAGGGATGTATCAATACCTTTATATTTAAGAGCAAACTTTTTGGATATTTTCTCAGCAATCTCTTCTATTTGCTTTAATTCTTCAGCTAAAAGCAGTTGAAGGTTTTTTCCCGCGATTTCGGGATTTTTATCAGCTTGTGAGAAAGCTTTCATCACTAAATCACTACATTCTATGCCAATAGCAAAAGATGTTTCACCTTTATGATAAGCAGTAGGAAAAAATGGTGTACCTGACTTACAATTCGCCCAAGCACAAAAACGAAAGTTACCATAACCATTTTCACTTTCTTGAGAAATGCGTTTAATCGCTTTTGCTGATTCCCACGCATTTTCAAAGTTGATGCCTGTTTTGCTATCTCCGATTTTACTAGAAGCGTAAATAACTGATGTATTTTTGTTTATATCTGGAATGATTGCAATTGTTTGTGGTTGATTAGCATAACCAATATTGAAAAAACTGATATTTAATTCTTGACAAGTATTTTCTAGAGTTTGAATTTTACTGATAATTTGGTTTGTAGATAAGTCTCTCAGATATTCTTCCCAAGAATTTGTAGCTATTCTCGTTGTTTGAACTTCATATCCAAATTTTTCAAACAAATACTTTGCTTGCTGATTAAATTCAACAGCTTGTTTAATTGTGTCTATCTCTTGAGGAGATTGTAGTACTATACCTGTAGTAATAGTTCTAATTTTCATATGTAAAAATATCCGATAATTCAGTTATTTTTTGCTATAATAGCTGTTGCATGATGTTGCATAATATAGAGTTTAATCTTCATATCTCATAAATCTATACTGACACAATTTTTCAGAAAGTTATCTAGATAAGAAGAACTCATTACGTAGAATTATTTATTCTAAATATTCCAACACTTCAGAAAGATGCAGCGAATGAACAGACGCGCTGTTTGAAGCGTCTGTACACATCACTAAATCTCACTCGGATTATCGGAGAATATAGCTTTCTAGAGAGTATGCATTTTTATTAAATTTTGAGTTTTGCCAAGCCTAAGTAGCGAACACCAGTTGGCGAAACTTCAAAGCGACAGGGTAAAACTTCTAAACCCAAAGCTAATGCTTCTCTCAGCAACTTCCCATATACAGGATCGGCGCGATCGCCAGGAGCAAACTCATCACAATCACCCCGGTTGATAAAGTACAGCATCACCGCACGACATTGAGGTAACAGTGCCATCAATTCTCGCAGGTGTTTTTGTCCCCGTGTTGTTTCTGTATCAGGAAAGAGTGCTAATTTGCTTTCTACCCAAGTAGTGTTTTTAATTTCTAAATAAATTGGTCGATTTTTATCAATTATTACCAAATTAATATCTTCTACTGCTGATTCTTCAGGCAAATTTTTATTTTCTGAGTTCAGTTGCAGCTGATTTAAGTTTTGAATTTCTGGTGGAGTGGAAGAGAGAAAAAAATCTACTCGACTTTTTTTATCTTGTCCGTAAACAACTTCACCACGAATTTGACTATACTTACCCAATTCTGGGAAAAGAAACTTTTCTAAAGCTAACTTAATAATTCGATTAGGTAAAGCAGTATTGACACCAACCCAAGTCGGTTCGTTATCATACACTTGGATCATTTCCCAAGTGTAGGCTAATTTACGGTTTGGGCTGTCACTTTTGGAAAGCTGCACCGTATTACCAGGAATGCAAACTCCTGTCATGGGGCCAGTATTCGGACAGTGTGCTGTTACAATCTCTCCAGAAGCAAGTTGAACATCAGCAAAAAAGCGTTTGTAGCGTCTTAATAGGATACCAGAATATAAAGGTGGGTAGAGATAAAGATAGTCAGTAGTCATTATGTTAGTGGTTAGTAGTTAGTGGATAGTAGTGATTCTCCCCCTCCCCCCGTCTGGGTGTCTCCTGATCTCCCCTACACCCTCTTAATTTTTGGCAAATTAATGATGTTTTGTCGAAAATAGGAAATAGGTTTGAGTCGGAATGAATATATGCAAATTAGAGATGAGTAATTAAGACAGACTATCGCAATACATCTTAAACATCAACTAGCTGAGTTTAATAAGCGCTATGAATGATGATTTTTATAATCGGGGATTAGAAAAAGCTAGACAAAAAGACTGGGCTGGAGCGATTGAGGAATTTAACAGTGCCATACAGCTAAATCCTTACTTTGCTGAAGCTCACTTGCAAAGAGGTTTAGCATACTATGATTTAGGAGATATTCTCCAAGCTGTTTCTGATTATACGGAAGCCTTAAAGCTAAATCCCAAAAGTATAGAGGCTTGTTATTGTCGTGCTTTAGCACGAGTAGGACTGAAAAATTTTCCAGGAGCGCTGACAGACATAAATCAAGCTATTTTTTTGAACTCTAATTATGCTTCAGCTTATAATTTACGGGCAATAATACACCGCAAACAGGGGTATATCCAAGATGCGATCGCTAACTTTAAAAAAGCTGCAGAATTATATCTACAGCAAAAAGATAAAGAAAACTGCCGCCTTTGTTTGGAAAAGATTAAGGAGCTACAACCAAAAGAAAAACCTATTCTGGTACGGCAGGTAAGTTCTCAAGCTTCATCAATTCAATCACCACAGGCATATTTAACCCAATTGTTGGAGAAGGCAGAAAAGGGAGATATTCGCCAAGCATTAGAAGATTTAAACTGGGCGTTGCAAGTCGATCCGCAGGATGCCCAAGCTTATTGCTGTCGCGGAGTTGTGCGTTGCAAACAAGAAAATTATCGGGAAGCGATCGCTGACTTTAACCAAGCACTGCTATTGAATTTCCAAGATCCAATTGTTTATCGCAATCGAGGTAGAGCGCGTTTTCATTTAGGAGATCATCAAGGAGCGATCGCTGATTTTAACCGAGCACTCCAAATTGAACCCCAGGATGCACTGCTTTATATTGCCAGAGGAAATACCTATCGAGCAATGGGCCATTATTTGGCAGCCATTCAAGATTATACCCAAGTACTGCAAATTAATCCCGATGATGCCCAAGCTTACTATAATCGCGGTATTGCCTACGCTCACTTAGAAGAAATGCAAGATGCTATTGCAGATTATCAGCGAGCAGCAAGTATTTTTTGTGAAAAAGAAGATTGGGGAAATTACCAACAAGTACTGGATAGTTTGAAAAAAATTCAGTCTCCTAGTTCTGAACTCAAACACGCAAGGCATAATATACTGCGGCAGCGCCTATTGAGGTTGGTAGGAGGATATTGGGAAATAGCCCAACGACTGATTGAGCAGGCAAAGAGATACTATCCTGGTATGTCTGAAGAATGGTATATGGAAAAAGTGATTGATGAATTAGAAAGCGATCGGGGTAGGTGAAGACAGAGGGGTAGGGGCAGATGGAAATATGTCACAAGTAAATAAATAATGTCACTCATTACTAAAGTCGATGAATTATTCATCCAGTGGGATAAACCTGATTCTCCCGGATGTGCTCTTGCTGTTATTCAGAATGGGGAGACAATTTACCAGCGCGGTTATGGTATGGCTAACTTGGAATATAAAATTCCTATTTCCTTTAATTCTGTCTTTGATATCGCTTCTAACTCCAAGCAATTTACAGCAATATGTATCGTTTTACTAGCCAGACAAAAGTTTATTAATTTAGATGACGAATTGCAAAAATATATTCCAGAAATCCCTCAATATAGTCAGCTTATTACTATTCGTCATTTGCTCGAACACACCAGTGGTTTGCGTGACTATTTGGCTTTGATGTTCTTTGCTGGAATGATGTTTGAAAATAAGTATTCAAACGAAGAAATTATTGCCTTAATTTCTCGACAACAAAACTTAAATTTTGAACCTGGAACTGAGCAATTATATTGCAATTCTGGCTATATTTTACTAGCAGAAATTGTGAGACGCGTCTCTGGCAAATCTTTACGTGTATTCGCTCAAGAATATATTTTTGCCCCGCTAGGAATGCAAAATACCCATTTTCACGATAACTTCAAGGAAATCGTGGAAAATAGAGCCAATGGATACGCTCCAAAAGATGGAGGTGGTTTCCAGCTCGATATGTCTTTTCACGATTTCTGTGGAGATGGGCAGCTTTACACGACGATTGAAGATTTACTACTTTGGGATCGAAACTTCTACCACAATATCTTAGGTGGCTATGGACAAGATTTAATTGAAGAGGTCACTACTTTGCGCAAACTCAATAATGGCAAAGTTATATTAGGTTCATTTGGGTTGCAGATTGGCAATCGCGGCGGCTTGAAAACAGTTAGTCATGGAGGCTCTTGGACAGGTTATCGGAGTGACTTTATTCGATTTCCTGATTGCCAATTTTCTGTTATCTGTCTGGCTAATTTAAGTACGATTAACCCAACGAAATTAGCTTTTCAAGTTGCTGATATATATTTAGAAAATGATTATATTGAAGATATCATTAAACCTATTTCGTGTTCTATTAACTCTATTATTTTACCCGTAGATGAGCTACAACTAAAAACTGGATTTTATTATAATCCCACGACTGGAAGCATATGGAAGTTAGAGATAAAAGATGGAAAATTAATGGCTAAATTAGCATGGATGTATTTTCAACTTATTCCAATTGACACCAACCATTTTCAATCTGTTGATAATGAGATTGACTATGACATTGAGTTTTCTGAAGATTTTACTCGAATGATAGTCAAAGTAGATATTGGCAATGAAATTAAAACCTCCACTCTTGAAAAAATGCTAGATTCTCCAAAAGATTTATTGACAGATTATCTTGGTACTTATTATTCTGCTGAATTAGAGTCTGACTTTAAAATAACTTTAGCAAATAATAAATTATATTTTAAGAGCAAAGGCTATTCACCATCTCATCTCAGAGTTGCTGGGCAAGACCTCTTTCTTATATATCTTATATGTACAGATATATATGCAGATAAGTTTGAATTTGTGCGAGATCAAGAAGGTCGAGTTGTCGGTTTATATCGTTGTAGTGACAGGATACGAAGACTCTACTTTAGCAAACAATAAATAATCAAGAGCAGTAACGAACCCAGTGGAGGAATTTATTTTATAAAGTTGTGTGGTTCACCTCTACACGGTTAATGTCACTTTGCCGACTGCGTTCCCAGATTCAGCGTATCGATGTGCTGAGGCGACTTCGGTAAAATTAAATTCTTTAGGATCGAGCAAAGGCAGACACAATAAACCAAGTTTCACTACCAGGCATGAAAATTTAAGTCCCCGTGTCACCGCCTCTATTTCAAGAAAGTCTGTTGGTATTTATAACTCAGGTAAGCCTTTCCATTTATGGATGCGATCGCCTCACACCTGCCAAAATAAAAGCGATCGCTTCTTGGGTATGTTCCTCAATCATTTCTTGACTCAGCCGCTCAATCTTTGGCGTTAGATGTTTCCAGTTTTCATGCACTGTGAAATAAAACAGACAAACACTCAAGATATGGGTAAGTGCCAAAAAAGGTTGGAGGGGGCGAAAATACTCTTCTGCGATGCCTCGCTCTAAAATTTTGAGTAGATGTTCATGGAGGCTGAGAACATTGCATTCCTTGAAATAAGCTCCTTGATTTTGACTTGCTTCCTGAAACCACAGCATTTGACGCTGGGGATTTTGAGCTTCATTGGTAATCGCAATCCGGATAATCTGTTTGAGGGCTTCTTCGGGGGATAAAGCATCAAAGTTAAATTGCCCAAGCAGAGTTTGAACTTCATCAACCGGACGTTGTAAGACTGCTTTATACAAGCTCTCCTTACTCTCAAAATAGTAATGAAGTGTTGCTGTTGTCACCTTGGCACGATTAGCGATCGCACTCATCCGCGCACCGTTTAAGCCATGTCGTGAAAATTCATGTTCTGCCGCATCCAAAATTCGCCGTTGTGTCATCTGGGCATCTCGAACTGGGCGGACAGATTTCGCAGCTCTTTTACTGGATCGAACCACTGGATCTTAAATTAATCATTTGTTTTTCTATCGTACCAAATAGGTAGCTAGGCTGGGGTTATTCAATCTTGGAATTGACTGAATAGCAAGCAATTGGTAAACTTACTAATTAATTAGTAAGTTAATTCCACTCACTATGAAGCAATTGCAAGGCGCACCGTGGCTTTTGGCGCATCGTTCTATGCTAAAGCCCAATCAGCCAATGAAGATTTCTCTGTTGGGTTATGATTACGTGCTTTGGCAAGACAGTCATAGCAAAATTAGCGCCTTGCCTAATGCTTGTCCTCACATGGGCGCAATGTTATCAGAGGGATGGTGTGTGACTAAATCAGATGGCAGTAGTGCGATCGCTTGCCCCTTTCATGCATTGGAATTCGACCATTTAGGCTGTACATTTTTACCAGGTTCCAACAAACTAACCAAATCGCTTATCCAACCTTTAGAGTTAATTATCCAAGGAGATTTTATCTGGTCTTATGGCGGGTATGAACCGCAGATCCCAATTCCAACACTCATGAATGAGATTGCGGCAGAGTACGAGTTTGTCGGAGTCACAGGAGAACGTACTATTCCAACCGATATTCTGAGCTTGCTGCTGAATATGCATGACTACAATCATCAAAATGGCACTCATCGAGAATTATTTGAGATTGAACAAGTGGTAGTGAAGCGGTTTGTTGATGAGGGGTTACATTCTCACGCTTACTTATCGCAACCTAGAAAAAAACCGAAATTTCGCGACATTCTGAAAAATCCTGGTTTACTTGCGATGCCAAAGGTGCTGGAGGCACATCTAGAAAACTTTTTCCCATTCATGGGATTGCTGCACGCCGAGAATAAGTTGTTGAGCTTGAAGGAATGCCACTTCTATCTTCCAGAAGCAGATCGTCAATCTCGTGTGTTTGTGTTGATGTATATGAAGACATCTTCTCCGATTGCACACTTGCTTAAAGGTAATCTGCTGAAGTTGATTGATGTAGTCGTAGATCAAGACGCAAAGATTTTAGGTAAGATTTATGGCGATACAATACAACAAATCAAGTTGAATAATGAAGTAGGAATGGATTGGGTGCGGCGCAATTTTAAGAGTTTTCCAGCAGTTACCGAACCGAATTTATCTCGGTAGTTACGTTTCAAGCTAGACGAGTTTTAATAGAAAAATACTGCATAACAACATAACAAATACTGAGGCTGCTCACAATAAATAATCAAGAGCAATAACGAGCCTATTAGAGGAATTGATAAAGTTGTGTGGTTTACTCTTGACTATATCAATGAAGCAATCGCTCATGCTGCAACACCTAGTGAGTTGGATTATTCATGATTAGCGATCGCAAACAGTATGAGTCAGTTTTGATTTGATTGAAAAAGCGGTTGAAGCTCATGTGGTTAATGAACATCGTATTCTGAGCGCCCTAGCAGAGTCGGAACGTGAAACTTTCACTCAGCTGCTTCGTAAGCTTTTGGTGTCGTTTGAGGAGTAGTGGAAAATAGTTTAAGCAAATAGAATTAGATTAATCATCCCAATGTTCGAGATAATTCATAGCTAATTCAGCAGGTGTATCATTTTTGAGTGTAATCTTTTTATTGAAAGTCATATAAAGATTATTTAATATAGATATGTCCTCAAAAATTAACTGAGCGCGAAATTTGTTTGCTATTTGGGGAAATTTCAGAAGTTTCTGCCACCAAGTAAATTCAGGATCTAAATAACTATCTAGACAAACTTTAGTATTTTTAGGTGACTCTGGGTAAATAGTTATAACTCCTACAGTAAGTTGTCCTTTGTAATCTAAAGTGATAACTGCCAAACCTGGTAAGAATGTATTGAAAGATTGAACCATTACCTCATCAACTAATGAATTTATCTTATTTCTTTTTGCATCTTTATCATCCCGTTTATACTGGATAAGTTGCCAGGAAAGGCTATTCTCATTCTGGCTTAGATTATCAATTTTGATTTCTTTGGTAAGCATGGTATTACGATGAGTACCAGCAAAATGTTCGCCATCGTGAATATTCCATATAACTTGGAGAATATTACAATTTACTGATTCAGAGTGAGAATAAATATGACGAATTTCGCTCAAATGCAATTGGGAATGAGATTTAGATAGAAAAGGAATATTACTATAATCGGGAATAGGTAGTTTTGGTTGAATGGGTTCAGAAACTAATTTTCCTTCATGTTCTTTCCAATGAAGACCATAAGTCCAAACTAACCCATCAATAACTTGTAAAGGTAAGAGTTGTTGTATCGCTTGACTAGAAATCTTTCCTTCTATAATTACTTTGCCATCTCCTAAAAATTGAACTTTATTACCATGATAAGGACAAGCCAAACAACTCTTTCCTTGAAAGTCTAAAATATAACCACCTTTAGCAAGATTGGCTCCAGCATGAGGACAGATATTATCTAAAGCATTTAAATTACCTTCTTCATCCTTCCAAATTACATAATCACGCTCAAGAAGAGTAATTAATCGGGGTTTATTAATTTCAAAACGGTCAGTTCTGCCCAAACACCAAGGAGCACCCTCATACATTTGTGTTTTACTTGCAACTTTCATTAACGCTGCTACTCTCTAACTTGTAACTGCTCTAATGACAATTATTAAAAGCTTGCTGAGTAACTAGCTTGTAAATTCTTCCTATTTTTGGATATTCTTCCTATTTCTGAAACTGTTGTAAAAAAGTTTTAGGAGTAATACCGACTAGACGTTTGAAATAACGATGAAGATGACTTTGATCTACAAAACCTACTTGCTCTGCTATCTCGGCAATGGATACTTTCCCCTGTTGCAATAAGTCCTTGGCTCGTTCGATCCGACAACGAATGACATATTGATGGGGTGTAATGCCTGTAGTTTCCTTAAAAAGTTGTGAAAAATAATGGGGACTCATTTGCACAACAGTTCCTAATTCCTTTAAGCTTAAGTCGCGATCAATATGAGCGTAAATATAATCGATTACCTGTCGTAATTTATATTGAGGTAGTTTCCCTCCTACATATTCAGACGAATTGCGGCAAAGAACCGAATTCTTCTCTAGTAAATGGACGATAAGTGTATTAATTAAAGTCTCGGCATAAAGACGACTAGTAGTACCATGTTTGACTAAAACCGATTTAAGTGCCAGTCCAATTTGGTAAATAAGTGGATCGGAAGTTGCAAACTGCGGTAAAAGTTCAATTCGATCTGGATTGACTATTTCGTAAATAGTCTGAGCAAAAAACGTAGGATCGATCGCGATTGAGAGCGCGCCACCTAGCTTGTTCCATACTACTTGATGACTCGTGTTGGCAGGGACAATGACAAAATCTCCTTGAACATTTTGTTCTTGCACCAAACGTCCATCAATTTTTCTTTCTGCTTGAACGGCTGATGGTATGTCAGTAAAAATTCCTATACAATGTTGTTTAACCAAAATCTTGGGGAGTTCTCCTGGAGGATATTGATCGTAAGCGATACAAAGATCATCCCAGCCAACAGATACACTAGAAACAAGAGGCAAGCGCCTAAAAATACGTTTATAGCCTGCTTCTTTCTCTCTAATAAAATTTACTGGTTCTAAAGTTTTGAATTCTTTCATTTTTTAGATTTTATTCTTTTAGCTTTTTACATTATCTTTTTATGGAGAGAAATGGCAAAGTTAGTAATTTTTGTAGCAAATAATACTTTCATCTGCTCAATCAGAATGTTGTGCTTTATGCGATCGCACAATAATCTAGGAGCTGCAGAATCTTATTTGCCGGAAACATGAGACTTGATCTGTTTATTGATTGAGTAAATTGGTGCTGCAATTTAAACTTAGTGTCTGAGGCAACGGGAAGTCTGTAGCTTAAAATGGAGGCAGTGAGAGGCGGATATGGTTCAAACATTACAGGCTAAAGAAATTACTCTGCTTGACTTAGAAACTAGCTTTGGACTGCAATTGGTTGAAGATGAGCAATTTTTTAGAGAGTGGCAAGATAACTTACCAGAAATTACCAACTCCCAAAAACAACAACTCGACCGAGTTAAGGCAGGTTATGCCAATTTACTCAAGTACCCTCCCCTGCTGGAAAACACCGTCAAGATGGTGGTGTTGTCTCCCTTGTTAGATTTAGCAGACTTTTATCTATCGCCGTTTCATATCAAATCTGAAAAATCTGTAGAAGTTTCTGCTGAAGATGAAGGTGTAACCGTCAAAGGGCAGATTGATATTTTAGTTTTATTTGAACAGCTAGTAGTAGTAGTTATAGAGTCCAAACAAGCAGCTTTTTCTGTAGAAGTGGGTAAACCACAGCTCTTGGCTTATATGCTGGCATTTTCTAACCCGAATAAACCAATATACGGACTGATCTCGAATGGCAATAGTTTTATTTTTGTTAAATTGATTAAACAACAAACGCCAAAATATGCATTATCTCGCTTGTTCTATATCTTTAATCCAGGGAATGAATTGTATACAGTTTTGCGTGTGTTGAAGCGTCTGGGTCAATTGGCGAGAAATGGCAGTTAGTCAAGGATATGGACAGATTAGAAGCAAGCAGACATCTCACGAAGAGACAGTTAGCTGTAGCAAGCCTTTTGGCGCAAATGAGTGTTGAGAAGATCTATATACCGGACACATGAGACTTGAGTTTTGCCAAAATATCCCAAGCTCTCGTCCAAAGAATTGATCCCCCTGCTTCTGGATCAATGGTATGTGAGGCATTCGGCAGGCGCGAAGCCAAGGTTGCACCAAAATCAGGGGAGTGAACTGTACTGGTATCCAAACCGCCATACCACAGATCCACAGGAACGTTAATTTCCTCAGGCTTCACAGTCCATATACGGAGCGAATTGACTAGATCTCGTGCGTATCCCTGAGCACCCTGCGCGAAACCCTCCTGCAAGGCTCGCTGATATGCTTTGCTAAATGTGTCACTCTCATACAATAGGCGATCGCACTCCCCACTCATCCCTATAATTAACTGCCACAATCCCTCCGGCGTGGCTATCTGGGAAAAGTACTGCTCGAACCCTACAGCATCTTTTTCAACAGCAGCAATCATACCTTCTACATCTGGATGCAAGAGCTGTCTTATTACTTTCGTTTATACCCACTCGCTTTTAACCTTAAATGCAGACGTAAAGAAGCAGCGCGATCGCGTGACTTCGAGGCATTACATACGTGCAACCGTGGTGAAGCTAAGGAAGATGCAGTGACACCGATCGGTTGAATGTGGTTCTCTTTATCAACTTTTGGAACTAAATGCAATTTGCTGGTACGAGGCTGACGGCGACGCAGCAGCCATTTTTCCAGTTCTACACACCAGAAAACTATACTACTTACGACTAAACAAACAGCTAAATCAACTGCTGATAGAGGCAAAGTTGTAAAAAGTTTTTGGAAGAAGGGAGCATAAGTTACCATCAGCTGTAATCCCAGCGTCAAAGTTACTGCTCCCAAAAGTGGCTTATTAGACAGCAAACCGATTTGAAACAGCGAGTCTCGTTCCGAGCGGATTGCTAAAGCATTACCCATCTGTGCAAGGGTAAGGGTGGTAAACAGCATCGTTTGCCAATTAGGATTACCAATTCTCCAGTACACATAGCCTGTACCAAGAGATACTATTCCCATCAGTATTCCTATCCAGATAATATCTCTGCCCATACCCCGACCAAAAATATTCTCGTTGGGAGGGTAAGGGGGACGATTCATGGTGTCTTGTTCTGCTGGTTCCACACCTAAGGCTAAAGCTGGTAAACCATCGGTAGTTAAATTAATCCAAAGAATTTGTAATGGCAACAACGGCAACGGCATTCCCAAAAAAGGAGCTACCAGCATTACCCAAATTTCGCCGACATTACTGCTCAACAGATACTTAATAAATTTGCGGATATTGTCGTAAATGACACGTCCCTCTTTGACAGCAGCAACCAAAGTCGCGAAGTTATCATCTAGCAACACCATATCTGCTGCCTCTTTGGCTACATCTGTACCTCTAATGCCCATTGCCACACCGATATTAGCTGCCTTAAGAGCGGGTGCGTCATTAATACCGTCACCTGTCATGGCAACAATATGTCCCCGTCTTTGCAAAGTCTGCACAATCTCAAGCTTATGTTCAGAAGAAACTCGTGCATAAACAGATACATCTTCTAGAATTGCCACTAATTCTTCAGTTGGTAATTGCGAAAGTTCGTCGCTGGTGAGGATGCGGCCATTAGTAGCAATACTTACTTCACGGGCTATAAATTGGGCTGTGAGGGGGTGATCGCCTGTAATCATCACCGGACGGATGCCTGCACCTTTACAGGTGAGTACGGCATCTCTGACTTCCGGGCGGGCTGGATCATTCATACCAACCATACCGATGAAAATGAAGTCTTGCTCTACATCTTCCCATTCTTGGGCAGATTGTAAAGGTCGGAATGCTACACCCATCACTCGCAAACCGTTTTGAGCTAGTTGGCTATAGGTAACAGAAATGTGTCTGTGCCAAATTTCAGTTAGCGGCTTTGCCTGTCCGTTGATCCAAATGTGACTGCAAACATCCAAAAGACTATTCACCGTACCTTTAGTAAAGGCAATGTGAGATATTCTCCCGATTTTTTCGCTCCAATGCCAGACTGTTTCTAGAACACAGGGAATTCTCGATGCATTACTTGGGAATTTATGGATGGTAGTCATCCGCTGGCGCTGAGATGTATAGGGAACTTCAGCTATGCGGGGGAGCAGATATTCTAAGTCAGCTTTCCACAGTCCTTGTTGAGCTGAAGCCATCACTAAAGCACCTTCAGTGGGATCACCGACGGCACGAAAGTAGAGTGGTTCGTCTTGATCTGGTTCTAGCAAAGCATTGTTGCAGAGAGTACTACCAGCTAAAAGTAGGGCTACACTTGGCGGCTGGCACAGTAAAAATGGTCTTTCTCGGTTTTTTTCTCCTACAGGAGTACGCATCCGCGTAGTCAAATCTATACGTTGTCCAGCCACATCGAGAACGCTGACTGTCATGCGGTTTTCTGTGAGAGTGCCTGTCTTACCAGAACAAATCACCGTTACCGATCCCAAAGTCTCCACCGCAGGTAAGTTGCGAATTAGCGCCCGCCGTTTCAACATCTGTCGCGCCCCTAAAGCTAAGGCAATTGTTACCACTGCTGGCAAGCCTTCCGGTAAAGCTGCTACTACTAAAGTGATGGCAGTCAAGAGCATTAACCTCAAGTCTTCTCCTCGCAGGATTCCCAAAATCAGAATTACTGCCACCAAAGCCAGAGAAGCAAATGCTAATCCTCGTCCTAAATGATCTAAGCGCTTTTGGAGCAGTGTTGGTTGTACCTCTACCGCTTGTATCCTGGAGGCAACGCACCCCATCTCGGTGTTCATGCCAGTTTCTGTTACCACTGCCAACCCCCGCCCATAGGTGACGATGGTATCCATGTAAGCCATATTGTGGCGTTCGCCTATTTGTAAATCTGCTTGAGCAAGTGCTTGCGGATCTTTGTCTACGGGTTCGGATATACCAGTCAGAGTTGATTCTTGGATACGCAAACCAAAGCTTTCTAGCACACGACAATCAGCCGGAACAATATCTTCTGCTTCTAACTGCACAATATCTCCCGGCACAAGATAGCGGGCTGAAATTTCTTCCCAACGACTGTTACGGAGTACCTTAACATTAGGTAAAGATAGTCGTTTGAGTGTAGCGATCGCTTTTTGTGCTTGGTACTCTTGACTGAAGCCTAAAAAAGCAATTAGGACAACAATAGCGATAATACCTACTGCATCTTTATAATCACCCAACAAGCTTGAGATCAATGCCGCCACGATTAGAATAATCACCAAACTAGCAGTGACTTGTTCCCACAGAATTTGCCAGGGATTTTTTAGTCCTTGCTCAATTAATTCATTGAAACTGTACTTTTCCAGACGGCGACTGGCTTCAGTTGTACTTAGTCCAGAAGTAGCATCGCTGCCAAGTTGTTGCAAAACTTTTTGGGCGTCGAGTTTGTGCCAATTGCTCATGTTGCGCCTCCTCAACTGTGATGGGATCGGTAGATATAGAAGTGAACAGAACAAAAGCAAGCGGATGTTTGCTCTGTGAAGTTTACAGATTACTCATCCGTTGCCCTTGATAGTTGCAATGATGAAAGCAAGTGTGGCAAGCACACCAAATAAAGGCACATCAATTTGCGGCACACCCATTCCGAACTGAAAAGAAATCGCAAATCGACAACAAAATCGCTGAGTTTAAATCGTTGTTAATTTACGATTTTCCCTATGTGATGTTATTCGCAAATTATGTTTAATGCCTGCCAAATTGCACTCAGTTGTGGGGACTAATACTAAGATACAAACTTCGGTCAACACGGTGAATGTATTTGATTTTTATCCACATTGCCGTGTCTTGCCTTGTTTGCATCAAATTTCTCCTTGAATTGCAACTTGTTTCAATTTTTTAATGAGGTTGCGATCGGTTTTGGATGCTACCGATAGGAATATTATGCTCTTTTGTAGAAGTTATATTTTAGGATGATAGCGTTATGCTTTTTGTGCAGCTAAATACCAACTATCTTACCTAATTCTTCGGAGGCGCGTACTATCATCTACGGCAAGTTCCGCCTTGGCTTCAGCAACTATATCTGCGAAGTTTTCACCAACTGCTGCGATCGCTCCTTTACTCTGATCATAGAGGATTATTCCACCCTTAATGGCTGTCTTGGTTAAGGATTTACCAAAACCAGCTATAACTGGAATAGCTAAAGGCAGAATCACTATCGCCACAATACCAGGAATACCAAAGTCTTCGACTACACTTTTGAGGTTAGGTACAACTTTGGGTAGCATAGTATGTTCACCCCCTTTATTCATGCAATCTAATTATTGTATCACTATTGATAAAAAAGGGATGATTATTAAAATTTGTTGAGTGTTTGCAACTATCAATTTTGTGTCTAATGCGAATTAGCCAAACTCATACTATTTTGGATTTGAGATTTTCGATTTTGGATTTAAACTCGTCTTCTGCACCTGGGTTTGGTGAATCCATCTATTACTGTCTATAGGAATCCGGTTTGATGACTGAAAAATTAAGTCTAACGCACCCAACCGTCGAAAACGGTGCGTTGGGCTTCGCGACAACACACCCTACGTGTTTTTCAAAAATCAAATATGATTCCTATATCATTTTTTAAATTGATATCACTTTTGTTTGCGGCAAATATATATGTATATGATAGATTGATTGAAAAACCCAAGTTTAGGATCATAACTAACACAGATGGACACAGATAAATCATCTTTGTGTGTCTCGTGGTTTATCTGTGGTAGATTCTGAAGTAAAATTTTTGCTTGTCATTTTAATTTACATCAAACGTGATTTCTATTCTTGTTTACTAGCAGCTCGAACTCCCGTAAAATTTTGTCATACTTTTCCCCTGCTACCCGAACTAAATCATTATGATCTGCCCTGTCTACCCATAAAGAAAGTTTCGGTGATGGTGCAGCAGCAAATAGTGTTTTTCCATGAGCAACAGGAATAATTCTATCTGCCTTACCATGTATAACTAAAACTGGACAATTTACTCTTTTGATTTTATCCAGATTGGCAAACTTATCAAAAGGCAAAATTCTCAAAGGTACAATCACCCGAAATGCTGAAATAAAAGTGCTTTCCAGAATCAAACCCCCAACGGGTTTCCGGGCAGCTAAATCAACAGCAGAACCACCTCCAACCGAACGTCCAAAAACAATTATTTGCTGTGGCGAAATCTTTAACTTTTGTGTCAAATAATTGTAAGCAGTATCGATATCTTGATAAGCATTTTTTTCTGTAGGTTTTCCTTCACTTGTGCCATAACCCCGGTAATCGTATGCAAAGACACTAAAACCCAAATTGCGTAATTTTTCGAGTACAATTTTAATATCTCCCAAATCCTCAGCATTACCGTGAACATAAAGAATAGTGTTTGTAGCTGTAGGATTGAATAAATAAATGGCAGAAAGTTTTGTTCCATCTGCACTAGTCAACTTTATAATCTCATTTGTATCTTCATAGCTAGATGGTTGAGGTAGAAAAATCATGCTATCTGCCCCAAAAAAAACATAAACAGCAAAAAATATATAGATAAATACAAGCGAGCTAATCAATCTTTTCCAAGTAAAATTACCAAATAATAGTTCGCCAAGACGCTTGTTAGCCATAAAATTTTTCTCTTAGCTTGGCAAGAGTAGAGAAGGTTGTACTGTCACCATCTTTTCTACTGCATCTACTGTTATCTTTGCTAACCCAAATTTTTCAATTACCCAGGCATTTGTCATCAAGTGCATACTCACCTTGGCTACTCGATACTTACTTTGATTTGCAGCCAAAGCAGCTGGTAACAACAACTGATCTGCTAAATGTTCATCCACTACTGCACCACTTTGATGAAACCCTAGTAGTTCCTCGCAAGCTATTTGAGCCACTTTCTCGGCAGGTAAACCCACACGTCCCAAGGCGCTAAATCCAGCTAAACTATTCTCATACTCAGCAGTAAGAAATAAACCTGCTCCAGGTGCTATGCCTTTATTTCGTAACGGTTGCACAACAGCCTTCAATCCTGCTTCGCGCAATAAATTCTCGGCACGGCTAGCCATTCTTTGAGGAATGTGGGAAGGTAGTTCGGTGACTACTGCTAATCCCCGTACTTGTTGGAAATCGCCGCGTTCCTCTAAGTTTATCCCGCTAAGTTTTCTACCACCTTTCACCCGCAGTTCCACCCTGCCACCGCCTTGGGGATACCACCCCCAAGCATCCTGTTGTATCTCCACTTGTATGCCCATCCGCTTGAGTAAGGGTAGATATACTCGCTCAATGTAAGTCGTTGATGGGCTAAAAGGAACGTGAGTTCCTCCTTTTAGTGTTACTTGGGATTCACTACTTGCTAATGATAGAGGCAAGAGGACTGTTTGTAATACTAAAGTAATCGCACCTGCGGAACCGCCTGCTTGAGCTTCACTGATATCAAAGGTATAGTTTCCGGCGTTGATAGTACCACCAGGAATAAATTCCAGCATTGTAGAACCCAAAGTATCGCCCTGCACTTCGGCATGACAAATGGCGGCAGCGGCGCGAACTGCTGTTAAGTGTTGAGCTGCTAACCCTGGCTTTTTGCGTTGAGCACGGATGTTATGAATACTTATGGGGTTACTGGTGATAGCAGCTAAACTTAAGGAAGTGCGAAGAACCTGCCCTCCACCCTCACCATAGGAACCATCAATGTGAATCATTATAGTTAAAGCAGATTGCTTTTCAACTTTGATTTGAGTACTATCTGTGATCGCACAGCAAATCTTTGACGATTTTAACCCTGAGTTTGAAAGGTGGGAGCAAAATTTTCTACGCTGGTACTACGAATTTCTCGCTACCTGCTAGTCCAAATGCCGCATGAATTGCTTGCAAAGCTTTTGCACCTTCTTCTTGTGCTACTACACAGCTAATTTTTATTTCCGAGGTAGTAATCATTTGAATGTTAATTTGATGCTGCGCGAGTGCAGAAAACATTTTTGCTGCGACTCCTGGTTGCCCTACCATGCCAGCACCAACGATACTCACTTTGGCGATCGCCTGATCTAATGCTACTTCACCCCAACCATACTCTGCTGCTACTTGTTGCAACATTTTTTGGGCTTCTTCGGCATCTATGCGGGCTACAGTAAAGGCAATATCTCGCCTTGGTACTCCATTAATAAGATGACAGCGCTGTGACTGAATAATCATGTCTACGCTAATATTTTTTTCTGCCAACAGTCCAAATAAATTCGCTGCTAGCCCTGGGCGATCTGGCACTTGGCGAATGGCAAGACGAGCTTGATTCATGTCGAGGGCAACGCCGCGTACGGGAGGAGTGTGGGAAGAGGACACAAAGACGCGGGGGCTTGGAGACGCGGAGAAATTTTCTGTCTTTGTGTTGTCTATTTCAAATGCTTCTCGCAGGGCAGCAACGGCGCGATCGCATTCTGTGGCATCAATTACGCAACTAACTTTGATTTCACTGGTGGAAATCATCTGGATATTCACGCCCGCTTTTGCTAGGGTAGCAAACATTTTGGCTGCAACTCCAGGACGTCCAATCATTCCTGCACCTGCGATGCTGACTTTGGCAATGTTTTGCTGAACCATTACCTCTGCTTCTGTGGTTTCTGTACCTTTGTGAGTACGCAAAACTGGGGCGATCGCTGCTGCTACGGCTTCAGCTTTCTTTAAAATTGGTGTCATTACTGTGAAGGCAATGTCATTTGTATTACCTTCGTGAATTGACTGAATAATTAAATCTACGTCTACTTCTTGACGGGCAATTTCTCCAAATAGGCGTGCAGCAACACCCGGTTTATCTGGAACCCGCAGCAGTGAAACTCTCGCTTGATTGGTGTCGAATTGTACATCATTTACTGAACGAGCAATTTCTAGGTTGATGAGCGATCGTTCTTTGACGGGAGGCGATGTTACCCAAGTACCGGGTTCCTCTGTCCAACTAGAGCGCACTACCAGGGGAACGCCATAGTTGCGGGCAATTTCTACCGCACGGGGATGTAGCACCTTGGCTCCCAAGCTGGCGAGTTCCAGCATTTCATCACAAGTGATCTCGTCCATTAACTGTGCTTCAGGCACTAAGCGAGGATCGGTAGTTAATATGCCTGGCACATCAGTATAAATTTCACAAAAATTCGCTCGTAATGCTGCGGCGATGGCAACTGCTGAAGTGTCCGATCCGCCACGTCCCAAGGTTGTAATTTCCAATTTTTCTGTACTGCTAATACCTTGAAAACCTGCGACAACAACAACTTTACCTTCTTGAATGTGTTTTTCAACCCGCTCTGTTTGTATATGTAAAATGCGAGCGCGGGTGTGTTCAGCTTCAGTCACTATTCCTACTTGAGCACCAGTTAGAGAAATTGCAGGTTGTCCAAGTTCCTGCAAAGCCATGCTCAACAAGGCAATGGATACTTGCTCACCAGTGGAAAGTAACATATCCATTTCCCGGCGGCAAGGATTTTTGGAGATTTCTGCCGCCAGTTTCACGAGTCCATCGGTGGTTTTACCCATTGCGGAAACCACCACCACAATAGAGTTTCCTGCTTTTACTGTTTTGTAAACGCGCTGTGCCACAGCCTGAATGCGTTCGACTGAACCGACAGATGTACCACCAAATTTCTGAACTATGAGCGCCATAAGTTTAACTAGATGGATTGTGCTTGCTTTATCAACACCCGCGCTGAATAAAGAAGTCTAGAAAAGATTGCCAGTATATTAGTTTAATTAACTTATCAGAATCAGATCACACACCGATAATGAATTTTACATTTTTTTGATGAGATTCTAATGCCAGGGTAAATTTATACATAACTAGTAAATTTGCTGTGATTCTTCTAGAAAGAAAGTAATAAACTACTCAATGAGATAATAATTGCCCTTAAATAGCTATGGTATAAATTTGATGTCGGACTGCTTCATGCATAGCTATCTTTAACGTATTGCAAGTAATCGTGAAAATTTCATTACTTTGACACAATATTGACACAATATTGAAACATAATGCACGTATAATCTAATGTTTAAGTAATATTGGTCAAAAATAGTTGGCGTAATGTCAAAGCTACCAATAGTTATACCGAGGGTGACTACTCCAAGAGCAATTACTTAATTACTCGATTTCTAGATCGCCAACTACTAGCTAAGTAACTATGATCAAAGACGCCTTCGGTTCCAGCATTCATCTGCGGCATGGAGTAAACTTACAAGTCTGTCACAGTCGAGGTACAAATCCTGCTGTGGTGTTTATCCACGGACTAATGGGAAACCGCTTCGACTTTCGTTCTCAATATGAATTTAGCCAAAGTTTAGGCTGGCAGACTTTAGCATACGACTTAGCAGGAAGCGGACAATCTAGCCATTACAAGCGTTATTCCATTGGGCGACATTGTCGTGATTTAGGGCGGTTGTTGGATCATTTTGGCATTTCCTCACCTATTTTATGCTGTCACGACTTCGGAGTTCCTATTGGTTTAGAGTTTGCTCAGTATCGCCCAATTAGTGGCATCATCGCTATTGCTGGCGGTACCCATAATTTAATACCCCGATGGGAAATTCTTTTGATGAAGTTGATGGCTTTGGGAGGAAGTTCTCTTGACAAAGTATCTGCTGTACAAACACTGACAAACTTTTTTTCAACCTCATACCATCACAAGTTGGTAAAACAGTTTATTAGTGAAAATTCTGTATCGACAGGTTTATCTGCCTACAGAGCCTTGGAAATTTTTTGGAATTATGATTTTTTTGCCCGTCACCCTTCACCCAAAAATTTACAAGTTCCTGCTTTAGTGATTACTGGCGGTGAAGATAAAATCTTTACACACAGCATGGGAAAGAAGTTAGCAAGTTATTTTTCCAACAGTATTCATTTACACATTAATAAAGCAGGACATCTAGTGATGATAGAATATTCTGATTTAGTAAATGAGGCGCTCGCCAAGTGGTTAATTACTGTTCAGTTAAATGTTAAATTTTAACTAGCGAATAGAATAAAAAGTAGGAAAAATTTCAAACTTAGCTATTTCTGAAAGCATTTGGAAACCTAGTTTTTTGCTGTTTATAAAATCGTGGGTAAATTTATGAAAGTTGTTTATCTAATTCAAACTCATAAAAATCCAGAGCAAATTTATAGACTAGTCAAAACCATTAAAAAATCAAGTCCCAAGTCCTATATATTAATTAGCCATAACCCCAATTTTTGTAAGTTAGACAAAGAAAACTTCAGTAATTTAACCAATTTTGAGATTATTAATAATCAAGGGGGACGAGGAGATTTTTCCCTTATTAAAGGCTATCTGGATGCTGTTCACTGGCTATTTAGCCACAATATTAAATTTGATTGGCTGATTAATCTCACTGGTCAAGATTATCCCACCCAACCATTACCTAAAATTGAGAAATTTCTTGCTGAAACTGAATATGATGCATTCTTATTTCATTTTAATGCATTTTCTGACTGTGAAAAAAATTGT
This sequence comes from Chlorogloeopsis sp. ULAP02, assembly GCF_038404745.2. Taxonomy (NCBI): domain Bacteria; kingdom Bacillati; phylum Cyanobacteriota; class Cyanophyceae; order Nostocales; family Chlorogloeopsidaceae; genus Chlorogloeopsis; species Chlorogloeopsis sp. ULAP02. The sequence goes on along the minus strand of NZ_JAYKTT020000001.1, from coordinate 335,373 downwards.
TGGGGCAGTAAGGCAGGACGCGATCGCTATCTTTACCAATACAGGAAATTAGCTGAATCACTACCACCCTGGCAAGAAGGATTAATTAAATTTTCACGAAGAATTATCAATAACATTCAGCCTTACATTCGTGTCAATACCTCCTATGGAATAACAGCGGGAATTCGTGCTAATTTAACTCCATTTAATGAATATTTTGCCTGTTATGGAGGCTCCTATTTTCATACTCTTTCATTAAAATGCATTCAATACCTATATCATTTTTGTAATCTAAACCCTGAGCTAATTACGTACTATAAAAAGACATGTCTTCCTGATGAATCTTTTATACAAAGTATTTTAGTTAATAGTAAATTATTTAATATTTGTAATGACAATAAGCGTTATATAGATTTTACTAATAGTCGCCAAGGACATCCTCGCATACTTACAGTTAATCATTATTCACACTTAATTTCAGACGAAATTCATTTTGCTAGGAAATTTGATATGTCTGTCGATAGTAAAATTTTAGATATGCTAGATGCAAGAATACTACAAACTATTGCAGCCAAGGAAGAAGACTTGGTTTGCTGATTGTATTTGATAAAATTTAGTAATCAATACAATATAATGTTTAAATCTTAGCTCACGTTTTGAGTCAGATTCTAAATTGTTTATTTCTAGAAGTACGAGATTACTTATAAAATAAACCTTAAATTGTAGGGTGCGTTAAAGCAGCGCGTAACGCACCAATAAATGCGGTGCGTTACGGCTAATCTGAACTCTCTTATACACTCAAATTCCTACATAGCCGTAACACGCCCTACTCTTAATATTAACTTTACAATATAAATAGCCTCTAAAAATATCTATCTTGAGTAATAAATGATAACTATATAAATAGTTTCAAATTGTACAAGTTCTGTTTGTACATAATTTTGAGAAGCGATGACGGAAAAAACGACACGGCGAAACTTCTTGATTACCAGCATGGCTGCTGCTGGTGGCATTGTAGGAGCAAACAGCTTGCAACAAAATTCCGTTAGTACTGCAACGATACCAGAACGATTGCTAGGACGTACAGGTGTAAAAGTTCCAATCTTTGGGTTGGGAGGGGCAAGTGCAAAAACACCACTAGACAAAGAAGACAGAGAACGTGATGCTGTGTCTATTATTGAAAGAGCACTAGAGATAGGAGTTCGTTACTTTGATACTGCTGCCAATTATGGTTCTAGTGAAGATCACTTCGGTAAAGTGCTGCCATCTTATCGTTCTCAGATATTTTTAGCTTCTAAAACAAGCAAAAGAGATCGGGATGGGGCATGGCAAGAATTAGAGCGATCGCTCAAACGTCTGAATACAGATTATCTAGATTTATGGCAAATGCATGCAGTTGCCTATCCCGAACAACTTGACACTATCTTTGGCAAATCAGGAGCAATTCAAGCTTTAGAAGAAGCAATACAGCAAAAACTCGTGCGCTTTGCTGGTATTACAGGACATCATGATCCAACAGTAATTATTGAAGGGTTGCGTCGCTATCCCTTCCACACCACCCTAATTCCCGTCAATGCAGTAGAAAAAAATCATCCGCAACCGTTCTTTCCTGAAGTTTTATCAGAAGCTCAGAAAAAAAATGTAGGTGTCATAGCGATGAAAGTACCTGCTTATGGGAAGTTATTTCAAGCAGGTGCTTTGAGGGGAATGCAGCAAGCAATGGGTTACACACTATCCCAACCTGGAGTACATTGTTGCGTAATAGCGGCAGATGATCCAAAGCAATTAGAAGAAAATGTCAAGGTAGCCAGTACTTTTAAGCAACTGAGTAATCCACAATTAGTAGAGATTGAGAAACGCACGGCTGAAATTTGGCAGGATAGTACATTCTACCGCGCTTGGGCTTAGTATGGTTAGGATCTTTAATGCGGAATCATAATTACCTAAACAATTTCAAACTCTATTTGCTGACTCTGCAAAAAATCATGAGTAAAATGATCCACCACATTCGTATCACTCAATTCTAAATTATAAAAATTTACAACTTCATGCTCAAAATATGGCCCCGCGTGCCAAGTTCCCACCTCTAATTTAATAAAACAATTCCCTGGAATTTGGAAAGCAGCAATATTTGCTAAATCTGGTTCATCCACATCATGATGAGGGGGACAAACTGCAATCAACCAGTCTTTTCCTTCTAATGATCCCAGGCATTGAGTGCATTGCCTATGACGAGTGATTTTATGAAACTTTCGCCCTCGACGCTCCAATTGCATGATGTAAAAACGAGGTGTGCCTTTGTCTAGAACTAAATTGGCATCTTCTGCATCAAAGACTTTGCCATCTTGACTAGGAAAAATTACCTGTCCATAACGGCGAAAATTCTCTGGTGTCACCCATTGTGCCTGCAACTGTTGTACTGTCTTGGATGTATTCATAATTTATTTTTTTGTATCGTCATTATTTTACTATTCATATTTGATACAACTAGCTAACGCCCTCATGCCTATAAATAGTTCAAGTTTTTTGTGATCAATAGAACTAATAATTAGACTGATGCTGAAGCTTAACTCATAGGATTTTTGCGATCGCCGATTTTTAGTAATGCTGATTCTAGGCTTTTAATCAATCCTGCGATAGATTTTTGGTGTTAATGCTTGATGAGCTTTTAGTTTGGTAGTAATTTCATCCTTGTACTAGTACTGGTTAACGCTCTCAGTGCCACATTTGCTAGTAAGATCAAAGTGTTAAGTTTTATGTGCCAGTTTGAAGCATCTCAAACTGCTGAATACTGAGCTTGTAAATTTGTCAGCTTCCTTAACAAGAAGCTGAAAACTAAAAAAACGGTCAAGAGAGGATTTCATATGGCATTTACACAGCCCCCCCTTCCTTTTCCTATGGATGCTTTGGAATCACATGGGATGAAAGCTGAAACTTTCGAGTATCACTATGGTAAACATCATAAAGCTTATGTAGATAATCTCAACAAGCTGACTGAAGGGACAGAACTTGCCAATAAGCCTCTAGAAGAGGTAATCCAAATCTCCTTTAAAGACTCCTCAAAAACGGGCATTTTTAATAACGCTGCCCAAGTTTGGAACCACACATTCTTCTGGAATTGCTTGAGTCCCTCAGGTGGCGGACAGCCTACAGGTGATCTAGGTTCCAACATTGAAAAAGATTTTGGTAGTTTTGACAAATTTAAGGAAGAGTTCTCCAATGCCGCCGCTACTCAGTTTGGCAGTGGTTGGGCTTGGTTGGTAGACGATAATGGAACTTTAAAAGTTACCAAAACCCCCAATGCAGAAAATCCTATTGTTCATGGGCAAAAACCACTCCTGACACTGGATGTTTGGGAACATGCCTACTACATAGACTTTAGAAATGCTCGTCCTGCATTCATCAAGAATTTCTTAGACAATTTGGTGAACTGGGATTTTGCTGCTGAACAATATAGCAAAGCTTAATTAGTCAAAAATTTAACCGACTATTTAAGTCTTTGATGTTTTCTAGCTCAAATAGTTAAAAGCAGTCACGACTAGTTTCGTGACTGTTTTTGATTTGTTTTTGCACAGGTGCGATTTGTATTAACGAAGTCAATCTATATTTTGAGTAGAGGCATGAAAAGGTTTCTACTTATGAATAAGGGTGTGAGAGCCAATGACTAATCTAAAAATACCAAATTCAAAACTCAGTATATGGATAGCACACAATTAGCACAATATCTGGAAGCTACTAACAGCTTCGCTAAACCGTGGTTGTTAGTACAGCTACGCTTAAAGAAGCTCCAAGAGCATCGAGATAAACTGTCCGAAAATGAGTATGCCGAAGCACTAGCAGACATTCACGAGGATTTAATGAATCTGGGTGAGTGGTGGCATGGTATCGAAGATCAAGTGTTTTAATTAGTTAATAGTCAATCGTAATTTGTCATGGGTCATTTGTTATTGGTCTTTCACAATTGATTAATGACAGATGACTAATGACAAAATATGTGATGATAGCCTAAGTGGTTGGTGGATTGATAACGGTGTTTTGAGTAATGGACTATAAGGACGCAGGAGTTGATGTTGAGGCTGGTCGAGCGTTTATAACTCAAATTCGCAATTTGGTGAACAGCACATTTAGATCGGAAGTGCTTGGCGGTTTGGGTGGTTTTAGTGGTTGCTTTCAACTACCAACAGGCTTTAAAGAACCAGTTTTAGTTTCCGGAACTGATGGGGTGGGTACAAAACTCAAAATTGCTCAAGCTCTCAACTGTCATGACACCGTTGGTATTGATTTAGTAGGAATGTGCGTAAATGATGTATTGACATCTGGCGCAGAACCATTGTTTTTTTTAGATTATTTGGCTACAGGCAAGCTAGACAAAGAGCAGTTAACTCAGGTAGTTGCGGGTATCGCCTCTGGATGTAAACAAGCTGGTTGTGCTTTGTTGGGAGGAGAAACAGCAGAAATGCCTGGTTTTTATCAGGTGGGTGAGTATGATTTGGCTGGATTTTGTGTCGGAATTGTGGAAAAGAGCCAGCTATTGGACGGTTCTCAGGTACAAGTAGGAGATGTAGTGATCGCCCTCGCTAGTGCTGGTGTTCACAGTAATGGCTACAGTTTGGTAAGAAAAATTATTAGCGATCAGGGTTTTGCTTGGAGCGATCGCCCAGAATTACTTGGTGGCAAAACTTTAGGAGAAACTTTCCTTACCCCCACCCGCATTTACGTTAAACCCGTTCTGGCTGCACGGCAAGCAGGGCTAGAAATTCACGGTATGGCTCATATCACAGGTGGTGGATTGCCAGAAAATTTACCTAGATGCTTAGGACAAGAGCAAGCAATTCAAATTGATACTAATAGTTGGGAAATTCCACCAGTATTCCAATGGCTGGCGGAGGCTGGTTCTGTGAGTCACAAAGCAATGTATAACACGTTTAATATGGGAATTGGTTTTGTACTGCTTGTGCCTCCCCACCAAGCACAACAAGTAATTTCCCATTTTGAGTCACAAAACATTGCGGCTTTTGCAATCGGTGAGGTAATTGTTGGCTCAGGTGAATTAGTAGGAATTCCTGAGTAAAATTACTCAGGAGTCAAAATTCAAAATATGGCAAAAAAATATTGATCGAGTAAATGTGAAGATTTAGTGTAGCTTTTAAATCTCTTAATAATTAGATTCTAAGTCTTGGGTTCTTAATACAACTAGAAATGCCTTAACTGGCAATACTTTTGACTTTCTTGATATCGCTAATCGGAAATACTCATGACTACGAGCGTTTGAATTTGCTAACGTAGTCTTAACATATTGAAAAATTTAGCTAACTAAGCTTAAAAAAAGCCTGCTAACACTACATTAAAGTGCTGGAATTGACCAAGCTATGTGTTTGTCGTGTTGGAGTGGTAAATATTACCTAAGTTAGAAATGAGGGGGTTATGGCTGTCAATTTTGCTCCGACTTATTCTGCGACTAAAGAATCCTTGGCAAAGGTATTTCAAAACATTAATGCCCAAAGTTGTCCAAGGTATTTTAACTTTCATATGCACACCATCTACTCTGATGGAAAATTGCAGCCACATATATTGATGGAGCAAGCGATCGCTATTGGCTTAGAAGGGCTTGCCATTACCGATCACCACACTGTAGGTGGATACCAAGCAGCACAAAGCTGGCTGAAAGATTTGCAGCATCACAATCCAGATGTTAAAGTTCCTCAGCTTTGGACTGGTGTAGAAATTAATGCCAATCTTTTAGGTGTGGAAGTTCACATTTTGGGTTATGCTTTCGACTTAGAACACCCAAGCATCAAACCATATCTTCAAAGGAGAATTGTTACAGGCGAAGAATATCAAGCAGCAAATGTGATTGCTTCTATTCACAAAGCTGGTGGTTTAGCGGTACTTGCTCATCCTGCACGTTACAGGCGATCGCTTTTAGACTTAATTCCTGCCGCTGCCGACATTGGTATTAATGGTGTAGAAACTTTTTACGCCTACAATAACCCCAACCCTTGGAGACCGAGTGCTATAGAATCACAACAAGTACAACAATTAGCTACTAAACATGGGCTTTACAATTCCTGTGGAACTGATACTCATGGCTTAAGTCTTCTACAACGATTGTAAAGATATTAATCCTGGTTTAACCAGCCAGGAAGCTTAATTGTGTTACTTTAGCCTACAGGCGATCACTCTGAGGGCATAACTTGATTGACTATAAAATGTTTCGCTTACTTCTTAATTTTTTTGTGATGCGTTTTGAGCTTTACTCTTATCCTGCTATTGAATTTATATTTTGAATTTTGACTATATATTTTTTGTTTAATTAATGTTTTGATTGGCTTTTGCAGATTGATATTTAGTTTTGGTATTTTTTTCTGATTAAATAAGTGCTTGATAGACTTACCTTGGTTAAGGCTTGTCTTGATTTCTTGTCCTATCCTAAGTTTAATAATACTTCTGGTTCCTAATTTAGAATTCCGGTTATTCTTTCTTGCAGTTAGGGTATTTAATCTTTTTGGTTTGACTAGAAATTTCGCCTGTTGCTTTTTCTTTTGATTGTAAGAGGATGATGGTGTATTTGCCTTGACATTAACTAGATATTTTTTTGGTTTTTCTTTGTTAATTACTATTCTTTTCTGTTTTAATGTTATTTTTTTAGAATTTGAAATAGACAATGGTTTTATGTTTTGAAGCTTCTGCTGCTGATATTGTTTAGTTGCTAAGGGAATTGATGCAGGAGTTGCAATGGAAGTAATAGCAGGATCTGGTGTAGTTGTAGAAACTTGTTTTTTGACACTATTGAGGTTAATAATTAATCCTGAAACAGCAAATAATCCTACTCCTGAGCCAATAAGAACTTGCCATAATCTTTTATTACTCAGATTTGAATGAGAGATAGCTGTCGTTGCCAAAGGTAAAGCTGATTTTTGAAATCTTTGTAAGAGTGTATTTGGCTGACTTAAATCTTGCTCAATCTTCTGCAAGCATTGCAAAATTACCTCTGTATTTTGAGGACGCTGACTTGCGGTAGGAGCCATCAAATAATCTATCAAATCCGCGAAAAGTGATGAAATATGCAATGCATAATCATGCCAGTTTAACTTGTTATTGAAAGGATCATAAATATCTGCATCTTGAGGCTCCTTACCTGTGAGCAGAAAAACAAAAGTGCGTCCTAAAGCAAAAAAATCAGACTGTTGTACTGAATAACCGTTTTGTTGCTCTGGTGGAGAATACCCTTTAGAAACAATTCTAGTGTGGCAAACTCCAGCTAATATGGTTGTAGTAACTTGCCTTACTGCCCCAAAATCAATTACAACAAGCTGTCCATTAGGTCGGAGCATAATATTTTGAGGCTTAATATCTCTATGAAAATACTGTTGGGAATGTATTAGAGATAGAATTTCAACCAGTTGTTTAAGCCAATCGAGAGCTTGAGTTTGAGAAATTGGTTGATTATGACGTGATTGCATCCATTTTTCTAAATCAACTCCCTCAATTTTTTCCATTACCAGACAGTGCAATGGCGCAGAGCTACCTTGGGGGTGAACTGTAAAATAACCATCAGAGTCTATTTTGGGAATCCCAGGATGTTTGAGGTGGCTTAAAACCTGTGCTTCCTGCTTAAAAAGCTCAATGGCTTTTGAATTATTGTCTGTCAGAACTTTTAAAACTTTACGTGTGCCACGATCGTCTACTACCCAAGTGTTACCAAAACCTCCTTTTCCTAGCCGTTCTACTACCCAATAACGGTTTTGCAGTAATAGCTCGAAGCCACAGTTACAACACTTAGAAGTATTTGCATTAGCTGGATCGAGTGGATTTGGACAATGGGGATTAATACAATAGCGCATTATCAAAACACTATTTGCTGATGTTGCTAGTCATAATCGCCAATGCGATCGCTCGCCATTCTTATTGTACCTGCATTCATTTGATATAATGCGTATTTTTACTGTGTGAAATATAAATTTTTGAACTTTACTCCCAAAATACCGAGTATACGAATTTCACAGCCATACATCCAAGTATCTTTTTTTCGGTAGACTAACAATTAAGTCACTCATACCTAATTGTTGCGATTATGGAATCAATAATCGTGGTTGCTCTTCTCATTGGTTTCGTGCTGCTGTTTGTGCCACGTCCAAAGTCATCATCGAAACCAACAAGCTGTAATTGCCCACTTTACGATACGTGTCAGCATAAGCAATCGATTGAGAAAATTATGACTAGCAATGGGGGAAATACTCGTGACTCAAAGAACTAAAAACACAGATCCCCGACTTTTCTAAAAAGTCGGGGATCTAATCTAAAGCCCTCCGTCTTCTACTTAATTTAACCAGCCCGATCACTCGGCGGTATTTGTTCGGGAGGAGCTTCTGCTGGCGGAGCTAGTTCAGCATCAGGAGCAATTTCTTCAACCGGAATTTTCTCTAAATTTTCTGCCACTGCCTGTGCCTCAGCAGCAGCTTCTTGGGCAGCCTCTACCAACTCAGGAGATGGGGGATGGGGTGGAATTGCCTCAGGTACAGTCTCGGTTGTGGCTTCTGTTTCGGTAAGTGCGATCGCCTCTGCTGTTTGTTCTGTCGTCGAAGTTCGATTGTCAATCACCTCAACAGAGGGTGTTTCTGTAGTTTGGGCGATCGCTTCTTTAATTGTCGGAGTTTCAGGAGCCTTTTTAGTTGTAGTCTTTTGGAATCGACCTTGTAAACCAGAAAGAATGCCACTGAGGCTATTTTGTACTTGGCCAAGTCGTTCCTGCAACGAGGACAAATTACTAACCTGCTCTTGAATGGTTGTCTGTACCTCCTGAGTAGTGGGTACTGGAGTTTGTTGTACCTTGGGCGTCAACTGACGGCGTAGTGAAAGCGTTTGCCAACCAAACCAAACCAAAAGTGCAACACTAGCCACATGTCCTAATAAAAGCCATCCTGATAAGCGTGGCGCAAACACCCATAGCATTAAAGCGTAGAACAACCCTACACCGCTCCAGATAAAATCATTTTTGCGATGTACTTCTGGAAAAAAGAAAGCAGCCATGTAAATCGCTATACTACCAAGTCCAACTACTAGCGCCAGGATATATGCCAGCATTTTCTGGTTACTCCTTCTACGTAATCACTAACTAATTTTGCAAATTTTGCAACAAAATTGTTGATTTCAATACAAATTAAAATTTATTATCTGTGTCGGATGTGCATTTATAGTCTGTGAATTAACTCTTAATGTCTTCTTTAGGGGAGAAGCGAAAATCTCGGACTACCCTAAAGATAACTGGAAGAGTTAGCCAAAATCATTTATGACACTACAAAGCTTCGGTGTGATTGGCTTGGCCGTGATGGGAGAAAATATCGCTCTGAACGTAGAGCGTAACGGCTTCCCAATCGCAGTTTATAATCGCTCCCGCGACAAAACCGATAAATTTATGGCGGAGCGCGCCGAGGGTAGGAACGTTAAAGCTGCTTATACCCTGGAAGATTTTGTCGCCTCTCTAGAACGTCCAAGAAGAATCCTGATCATGGTGCAAGCTGGTAAGCCAGTAGATGCAGTGATCGCTCAACTTAGACCTTTGCTTGATGAAGGCGATATCATTATCGACGGTGGGAACTCTTGGTTTGAAGATACCGATCGCCGCACCCAAGAATTAGAACCTGCCGGATTTCGGTTCATTGGTATGGGCGTCAGTGGCGGTGAAGAAGGAGCACTAAACGGCCCATCCCTAATGCCTGGAGGAACAGAAAGCTCTTACCAGTATCTGTCGCCAATTTTCAATAAAATTGCTGCTCAAGTTGATGACGGCCCTTGTGTAACTTATATTGGCCCTGGTGGTTCCGGTCACTATGTGAAAATGGTACACAATGGCATTGAGTACGGCGATATGCAACTAATTGCCGAAGCCTACGATTTGCTGAAAAATGCCGCCGGGCTGGATCACAAGCAATTACACGAAGTATTTGCAGAGTGGAACACCACCGACGAACTCAATTCATTTTTGATTGAGATTACTGCCAATATCTTCCCTTACATTGATCCAGACACGAGTTTACCTTTGGTTGAATTGATTGTAGACTCAGCAGGACAGAAGGGAACCGGACGCTGGACAGTACAAACTGCTTTGGAATTGGGAGTTTCGATCCCAACAATCACCGCAGCAGTAAATGCCCGAATTATTTCTTCTTACAAACAAGAACGGGTAGCAGCATCCAAGGTATTGACAGGCCCTAGCGGTAAGTATAGCGGCTCATCTAAGGACTTTGTCAATATGGTGCGTGATGCCCTATATTGCTCTAAAATTTGTTCTTACGCCCAGGGCATGGCGCTGCTGTCTAAAGCTTCACAAGCCTATAACTGGAATTTGAAGCTAAGTGAATTGGCAAGGATTTGGAAGGGTGGCTGTATTATTCGTGCTGGATTCTTGAACAAAATTAAGAAAGCTTTTAATGAAGATCCAGCCCTGCCTAACCTTTTATTAGCCCCTGAATTTAAGCAAACAATTCTCGACAGACAAACAGCTTGGCGCGAAGTGTTGGCAACCGCAGCAAAATTGGGAATTCCCGTGCCAGCATTTAGTGCATCTTTAGATTACTTTGATAGCTATCGCCGCGATCGCTTGCCTCAAAATCTCACCCAAGCACAACGCGATTATTTTGGAGCACATACCTACGAACGGCTCGACAAACCAGGAACTTTCCACACCGAGTGGGTACCTGTGACTGAAAAATCAAAGTAAATTTTCGTATAATTCCTGAATAAGAGGATAAGAAAGTGATTCTGAGTTTTCAGAGTCGCTTTCTTTATTAACTTATAGATGAACAATCAGATGTTGCGCAAAAGTTGTATTTGACTTTATAAAATCAAGATTTTCTGGAATTCTTAGTTGTAGTTTTGCACTATCTCTTGCCAGTGGAGTTTTTCACACTGGCTTTTTTCTACGTTTAGCAATTCGATAAGTAGGTAGATATAATTAAACGTAAAATGCTGATTGCCAAAAACTAAATAGGAGAAGCTTTTTACCTTCTGCCCTTCGGGTACCCTGTGGGAACGCCTCCGGCGTACGGCAGTCCCCCAAACTCCTTCGGAGACGCTACGCGAACGCCGGAAACCGCCAAGACGGGGGCTGCCTCACCTCCTGCCTCCTGCCTCCTGCCTTCTACTTAAACGCACTAAAATTTATGAAATGTTGCATGAAAATTGTATGTAACTTTATAAAAAAATGATTTTCTGTAACTCTTATATATAGTTCCTTGTGCTAGATGAACCTAATTGGTATGCTACCTTTCGCCAGTGGTAAAACTGCCCTGGCGTTTTTTATTTTTATTTTTTTCCCTTCATTTATAGCCAGCTTTACCTCTTGGCAGGCTTATTGATGAGTACAAACTGCTAATTTTGCCAAAAGCTTGCCTTTAGCATTCTCTAATCACCATGTCCAATGGCATTTTTAAAGATGTCAATAGTTTTTACATGATATTGCAAGAAAATTGCATATAAATTGACAGTGCTTTATTTCTGTGAAATATGAATTTTGAATTTAGAAAATTCCGGAAATTTTAGTATTAGAATATTTTATCTGCCTACACACAAAATTTTTGTAATTTATACTTGAATTAAGTTATTTTCTAGTCAAAATCTCCTGAAAATGGAATAATTATGTGATTATCTTGGAAATGTATTTTTCTTTGACAAAAAACTAAATCTCTATTCAGAGTAGTTATTTCTACCAATAGTGATTAAAGATGTGTAGACTAAACTGCGCCAAAATACTTATAACTTTTCTTTAAAGATGAACAAAAAATGGGCAACGAAACGAATTACCGTAAATCTGGCATCTAGTGAAGCCGAAAAACTTGAAAAGTATTGTCAGCAAACAGGTAGACCAGCAACAGATGTAATTCGGGAACTAATTAGAGGATTATCCGTACAAACACAAGATGAACAACAAATGGTCGATTAATCTACTTCCCATAAATACAGAATAATAAACTTACCGCTCGCCCAAGTATTTAGCTCTCAATTCTTCTAATTCTTCATCTATTTTGCTATTACCAGTAGACTGATTTGTCGGTTGCACTGATGGCTTAGTCTTCTGATTTTGGGGCTTATTACCACCAAGAAATATAGTTTTTAGCTCTTCTAAATCTTTCTCTACTGGATTTCCTACTGAGGTTGATGTAGAAGCGGGCGGTGATGTTGTGGCTGACTGATCTGGTACTACAGATTTAGCGATCGCTTGTGAGTTTTGGTTCAAATCTCTAAAGACTTGTTCAGCTGATTGATAGCGTCTAGCCGGAATGCTTTCTAGCATTTTGTCTAAAATCCGACTTAACTCATCGCTGAGTGGAGATTTTACGTATTGCCGCCAAAGCCATGCATCGTTGTTAACATCATATAAGTCAAAAGGCGATCGCCCTGTTAATAAACGCAGACAAGTAGCACCCAAGCTGTAAATATCGCTGGCAAAGATTGCCTGTCCGCGAATTTGTTCAGGTGCAACATACTCTGGGCTACCGATACTTGTACCCGTGCGATTGAGGGCTGTATTAGTGAGAACTTTAGAAGCACCAAAGTCTACCAACACTGGTTTGCGATCGCTTTCACGACGAATAATATTTTCTGGCTTGATATCGCGATGAATAACTTGCCTAGCATGACAAAATTGCAACACTGGCAATAAATCATTCAGCAGTTGCCGGATCTGCTTTTCGTTATAAGTTCCCTTTTCTGCTAATTCCTGTGCCAAGTTTTGCCCATCGATAAATTCTTGCACGAGATACTGCCTGTCATCTTGGGTAAAATATGCCAACAGTTCCGGGATTTGGGGATGCTTACCCAATTCATCCAGCCGCATTGCTTCTTGGTTAAATAACTCCACTGCTTTTTGCACAGTGCTAGTGCCTTGTGCTTGCGGGTAAAATTGCTTAATCACACACCGTGGTTTAGAGGGTTTATCTTCATCTAGCGCTAAAAAAGTCCTGCCAAAACCACCTTGTCCTATGGGTTTCATCGGGCGGTAGCGTTCCTTGAGAAATAACTTGGCACCACAAGTTAAGCAAAAGTTACTACTACTGTTATTTTGAGGCTTGGGGCAGCTGGGATTAAGGCAATAACTCATATTGAGAACTCACCTGAAAATAGGGTTGGAGGAAGAGGTATTTTCATCCTTTGTTATGGGATTAATCAAATGAACTGATGACTTATAACTGTCTTTATTTTGCCCTGCTCTGACTGATTGTTGGTATATTTGATAGTAATTAAAAGATTTTTAGTTCTTGAGTGCCGCTCTCTACCGTGCTGTTCGTGCTTTTCAAACAATAAGGAGATGCTTATGCTGGTGAGAACTTGGCGCTTTATAACTATTACTCTCGTTGCCTTGAGTATGGGAATGGCATGGTGTCATGCATTGGAGTTACCAGCCAAGATGGGTTATGATAGTTCCCTCTGGATAACGCTTTAACAAACTCTGTATGTAGCTTTTGGCCCGCCTAATATTGGTGCATTTGTTGAGATTGGTGCCGTGCTGGCGGCGATCATACTGACATTCCTCGTTCGCAAGCGTAGTCTAGCCTTTCTCCTGACACTGGTGGGAACGATTTGTTTGGTAATAGCTTTTCCCGTCATCTTCTTTGCATTCACTGAGCCTGTGAATACCCAACTTAGACAATGGACAGTTGATACGATTCCAGCAGACTGGATGCGTTGGCGCGATCAATGGGAATACTCACATGCCGCACGCTTTGTCTTTCAATTTATTGGATTCTGTACACTTCTACTTTCAGTACTAGTTGAGACTCCAAAAAACCGTCCGCTCACAGAAGTTCTCGCAGAACGACAATGCCAGGGCGTGGTTTGACAAAAGTGCGTCTTTAAAAAATTCAGTTTTCTACACTCTTCTAGTTCGGGAAACCACACTCCAATTGAGTTGCTGTATTTATGTCTGCTTAACTAAATTAGCAATCGAAAGGTGAGAGTGCGAATTAACTCATCACCCAGTTGCACAAGACTTATGCTGTTTTAATAAATAATGCTTGGAGGAGTTAGATATGGCACAGATATCTCTAAGCGTTTCTACTGTCAAACCACTGAGCGATCGCGTCTTAATTAAAGTAGGTGAATCAGAGGAGAAGACTCCAGGTGGAATTCTTCTTCCGGATACTGCCAAAGAAAAACCCCTAGTTGGAGAAGTTGTGGCTGTTGGTGCTGGCAAGTGGAATGAAGACGGTTCACGCCAGTCAATGCAATACTTGAGCAAGTAGCTTGTTCTAGTAAACCTCTGCTAATTATTGCTGAAGATATCGAGAAAGAAGCTTTAGCAACCTTGGTAGTCAATCTCCTGCGGGGTGTGCTGAATGTTGCTGCTGTCAAGGCTCCTGGTTTTGGCGATCGCCGCAAAGCCATGTTAGAAGATATTGCTGTTTTGACAGGAGGGCAAGTAATCACCGAAGAGGCTGGCTTGAAGCTAGAGAATGCCCACTTAGATATGTTAGGCAGAGCAAGACGGATCACCATCACAAAAGAGCACACCACAATCGTCGCACAAGGAAACGAAAAAGCTGTCAAGGCTCGTTGCGAACAAATTCGCCGTCAGATGGAAGAAACCGAGTCTTCCTACGACAAAGAGAAACTGCAAGAACGCTTGGCTAAATTGGCTGGCGGTGTAGCAGTAATTAAGGTGGGTGCTGCGACTGAAACGGAAATGAAGGACAAAAAACTGCGCCTAGAAGACGCAATCAACGCAACTAAGGCAGCAGTAGAAGAAGGTATTGTTCCTGGTGGTGGTACTACCCTATTACATTTAGCTCCCCAACTGGAAGATTGGGCAACCGAACACCTAACTGGTGATGAATTCATTGGTGCAATGATTGTTGCTCGTGCTCTTTATGCTCCTCTGCGGCGGATTGCTGAAAATGCCGGACAAAATGGCGCTGTGATTGCTGAACGAGTGAAGGAAAAACCATTCAATGTTGGCTTCGATGCAATAACCAATCAGTTCATCGATCTGTTTGAAGCTGGAATTGTCGATCCTGCCAAAGTTACTCGTTCTGCTTTGCAAAATGCGGCTTCTATTGCAGGTATGGTATTAACTACCGAGTGCATTGTGGTTGATCAACCAGAACCAAAGACTAAAGCTCCCGTTACACCTGGCGCTGGCATGGGTGGTGATTTTGGTTACTAAAAACTCTCTACCTATTAAGTTAGACAAACCGCCTCCCAACCAGAGGCGGTTTTTCATATTCATCTGCTCTCCCAATTTGGGCATTGTGTGTACACAGTTACAATACACCCTTAGAACTGGGTATTGTTCCGGCACGGCGGGGATCGATTTCTACAGCCATCCGTGTAGCCCTGGCAAAAGCCTTAAAAGTTGCTTCAATAATGTGATGAGAATTAATGCCATCTAACTGGCGAATGTGCAGCGTCATTTGGCTATTGTTCACGATTGCTACGAAAAATTCCCGCACTAGCTGGGTGTCATAGGTTCCTACTCGCTGAGTGGGAATTTCTAAACCATAGCTGAGATGAGGACGTCCGGAAAAGTCTAGCGCTACTTGAATTAATGCTTCGTCCAAAGGTGCGAGAAAATGACCAAAACGGACTATGCCCTTGCGATCGCCTAATGCTTTACTAATTGCTTGCCCCAGAGTAATCCCCACATCTTCGTTAGTATGGTGGTCATCGATGTGTAAATCACCCGTAGCTTGGATATCCAAATCAATTAAACCGTGGGAGGCAATTTGGTGCAACATATGATCCAAAAACGGAACACCGGTAGCAGCATTGCAAACTCCAGTGCCATCGAGATTAATCGTAACTTGCACATCAGTTTCCCCCGTAGTGCGGCGTAAAGAGGCAATACGCGGAGATTGTATATTTGAGGAGAGAATTTGGCGATCGCTGATTTGCATAAATATTGAGTTAGTAGTTGCTATTTAGTGATAGTGGTTAGTGGATAGTGGTAAACAACCTACTGTACGGGTGGGTTTAAAAGATAAATTCTTGATTTTATCCCAAAGAGCATTAATAAAACCCGCATGGCAGTCGCTACAACCGAGAGAATCCGACGCCAGGTGCTACAACGCGGGGAACCCGCAAGGGCGCACTGGCGTCAAGTGGCGTTGGAAACCCTACCAAGAGCGCTGGCTCACCACCGCACTGGCTCCGCAACGCGCTGCCTCCCCTACTAACTACTAACAATTCATTACATCCCCATAATTTCATATCCTGCATCCACATACAGGACTTGTCCAGTAATTCCACTAGCTAAGTCACTACATAAAAACGCTGCTGTGTTACCCACTTCGATTTGAGTGACAGTGCGTCGTAATGGAGCCACCTTTTCTACATGATGAATCATATCTAAAATACCGCCAACCGCACTGGAAGCCAATGTGCGAATTGGCCCAGCAGAAATAGCATTAACCCGAATTTGAGCAGGGCCTAATTCCGCGGCTAGATAACGTACGCTAGCTTCTAAACCAGCTTTTGCAACTCCCATAACGTTATAGTTTGGAATTGCTCTGATCGCACCCAAATAGGAGAGAGTCACAATGCTTCCTCCTTGTACCATTAAAGGTTTCGCCGCCCCAGCTAGTTGTACTAGAGAATAAGTACTAACATCTAAAGCTGTTTGGAAGCCTGTACGAGAGGTTTGGCTAAAGCCTCCGCTCAAATCGTCTTTGTTAGCAAATGCCAAGCAATGGATCAAAATATCTAGGTTGCCCCATTTCTGATGAATCGTTTCAAAAGTAGACTTGACTTGCTCGTCATTTTGGACATTACAGGGTAGAAAAAGACTAGGGTTGAGAGGTTCTATTAGTTCTGCTACCTTTTTCTCCATTTTTCCCTTGTCATCCGGCAAATAAGTAATGCCGAGGTTTGCTCCCGCTTTGTGTAGTTGTTGAGCAATACCCCAGGCAATCGAGCGGTTATTAGCAATGCCCGTCACCAAGGCATTTTTTCCAGTTAGATCCAACATATGAATTCTTTAGCACGATGTTTCATTAGGAGCATACAAGAATCTGAGCCTGCTTGGTATTTGTTGTAGATAAAATTTGCTTTATTTATAACTCTCAGCACTTGAAGAAAGTGGGATTTTAAGAGATTAAGATGCTTAGTGTTTGTACCAAGCATCATCTAGACACTCCGGAAAATCACTCGTGCTTACTTTTTCCGCTGAGATTATAGCTAGTGTTTAATACCACAAAAACACAGCTTCATCCTTAAGAGATTTTCAATGTATATTATTTTTTTATTAAAAAAACCTACTTTTTACAATTAGAGTAAATGTAGTTCAAAAAGTACTAGCTACTAATAGTAGAAATTTTGTATGATTTGAACAATATTTATGAGATA
Source organism: Chlorogloeopsis sp. ULAP02 (assembly GCF_038404745.2). Taxonomy (NCBI): domain Bacteria; kingdom Bacillati; phylum Cyanobacteriota; class Cyanophyceae; order Nostocales; family Chlorogloeopsidaceae; genus Chlorogloeopsis; species Chlorogloeopsis sp. ULAP02. Next base: position 318,057 of record NZ_JAYKTT020000001.1, on the reverse strand, counting down.
AAAAGGATAAGTATAGGAAAGAACAAAAAGGTTAACAATGTTTTCTTGATTTTTCGGGTGTATTCTTAGGAAATCCATCTTAGTTTTTTTCCGGCATTGGGATAGGGGAAGGTAGATGATCGTGACACAAGATAAAGCCCTAGCAAATGTTTTTCGTCAGATGGCGACTGGAGCGTTTCCACCAGTTGTGGAATCGTTTGAGCGCAATAAAACGATCTTTTTCCCCGGCGATCCTGCTGAACGAGTTTATTTTCTTTTAAAAGGCGCAGTAAAACTCTCCAGGGTGTACGAAGCAGGAGAAGAAATCACAGTTGCGCTGCTGCGGGAAAATAGTGTTTTTGGAGTTTTGTCCCTACTGACTGGAAACAAGTCTGATCGCTTTTATCATGCAGTTGCTTTTACACCTGCCGAATTGCTCTCAGCACCAATTGAACAGGTGGAACAAGCACTAAAGGAAAATCCTGAATTATCGATGTTAATGCTGCGAGGCCTTTCATCACGCATTCTTCAGACAGAAATGATGATTGAAACACTTGCTCACCGAGATATGGGTTCAAGATTGATCAGTTTTTTATTGATTCTTTGTCGCGATTTTGGCATTCCTTGTGCCGATGGAATCACGATTGATTTGAAGTTATCTCATCAGGCGATCGCTGAAGCAATTGGTTCTACCCGCGTAACTGTCACTAGATTGCTGGGTGACTTGCGCGAAAAGAAAATGATTTCCATACACAAGAAAAAAATTACTGTCCATAAGCCTGTTACCTTAAGTCGGCAATTCACCTAAAAGCGCTTGGAGACTGGAGTGAGCAGGTTAATTCATCAAGTAATGTCAGCTATTGCTCATTTCCAATCTCCCACAGACAATGGCTGGAAGTAGTAGGCTGTATCTGGAGGGATTTCTTCGCTAAATCATTAACTGATGGCCACCGGGTACATCCTCATTATTGCAATTTTAATTTTGGGAGGCGTAATTGCCACCGTGGGCGATCGTATTGGCACGCGGGTTGGCAAGAAGCGGCTTTCACTGTTTAATCTTAGACCCAAAAATACAGCTGTTTTAGTGACAATTCTCACAGGGTTGGGCATTTCCGCATCAACCCTGGGAATTTTATTTTTAGCTGATGAAGGATTGCGTAAGGGAGTTTTTGAACTTGAAGATATTCAAAAAGATCTCAGGCGCAAACGCGTACAGCTAGAAAACACTACTAAACAGCTAGACACTACCAGAACAGAGCTAGAGCAAGCAAGAATTGAGCAATCAAAGGCACAAGAAGACTTACAAGAAATAAATAAATCCTTACAGTCAGCAAATGCCAAGCAGCAGCAAACACAAGCTCAACTCAACCGCACTATCAAGCAACAAGCACAAACCCAAGAGGAACTCCAACGTACCCAAAAACAATTAGGTCAAGTTGCAACTCAGTATCAACAAGCTAAAACCCAATTGCAAAGTGTTTATGCAGAGAGAAACAAACAACTAGCAGAAATTAAATTACTAAAGGCAGAGCGTCAAAGATTATACGAAGAAGCCAAACAGGCAATCGCCGAAGCCCAAGCGGCAATTGATAAACGCGATCGCGAACTAGCCAAGCGGCAAGAAGAGATTGAAGCACGTGATCGCAAAATTGCTAGTTTGGATAACATAATTCAAAAGCGCAATCTAGAAATTACGGCACGGGAAAAGATTATTGCTCAAAGGGAAGCTCGTTTGAAAGATTTGGAAGCGCAGCAGCAAGATCTCGAACAGGAAGTAGCAAGGCTAGAGAAATATTATCAGTCTTATCGCGACCTTCGTTTAGGAAAACTAGCTTTATTTCGCGGGCAAGTTCTTGCTGCTGGGGTAGTTCGTGTTCAGCAACCTTCGGCAGTACGTCAAGCAGTAATTCAACTATTACAAGAAGCTAATCGCAATGCCAGCATTGAATTAACCGAGCCTAATCTAAATCCTGCCCCAAACGTCCAGATTTTGCGCGTTACTGAGGAACAAGTTGAGCAATTAAGCAAGCAAATTCAAGATGGACGAGAATACGTGGTGCGAGTTTTCTCGGCAGGTAACTATGTTAGGGGAGAAAAACCGGTAGAATTTTTTGCTGATGCAGCAATAAATCAAGTCGTTTTTTCAGGAGGCGAGGTATTAGCCACAACTAGTGCCGATCCTAAAACCATGACATCCTATCAATTGAGGCAGCGTTTAGAACTTTTGATTTCTGCTTCTCAATTTCGCGCTCGCAATGCTGGAATTTTAGAAAATATTCAAATAGATGGTACTTTTATTCGCTTTGTAGCTCAATTGCGGCAATACGATCAGCCATTAGATATTAAAGCTATTGCAGCAGAAGATACTTACACAGCCGGGCCACTAAAAGTTAAATTAGTGGCAATCAAAAATGGGCAAGTTATTTTTAGTACCTAAAATTGAAAATAGATGAATGATTTTGTTAGTAGTTAGTAGGGGAGGCAGCGCGTTGCGGAGCCAGTGCGCCCTTGCGGGTTTCCCGCGTTGTAGCACCTGGCGTCACCTGGCGTCGGGGTTCCCTCGGTTGTAGCGACTGCCGTGCGGGTTTAGAAGATAATTGCTCGGTTTGAAGCGAAAGTTCATCAGCAAAACCCGCCCGTATAGTAGTTAGTAGTTACTAGGAGCTGGTTTAGAAGAACAATAAGATAATCAACGAAATCTGCCAGTACAAAAGTTAGTAGTTCATAGGTAGTTGCTTACCTCTACCTACTAACCACTATCCACTCTCAATATTAAAAGCATTTAATAGTATTTAATATGAATTCTAATGAATTTATACCAACACAACCAGTAGTTTTGGGCTTTGATCCAGGTAAAGATAAGTGTGGTTTAGCGGTAATGGGACTAGATCGACAACTTCACTATCACCAAGTCGTACCTTCAGATAACGCAATTGCCACCATTGATAAATTACGACAAAAATATCCAATCTCGTTAATAGTAATGGGTGATCAAACCACAGCTAAAAGCTGGAAACAGCAACTGCAACAGAAATTGTCAGAGCAAGTGAAGATAGTTTTAGTAGACGAACGCTATACCAGTTTAGAAGGACGCGATCGCTATTGGCAAATGTACCCACCACAAGGACTGACAAAGCTCTTACCAAAAGGTATGCGCACACCACCACGACCTATAGATGACATTGTTGCCATTCTCTTGATCGAAAGATATCTAAATCGACTGACAGAATCCGTAAATGAATTATGAAATTTTTCTCATTACTATGCTCTGCATGGTAATGAAAACTTTAAGGCTCTGCCTCTTCTTCATGAAGCAGAGCCTCAATCAATGCCTTCCCAGGCTCCAGCATGGGAAAGAGAAAAAATGCTCAATTGCGTTTACCCAGTGGCGATGCGTTCACATTTCGTTCAGAAAAACCTATTGCAGGTATTACTGAGATAACTGTTACAAATTTGGATGCTAATACGAGCCGGGTGACAGTCATCGGTGAGGCGGGATTACCAACAGTTGAGTTGTTTGAAAGTTGAATTCAGTTTATGAAAGCGCGGGAAGCTTTCGAGACTTTTCTGAGAGCGATCGCTTCTTCATTGCCCCCGTATTAACTTGGGATATCGGTAAGAATACAAATCTCACCTTTGAAGCCGAATATCTGTGGGAAAAAAGACCCCTTGATTGTGTTGTCGCTGTATCAAGCCACGATAAACCCACTTATTTGTTTGTTAATCTTATACCCGAAGAAAGCTCAACAGCCTTACTAGAATTTATGCAACTATATATCAAGAGTTCTAAAGGGGCTGTAGTTTGGAAACAAATTCCTGAAATATTGCAGCCTGCTATTTTCGCCCAAATTCCGCCACCAGAAATACGGAGAGTAGCGATCACTGTGATGAAAATTCCGCTTCGGCAATACTGGAATTTACTCGCAAATTACCTTGCACCTCAAAAGCGTCAAGTGGGTTGGCTCGCGATCGCCTTACTGGGCAGCATGATCCTGCAAGCCATTAATCCGTTAATTCTACGTTACTTCATTGATACAGCAATAGGTGGAGGCTCAGAGCAACTCTTGCTGCTTATGGCTGTGGTGTTTATCGCTACCGTCCTAGTGACTCAGGTACTATCAGTTGATGGCACGATCGCTACAATCTGGACTCGGTGTACTGAGTGTTGGTAATTTTGCTCTATTTGTCTATTACCTATCTTTTATGACTGGTTTTTTAGACTATCTGGGCAGATTCATGATCCTTTGCAAGCAAACGGAGGATTCTTTTGAGCGCCTAACAACTGTACGGCGGGTTGAGAAGATAAATTTTCAGTTTGAAAGGCAAGATTATCAACAAAACCCGCACGCGGCTGTGCTACAAGTCGGCGGAGCCGACGCCACCTGACGGCAAGCCGTACCTACTTCTATCCGCTCCGCGTCTACCGCGTCTACGCCGGAAAGCACAGCCACTGCGCCCTTGCGGCTGTGCCGCACTTGTAGACGCCCGTCAGGGCGGCTACTTGCAGAAGCCACTACTCTACCTACGTGTCTACCCGGAGGGTAGCACGTGGCGTGGCGTCCAAGACGGGGGCTGCTTCACCGCGCTGCATTCCTATCGCACTGGCTCCCCTCATAGCCAATGACTATTGACTAAAGTTCGGCTCGAATGGTAAAAGCATAATCTCCCCCTGGCTCGAGCTGGTAATCTTTCTGCTCTAAAAAGCGACCGAGCGGTTCTTTTATCAAGGCACGACCTTGGGAAGGCTTGACAGATAGTTCTCCCCGACGAAAATGCCACTGGAATTGCCACTCAAAGTCACCTGCTCTTACTTCTCCTTCAAGTAAGCCGTGTTGCCAAGATTGACGGGTAATCCTGACATGAGCAGTAGTTTGTGGTAAACGTTTAGCACTCACGATGCTTAGAATCAAGTTGGAATAAAAACCGAATAGTAATAACTTTACATTTACTCAAAATACATCAAATACACCAATGGTAGTAATTGAATATTCTGATTCTACTCACTTCAAGTTAAACCTAAAGACTTATATGCGTGTAATAATAGCTGAATATGAAGCATAGTAATTGTCTCAGTTATAAGAATTTTTCTGGATAAATTTAATTTCAAATAACTAATTACACTTAAAACATAATCATCACATCTAAATCTCCAAACATCTGTTCCAGCAAGTCTTCCATAATATCTTGATTTCTTTGGTGCAGAACTTTTGGCCCATCAAGAAATTCTTTGATCGTGATGTTCTGCTCTCGAAAATCCATGACAAAATCGCGGATCTCAGAAATTACTTGAATTTCAGATTCCACTTGTTCTAACATCTGAGCAACGGGATCAATCCCTTCTCGATTAGCTTTGCGACAATCAGAAACCATCACTCCTTCAGGAGTATTTTTCACCAAGCGAAGCTCCCGTTTTAAATTTTCATATTGAGTTTTGAGGAATTCATTTTCCTGTTCTAAATTAATAGATATTCTAGTTAAATCGTCCTCACCATCACTTATAACCGATTTTCCTGCCTGATGTTGCTGTTCAATTTCTAACAGTCGAGCTAGATCTCCATCTTGATAGGCTTTATTTAGTTCCTTCATAATTTCTGTATGGCGCATCTGTGTCTCGCTGTCTGTAACCTTATCGGGGTGAAAAATTTCGGCTAATCTCAAAAATGTCTGGCGCACTTTTCGCGATTCATCAGTTCTACTTGCGGCAGGAGATTCTAGCTGCTTTTGTGTTTGTTGATTTTGATGACTTTCTTCTCCAGAAAAATTAAAGAACTCATTCTCTGAATCCTTATTTTCAAAAAGTTCATCTAATTCTTCTTCTAGCTCATTTTGAGTTGATTTTGGACTAATCAGTCCTGCAATTTGCAGATTAAAATAAATTTTTTCAATATTTTTTTTGGTTTGTTTGCCAAATTTTCTGTTCGTTAAAATTTCATCAAAAAGAGTATGAATTTCTTGGTCAATTTCTGACATTTTGGTAAAGCTAGGAGAGCCTCGATGAAATATCTCTGTAGCTAAAGCACGCATCTGCTCAACAAAATTCTTCAGTTCTGTGCGTTTTCTCTTAATTTGTTTCAGTAGCCATTGGTGTTCTTTTTCTAGCTCTTGCAAACGAATATGGAGAGATGAAAGAGCTAGTGATGTTGTTAGGCTTGCGTTTGGAGATGAAACTGATTTAGGCATGGATTAAGAATAATTTTGAGGATACATCACAGGACTAATTTTTAGTGTGTAATACCAAATTGGCACGGGGAAGTCTTGTTTCAAAATTCTGGGATAGCCTATTAATCAATGGTTTTAATCCAAAATCTAAAATCTAAAATTGGTATTAGTCCTGGGAGTATGGTAAAACTTACATCCCATCCTTTCAACTGTTACACATGAAATTTTGACAAAAACGTAAGGTCAAAACATAAAATGAGTTTTTCTACTCAGTAAACTCACATCAAAACTCCTACCACCAGGCAGCAGCCCACAAACTCTCGTTACCAGGTTCAACCTGGTAACGAGAAATTACACATTCTCTGCGCTGTTCCCTATTCCCCGTTTCCTGCCATAATACAAAGCGATCGTTCTTACTTCACCTCGGCGATCGCTTTTTGGCTCAAATTCTTAAACTATGGATTTGGGATGAAATTCCCAATCCATCAGTAATTTATCGATTTACTGTTGCTTGTTCCCGCGCTGCGGCTGCCTGATCTGGGTGAATACCCAAGCGGGTGAGATTAATTCTACCTTTATTGTCTATTTCACGAACTTTGACAATTACTTCGTCACCGACTGCAACTTCATCTTCTACTTTGCCTACACGGTAGTCAGCCAGCTGGGAAATGTGGATCATGCCTTCTTTTCCAGGCAAAAATTCCACAAATGCACCGATTGGTATGATCCGAGTGACACGCCCTACGTAAACATCACCTTCATTCAGCTTGCGCGTCATGCCTTGGATGATATTTCGAGCTTTTTTGGCTTTATTTTCATCTACAGCCGAGATAGTGACAGTACCATCATCTTCAATATCAATCTTGGCACCCGTATCTTCGGTAATGCCCTTGATTGTTTTGCCTCCTGGCCCAATCACTAGACCAATCATGTCTGGATCAATCTTAATTGTCAACAAACGTGGAGCGAAAGACGACATCTCGCTGCGTGGTTTGTCAATAACTTGAAGCATTTTCTCCAGAATGTGTAACCGTGCTGCTTTAGCTTGGTTAACAGCTTGCTCGATAATCTTCAAAGACAAACCCGGAATTTTCATATCCATTTGTAAGGCTGTAATTCCCGTATCTGTCCCGGCAACTTTGAAGTCCATGTCACCCAAAAAGTCTTCGATGCCCTGAATGTCTGTCAAGACTCGCACTTCATCGCCTTCTTTAATCAAACCCATCGCAGCACCACTAACGGGTTTAGCAATAGGTACGCCAGCATCCATCAAGGCTAGGATTGAGCCGCAAACTGAACCCATTGAAGTGGAACCGTTGGAAGACAGGACTTCTGATACTACCCTAATTACGTAGGGGAATTGGTCTCTCGGTGGTAATATAGGCAATATTGCTCTTTCAGCCAAAGCTCCATGCCCGATTTCCCGGCGTCCTGGCGCACGCATAGGCTTGGTTTCCCCTACTGAGAACGGTGGGAAGTTGTAATGGTGCATATAGCGCTTTTGCTGATCTTGTTGCAAGTCATCAGTTAAGGTTTGTACATCTCCTGGTGTACCGAGAGTACAATTTGATAGTACCTGGGTTAATCCCCGGTTAAACAAACCACTGCCATGAACGCGCTTAGGCAGTAAACTAACTTGACAAGAAACGGGACGCACTTCATCTAGCTTGCGACCGTCCACTCGAACATTATCTTCGATGATTTGACGGCGCATCAGCTTTTTAGTGATGTCTTTGAAAGTATTGTCTAGAGCTTTTTTATTTGCAGTGGCAGCCACTCGGATCGGATCTTCTTCTGGTAGTTCAGCGATCGTATTTGTAACTGATTCTTTGACTGCATCCAAAGCAGTATCTCGCTCAGTTTTCTCCAAATCAAATTGCGAGAGGATTTTCTTTATTTCATCTGTAGCGCGATCGCGGATGAAGTTTTCCAGCGTCGAGTCTACTTCTGGTTCTGGTTCCTGGACAATTTCCAAACCCAATTCGCTGATTAAATCTCGTTGGGCTTGAATTAAGTCCTGTACAGCTTCATAACCAAATTCAATCGCCTCAATAATATCTCGTTCAGGCAATTGATTGGCTCCCGCTTCCACCATAATGACGCCCTCTGGTGAACCTGCAACCACAAGATCCAGATCTCCGGCTTCAATTTCAGCATAAGTAGGATTAATGATAAAATCATCACCTACTAATCCAACACGTACTGCCGCCATTGGCCCATTAAACGGAATTTTTGCCAATAAGGTAGCTATAGAAGCACCGGTCACAGCTAGCACATCTGGTGGCACTAATTCATCCATCGAAAGAGTTAGTGCCACAACTTGTAGATCATCCCGCAACCATGATGGGAACAAAGGACGTAAGGGGCGGTCAATTAATCGGCTGGTAAGAATTGCTCTCTCTGGCGGCCGACCTTCTCGCCGCAACAATCCTCCTGGAATTCTGCCTGCGGCGTAAAGTCTTTCTTCGTAATCTACAGTGAGGGGCAGAAAATCAACGCCTTCTCTGGCTGCTGATCGCGTAGCTGTAACTAGAACTGCCGTATCCCCAGATTGTATCAACACTGATCCACCAGCCTGGGGTGCTAGTAGACCCACCTTCAGTCGAATATCCCGTCCGTCAAAGGATATTGACTTCTCAAATTCTCCCATTCAGTTTTTTTTCCTTCTCTTCGTTATTCTCTCTCTGTGGCAATCCTAACATTTATGAACTAATCTGGCTGGAGTAGTATGCATAATGATTGACAACTTTAGTTACAGCTGTTTGGGCTACTTACAGAAGTCGCTACGCGCAAGAGCTTAGGTAGGGAATTAGGACAAGGGAACGGGGAGACAAGGGGAAAGAACGTGCTGATCAATTTTCCGTGTCACCGTGTCTTCTTGACTCGCAGCAATTTCTAACATTGCCTCTCCCATAAACCGGTCAATGCCCTGACTACGCATATGAAGTTGTACAATGAAACCAGCGTTGCAAATAAGACTACACCGACCCAAATGTAGAGACGCGATTAATTGCGTCTCTACGAATTGTGTAGTACATTCACTCTCCACCTTGACAAAATAAGCATCCTGACTCAACCAGTAATCTACAAATTCTGACTGAGAGAGGAGTTAATTTTGGGGATAAGTTTTACCTTCTATAATGACAAGATTCAGTAATTTCCTTACCTCCTCTGATTCTTTAAATGAATACAATCTAGTTTAGCTTTTATGCCATTTTTGAAAATTTTCTAAAGAGGTAAATGCATTTTTCTTAAACTTTATTACAATATTTTACTAGTATTTAACAATAATTAATAATCAATTTAAAGACTTGTCTCAATTAGAGAATAAACAAATTCAATACTTTATTTTTGTGAATATTTGAGTAGTTAGCAAATGGCAATTTTACACGGCAGTTGGTTATTACAAGATCGAGGTAGCAGTTTATTTATTTGGGGAGAGACTTGGCGTTCTCTGGAAACGAAAATAGATCCAGGTACATTAACACAAGTACCATCTCATCCGTATGCAATGACAGCAGATGAATTAAATGAGTGGCTGCATTCACGTCAAATAAAACTTTCTAATTCGAGCCAAAAGACTGTAGAAACGCCAAATTTAGAGTCTCCACAAACAAGACGAACCTCCAAAGCAGGAACTAAGTTAAAGCACAAAGCTGCAAGTGCTGCCAATGTAATGCCAACACGATCGCAAATTCTTGCTTTGCCCACTTATTTTTCAGAAAGCGAACAACAGGGTGCAGTATTTATTTCTCCCGTACATTCAGCAATATTGGGTTCAGAAAAATCTTTTTCCCAATATCTACAACCTTGGCAAGTTGAGGGTTTTTGTTTAGAACCACAAGATGCGATCGCATTTTTGGCTTCTCTACCCTTGAGCATCGCCAACCAAGAAGATGATTTTGTCGGTGGAGATTTACGCTTTTGGTCACACATTGCCCGGTGGAGTTTAGATTTAATAGCAAGATGTAAATTTTTACCCACACTTGAGCGATTCACAGATGGTTCTATTGCCGCAAAATGGCAAGCACTCCTCGACAGTGCTTTGGATGGAACTCGTTTAGACAAATTTTCTCAACTGATGCCATTGGCGTGTCGGACGTATCAGGAGTTAAAAGAAGGACACGGGGACACGGAGAGTAAAGAGGACACGGGGACACGGAGACGGGGAGACGCGGGGAGTAAAGAGGACACGGAGACACGGAGACGGGGAGACGCGGAGAGTAAAGAGGACATGGGGACACGGAGACGGGGAGACGCGGGGAATTTTGATGATTACCCCTCGTCTTTGGTTCACAACTCGCCAATTTATATAAACTTACCAATCGAACCACAAGAACTGTTGTTGGGATTTCTCAACAGTACAATCGATGTCCAAATCAGAAGTATGGTAGCTTCCCAAACTCTACTCGACACACGAGCAATGGCGTCTCTACCACCAGTAGTGCGACAGTGGTTGCATTCTTTAACAACTCCATCAGCCACAATAGCTGGCGAAACAATTGCCTTGGAACGATTGGAAGCGGCTTTGAAGGCTTGGACGATGCCGCTACAGTACCAGTTGGGTGGAAAAAATATATTTCGCACCTGTTTTGTTCTACACCCGCCCAAGTCAAATGAGGCTGATTGGACTTTGGCATATTTTCTTCAAGCGCCTGACGATGCAGAATTTTTGATAGATGCAGAGACAATTTGGCGGCATCCCGTGGAAAGCTTTGTTTATCAAAATCGAACTATTAAGCAACCACAAGAAACATTTCTGCGGGGTTTGGGGTTAGCTTCACGATTGCATCCAGTATTAACACCTAGTTTGGATACCCCATATCCCCTGTCTTGTCATCTCAACCCCATGCAAGCCTACGAGTTTATCAAATCGGTAAAGTGGCGATTTGAAGATAGTGGTTTGGGCGTAGTTTTACCTCCTAGTTTAGCAAATCGGGAAGGATGGGCAAATCGTTTAGGTTTGAAGATTAGCGCCGAAACACCAAAGAAAAAGCAAGGGCGTCTGGGTTTGCAAAGTCTGTTAAATTTTCAATGGCAATTGGCAATTGGCGGACAGACTCTTTCTAAGCAAGAGTTTGACAAACTTGTAGCCCTAAATAGCCCACTGGTGGAAATTAATGGGGAATGGGTAGAGTTGCGATCGCAAGATATTAAAACAGCCCAAGCATTTTTTGCTTCTCGAAAAGAGCAGATGGCGCTGTCGTTAGAGGATGCTTTGCGCCTGAGTACCGGGGACACCCAAACAATTGAAAAATTACCAGTAGTTAGCTTTGAGGCTTCAGGTGCATTGCAGGAGTTGGTAACTACCCTGACAAATAATAAAGCGCTCGAACCCCTACCTACACCCGCTAGTTTTCAGGGACAATTGCGCCCGTATCAACAGCGTGGTATGGCTTGGTTAACATTTTTAGAACGATGGGGCTTGGGGGCGTGTCTGGCAGACGATATGGGATTGGGGAAATGCGTATCTAAAGATACACAAATCTACGTCAATGGAGGATTAATCACAGCAGAAGAAATCTGGCAAAACTACGCTGCTGAAGAAACAGAGTTTGACGGTGAGGGATTTTGGGCAAAACCAACCCAGGAATTACTGGTGAATTCCATAGATGAAAAAACTGGCAAAATTGTGCAGGCTTCTATCAAACAGTTGTATCGGCAGCAAGTTCGCGAAAAGCTAAGAAAAGTGACGCTGCAAGATGGCAGCAGTGTCACCATTACCCGTCGTCATAAGTTACTTACTAATAAAGGCTGGACGAATGAGCTAAAAGTGGGTGATTACGTGTGCGTACCAGCCAAAATGCTTTGGCAAGGAAAATCCGAAGATCCTGATTTAGTCAAGTTTGTTGCTTGGCAGATTGCGGAAGGTCATGAGATTCCTAACTTAGGTTGCGTTACCATATCTCAAAAAGATACCAGGCAGCTAGAATATCTACTCCAGACTTTGCAGCGCCTTTCTCAACGCTATGAGATTAAAATTAACAGTCCGAGTATCCAAACTTTTCCTGGTAAAGTTCCAAATCTCCGAGTTCATAGCCAAGCATATTGGCGCTTTTTAGAGGCAAAGGGTTACATTTGGGGCAAATTGTCGGCAGAAAAGTCTATTCCGTCTTTCATTATGCAGGCAGACTTACAAAGCGTGCGTATATTTTTACAAAACTATTTCGATGCTGAGTCTGCCGTTGTATCAAGTATGCGGAGTATCGAAATTGTGACAGCTTCCCCGCTACTAATTCAGCAACTTTCTGTACTGCTGCGACGCTTTGAAATTTGGTTGCGAATATCACCCAAACAGAAATGTGCAACCAATGGAAATCGGACTTTACGCACTTATTATATCGGTGTAATTGGAGGAAATTCTGCTCGTAGATTTTTGCAAGAAATCGGATTTGGCAATCTAGAAAAACAGCAGAAGTTAGAAAAAATTTGTCAGAGCGTAAGCAACACTAATGTTGAGGGAATTCCTGCTGCTGATCTTGTTGCCCAAACAGTAGCAGCAACAAGTCTACCGCTGCGGCATTTGGGAATGCACAATACCGTTTACATTAATGGTTCACAGCAATTTTCCAGGAATAGTTTGGAACGAGTATTAGTTGGTATAAACGGCATTCTCAGTGGAGAGACGCAACAGAAATACCAGTTACTAAAACCTTCAAAATGGACATCTCAAACCCTTGATGCTTATGCTCGCTTAGATGTACAGCAGTTGAATTTAACTAAACAATCCTTACAACATCTGATTAACCAAGAAGTTTTTTACTGCAAGATTGAAAGTATTGAAAATATTGAGTATGAAGGATGGGTTTACGATTTTGAAGTTAGCGAACACCATAATTTTGTTGCCAACAATATTATCTGTCATAACACCATCCAATTTATTGCATTTTTACTACATCTCAAAGAACAAAATGCTTTAGAAAATCCAACGCTGTTAGTTTGTCCAACTTCTGTTTTAGGTAATTGGGAAAGAGAAGTCAAAAAATTTGGCCCATCATTGAAAGTTTTACAGTATCACGGTGATAAACGCGCTAAAGGAAAGGCTTTTGAACAAGTAGTGAAGAAGCATGATTTAGTTATTACCAGTTACTCCCTTGTTCCGCGTGATTTAAAGTCTTTACAGAGTATCTCTTGGCAGATGATTGTTTTAGATGAAGCCCAAAATATTAAAAATGCAGATGCAAAACAATCACAGGCAGTGCGACAGTTAGAATCGATGTTTCGTATTGCTCTAACGGGAACACCTGTAGAAAATAGACTGCAAGAATTATGGTCAATTTTAGATTTTCTCAATCCAGGATATCTAGGAAATAAGCAGTTTTTCCAACGCCGATTTGCCATGCCAATTGAAAAGTATGGTGATACTGCTTCTTTAAATCAATTGCGCTCTTTAGTTCAACCATTTATTCTGCGTCGTTTAAAGACCGATCGCGAGATTATTCAAGACTTGCCAGAGAAGCAAGAAATGACAGTATTTTGCGGTTTGAGTCCCGAACAAGCAAAACTGTATCAACAAGTAGTTGAAGAATCTTTAGCAGAAATTGAAGATACTGAAGGAATACAGCGCCGGGGCAAGATTTTGGCTTTACTTGTGAAGCTAAAACAAATCTGCAATCATCCAGCCCAATATTTGAAAAAAGATAGTCTGACGGAACCTCGTCTATCTGGAAAATTATTGCGATTGCAGGAAATGCTAGAAGAAGTTTTATCGGAAGGTGATCGCGCTTTAATTTTCACTCAATTTGCTGAATGGGGCAAGCTCCTGAGACCTTATTTAGAACAAAACTTAGGACGAGAAACATTATTTTTATATGGCAGTACCAGCAAAAAACAACGTGAGGAAATGATAGACCGTTTCCAACACGATCCTCAAGGCCCGCCAATCATGCTTTTGTCGTTAAAAGCAGGTGGTGTAGGACTAAATTTAACACGTGCAAATCATGTTTTTCACTTCGACCGTTGGTGGAACCCAGCAGTAGAAAATCAAGCTACAGACCGAGTATTTCGGATTGGGCAAACCCGCAATGTGCAAGTACATAAATTTGTTTGTACTGGTACATTAGAAGAAAAAATTCATGACATGATTGAAAGTAAGAAACAACTAGCTGAACAAGTTGTAGATGCAGGGGAAGAATGGTTAACTGAACTAGATACAGACCAACTTCGCAACTTATTATTACTTGACCGTAGTGCAGTTATCGCAGATGAAGATGAAGATTAAAAGGGAACAGGGAAAATGTCTTTCCTTCTGCCTCCTGCTTTCTGACTTCTATTTAGGAGAAAAATATGACTAATGAGACACTACAAGCTAGCCGAGAATGGTGGTCACAACGTTGGTTAGAATTACTAGATTCCTATCGTTTTAAAAAGCGTTTAGAACGCGGTAGAAACTATGCCCGTCAAGGTAATGTGCTTAGTATTGATTTTCAAGGTGCAAAAGTTTTAGCTAGAGTTCAAGGTAGTGAAGCCGAACCATATAAAGTTTCTCTTTTCCTTGACTCCTTTAGTGAGGAACAATGGAATTATATAGTTGAAACTATGTCTCAAAAGGCAATTTTTGCTGCTAAGTTATTGGCAGGAGAAATGCCGCAAAATATAGAAGAAGTTTTTACTAATAATGGTCTTTCACTATTTCCCTTTACCTTAGCTGATGTTCATAGTAGATGTTCTTGTCCTGATAAAGCAAATCCTTGCAAACATATTGCCGCAGTTTACTACCAACTAGGCGATCGCTTTAGTGAAGATCCGTTTGTACTATTTCAGTTAAGAGGACGTACAAAGGAGCAAGTCATCAGCGATTTGCGGCAATTACGCAATGCCAATGTCGAAGTTTCTGAGCTAGAAGCACCTGAGTTAAAAGAGCCAACTTCTCCAAATCAATATACTAATATTGATATTTTTTGGCAATATCATGAATCACTAGAACCTTCTCTAGTTGTAATTACACCATCAAGTAGTGAGACAGTTTTAGATGTATTGGGAGCAATTCCTCTAGCAAAGGAAGAGGAAAATCTCGCTAGCCTGACTGCATCTGATGTGGTAATGAAGTATTTAGATACGCTCTATAAAGATGTGAGTCAGAAAGCTATGTTGTCGGCGATGAAAGTGGGAGAAAGTTAGCTAAAGGATGAAGAATGAAGTATTAAGTATGAAGGATGAATTAATAAAATCTTTTATCCTTTAACCTTTATCCTTCAGACTTTCCTCTAATTCCCTTAAATCTTTCTTTCGCTTCCTGAAAAGCTTCCTGCATCACAGACTGAATTTTCTTTGGATCTGGTTTCTTTCCACCCATTAACTCACCAAAGTAAACACAGGCTGCTTCACCAAGTGACCAAGTGTAGGCAGCTGCCCAATATGCAGCAATTACGCTACCAAAACCAGGTAGGAATTTGACTAACTCTCGCCCGATCGCTTTTGCTAAAAAGCCACCAGCGATTGTACTTACCAAACCTCCTGCCTGTGATGGCGTTAAACTTTGTCCATATAAATTTCCTAATAAACCTACCATAGATACCTGCAATGCAGTTAATACAGGCATAGTGGCAAATGGCAAAGGTACAGATGCAATTGTCGCGGCTGCGATCGCAAACGCCAACATATAACGTCGTCCAACATCTCTGTAGAGATTGCCAATTTTCTCACCAGCTTTCTTATCCAATAACTGATAAATTGCACCAGCTTCGGCTTCCGGAAGAAGTTCTGCCAAGGTATCTCTGAATGCTTCTAAGCCATAAAATACTGGTGTGTAACCATCTTCTTCCAAAGTGAAGTCAATCAGAATAACGCGATCGTACAAATTAGCAAAGGCTTGCTGTATTGCATCAAAGGCTCGATCTACCTCCTCATAGTCGGGTGGGTAGGTAGGATGATCGGTAACATCAGGAGGATAGACTTCATGCAAGCAGGTGACAGCCAAAAGACAAGGAATGTTTGGATACTGCTGACGCAGCTGCTGGGCAATTTGCCGAAGTGCATCAGTTGCGAAATCATTGATTTTGACAGTGAGAACGAGTATTCTAGCGCCAAGGCTTGCTTGTTGCAGGTCACCAATCAGTTCTTGAATAATTGTTTCAGTATCCTGCTTGACATCACCTAACCCTACTGTATCTGTAAAAATTAGTAGTGGTAGATCCTTAGAAGGATAGGCGTAACGCTCAGTGTGTTGCGTATGAGGGCGATATCCCTGACCAACAATCTCGGCAGAAACGCCCGTTAATCCCCGCACAATTGAACTTTTTCCAGCTTGCGGTTTCCCAATCAACAGCGCTTCTGTAGTTGGCAGTTCTGAGCGAACGGTTTCTAATATCTCTGCAATTTGAGCTTCGCTGACACTAAACATTTTAATTACTGTCTGTGCTAGTTGCTCTACAGGAAGAAGTTGCAGCAAGCGTGCCGTTGTCTTATCCCAGGCAGCAGCAATGGGGTTTTTCGACTCATCAGCCGATTTAGTCTTAGCATCAGTTGGTTCTCCGGGCTGCTGAGAATCAACTGATGATGAGTCAGCATTACGTTGCTCAGTCATTCTCGCCACAAAAGCAGATAGATTTAGAATCGTTCCTATCTTATAGGTTACACAACTTTTGATCAGTGGAAGTTAATAATCGTATTCGCTACCAAAGTTACTTCTTTGACCATTACCAACTACTCCTAAAACATTCATTCTGGCCATTTTCAGGCTATCTAAAGCTTGTTTGAGTACAGAGGAGTTTGTTTTTTCCATCCTGACAACCATCAAAATGCCATCAGTATGGGGTGCCAACAAGCTTGCATCAGCTAATCCTACTACGAGAGGAGTGTCATAAATTACTAAGTCATAGTTATTGTGGAATTCTTCTATCATTCGCTTCATCTTTTCAGAAGAAAGCAATTTTGTCGGATCTGGTGGTATGGGGCCAGCAGTTAGTACTGATAATTGTTTCATAAAAGGCGCTTGTTGAATCGCCTCTGTGACTGGCACGTTTGTAGAAATTAAATTACTTAATCCCCAATTATTTTTTAAATTCGAGAGATTATGAATTACAGGTTGACGCAAATCGGCATCCACAAGTAGTACTTTTTGCCCCATTGCACAAGCTATCTGAGCTAAATGAAATGCCACCGTTGATTTGCCATCTCCACTCATAGCTGAACTAATAACTATGGAGCGAATTGGGCGATCGCTACTAAGTAGTTGAATATTTGTGTAAAGTACACGTACAGCCTCTACAAATTTTGAGCCATAGATGCTGGAGGTGCGATCGCCTACACCAGACACAGAAATATTTTTTGGCAAGGAATCTGGTACACTCCCTGTAAAAACCCTTTGTATGGAAGTGTAAAATTGACTTACTTGCAGTTGATTTTCAAAAGGTAGAACTCCTAGTAAAGGCTCTTTAAGTTTCTTCTTCAGAGAATTAGCACTATGGTAAGTGTTATCTAATTTTTCAAGTAGTAAGGCAACACCAACTCCTAAGACTAAACTCACCAAGAATCCTGTCATTAAATTACGTCGAATATTTGGAGAAACAGGAATTTTGGGTTGAACAGGTGGTTGAATTAACTGCCAAGGCAGCTCTGATTGTGCTACTTGAACTTGCAGAGTTTCACGGGTATTGAGAAAACGACTCAAACTGTCTGTTGCCACCTGTAATTTCCGCTGCAATTCAGTGTATTCTCGTGTTAAGATTGGCAGCTGCTTACGTTTTTCTTCAAGTTTCTGCTCCCCTTTAGCAAGTTCTTGACTCTGCACTTCTAATGCTTGAACTTGAGTAGTTGCCTGTGCAAGTTTTGTATCCATGTAGCGTCGTGCTTCTTGCTGTATCAAAGGCAACAGACCTTTACGTCTTGCCTTTAATGTTTGAATTGTGGGATTGTCCTCTTGTAAGCGAGTTAACTCACCAGCTATTTGGATTTCCACTTGCCGCAGTTGACTAAGTAACTGCTGATATAAAGGAGCATCAATTAGTGCTGCCTGTTCACCCTGTTGTTGTCTTAAGGCGGTTAAATTAGCGCGAGCGGCAGCTAACTGCTGATTAATTGCTTGTCTTTGTGCAGACAAATTAGCACTTTGAGCAGTAATTTGCTCTGCCTGGGTGTTTGGATCTACAAAGCCATACTTTTGTTGAAAAATTTGCTGCTCTCTTTGAAGCTGATCAACTCGCTTTTGCATAGATCGCAGTTGCTCTTCAACAAAATTTAGCCCCTGACGCAAACTAGTTTGCCGCTGTTCTAGGCTGTATTCTAAATAACCATTAGCAATTTGGTCGAGTACGACTTTAGCTTGTTCGGGATCTTGACTTAAATACCGGATTTCTAAAATCTTTGTTTCACGTAGCCGAGTAATAGCCAGAGATTTGATTAAAGAGTTATAAGTCATCTCTGGGTACAAGCTCTGCAAGCGCCGAACTATTTTTGTCATTAACTCTGGGCTTCTAAGAACTTGTATTTGGCTATCGTAATCCAGTCCAGTTCGAGGTTCTTGGTTAGAACTTTGACCAGAGTTTAGAACTAACTGCCTGCTGTCAACATTGAGAGGCTCTACTAGCAACCGAAAACTACTTTCATATAATTTTTCTTGTTTAAAAGTTAAATATACAACACTGCCGATAACAACAGTGGCTACCCCAGCAATGACGAGTGATCGACGCCGCAGCAAACTCAAGAAATCTCGTAAACTCCAATCGTCTCCTTGCTCTTCCAACCGCGGTAAAGATTGGGGATAACTAACTTGCTGTGATAAGAGGTTCTGATTCTGAATCTGATTAAGATTCGAGGATTGAGAAGAATTATCCATGATTGTATTAAAACTCGATTAAATACTGAGAACAGTTTGATATCATCAGAACCCAACTGTAAACGTGAGCATAAGGCAGTATATGCAGTAAAATTGGTAGAATATGTTTATTAACTGCTCAAAGTTGTATAGTTCCTCTGGAAAGACTAACAATATCTGTACATCTATCTCATTTGACAAAAGTATATCATTGCTCTTTGAATTCATTTGCTACTTCACTTCAGCGGAATTATCTCTAAATTGACTTTTAGCTAAACCAGCTAATGATTAACTAAAAGCTTGAATATTCGGAGATAGACTAGTTGCAGTACTTTGTCACTAGATCCACCCAGAGTTATATAAAAATTAAACAGTGTAACTTACTAATCAAGCTATTAACCTTGTAATATGCATTTTCATTTTGTTATTAACAAAGAGACATTGAGTCTATTTAATTTAAAGTATTATAATTAACTTGCAGCACTTAAGTAACTTATATAACTTGCAAAAAGTAATTTCTATGTTTTTATCAATATTTGAAGCTTGCATTTAGTGTATATTACAACCTGTATGGTTGATGTAACTGTATAAAATATTTTACCTGTAACTTAATATGCGTGTTTCAAAATAAACATAATTTTCATAAAAATTCAGTAGATGAATCCAGTATCAAATTATTTTTAGACATGATAATATACCCCCTAGTACAAATAAGGTACAAATTAATATGTCAAATAATGTGGCTTACTTAAATTTTGAGTTCCAAGTTGCAGAACTTCAGTGCTGAATTAAATTTCAATGATCACTTTTGCATAAAGTAAAAACAACTGAAACCATTTTAATAAACCATAAATTATTTAGCTCCTTTCATTCGTCGCGGCTCAAAGATTCGGAAAAGAATCTTAATTTCTAACAAATATACCCCAACCTATCCTATGCTTATGGAATTCAGTGCTCGGAAGCTAGGGCAAGAACTACCTGACTAGTAAGTAAATTGCGTGAGTATAATCTTCACCGTGCTCAAGAAGATTGCGGTAGTCTACCCTGCTGGAAAGCTGCACTTACAACAGGTGAAAATTGAACCCATTGCAACTTTAACTATTGGTCTTATGTGATGTAGCGGTCTGATGCTCATAGGATCCAGTATACAAACTCCTAAGTTTCTAAGGACGGGGGAACCGCGCACGCCTACTTTTCTCTCTCACCAAAAGAATATATTACAACATTTTGATCTTTTGATGCCACTAGAACACTAGATTGTGAATTCTGTTTCATTTAACTAACAGATACTAGTCTTGGAGTTAAGTTTACAGTCAAAACTTCTAACCAAAAAATCTTCAGAGGAAAGAATATGTCAGGATAATTTAAAGTTGTTATGAAGTTTTTTTGGAAAAATTATATTTTTTACAAAAACTTTATGTATATTTATCGAAGTAGCAAGGTAGGATTCTAGAGGTAAAACTAGAGTAATCAAAAATACTCTTATTTACAAATTTTTAAGTTTAAATTGCAATTACAAAGCTAAATATTGGCTTACTGATAAAATGTATAAAGAATAAAAAAAATTAATGCTTTTGAATCTGCAATTTATTCTTTCATATTTATCAGTTTTAAGTTTGTTTGCAAACTGTGAGGTTTAAAGCGCAAGTTCTTACTAAATTTTTGAATGGTGACACTGGTGCTTTAAAAGTTGTTTTTTCATAGTTAGGAAGATAAGGACACACGCCAAGTGAGTAAGATGATAAAAACATCCATTTAAGATTTATTTATACGAAGATTCTAGCTTTTAGGAGCTAATGAGCAGTAGCTAGAATAACAGATTTACATTGTCTGTAATAACTTTAGTTATTTACAGAAGTGTCTAATGAAGATTCTTGGATTAGGATGAGCAGATGACACTAAGTGAATGGATTAATCAAAAAATTTTTCTACCTAGCTCTAGTAGTTCAAATGTTGATAATCAACGTTTTAACAAAGCTAAAAAATCTATTAGTTTGTCTGTAATTACTCAATTTTTTCCTCCAGATTACGCTGCTACTGGACAACTTATAGAAGAGCTTGTAAGTCAATTAGGGCAACAAGGTGTAGACATTGAGGTTTTTACAGGTCAACCAGGATACGCATTTAAGTCTTCTAATGCCCCAGCTATTGAGAAATTTGATAGAGTGTTGGTTAAAAGATCGCGCACCGCTCAACTATGGCCGGGGCGAATTCGTGGCAAAGCCGTAAATGGAGTTCTCTTCACCTTACGTGCTATACTTCATGTAATTAGAAATAGTCGTGACTGCAATTTGTTGTTGCTGACTACAGCGCCTCCATTTTTGCCGATTGTCGGTTACCTTGCTCATATCTTGTTCCGACGTCCCTATGTCTGCATACTATACGACCTTTATCCGGATATTGCGATCGCCCTGAATGTAATTTCACGCAACCACTGGCTAGCAAGACTTTGGCAGAAGATCAATAAGTTGGTGTGGCAGAAATCTCAAGCGCTTGTGGTTCTTAGCCCTGCTATGAAACAGCGGGTAACTGCAATTTGTCCACAGGTTGCTGACAAAGTTTTTGTGATCCACAGTTGGGGAGATCCTGACGTAATTGTACCCATTGCTAAACAGGAAAATTGGTTTGCTTGGAAATACGATCTCGTAAATAAGTTTACCGTTGTCTATTCAGGCAATATGGGTCGCTGCCATGATATGGATACAATCTTGGAAACAGCGAAAATACTGAAAGATGAGCCGATTAAGTTTGTATTTGTTGGCGGAGGGGCAAAACGGGAAGAGTTAAGTAATCGGGCTCATCAATTGGGATTAAGCAACTTTGTATTCATACCGTACCAGGACAAAAATGTTCTGCCTTACTCTTTAACAGCAGGTGATTTATCTCTTGTGAGTGTAGATGCAGGGATGGAAAGTCTGGTTGCGCCTAGTAAGCTTTATCCAATGTTAGCAACCGCAAGACCAGTGGCAGTAATTTGTTCCCAGTATTCGTATCTGACGCAACTTATTGCTGAAGCCAACTGTGGCGCTACCTTTGAGAATAGAGACAGTTATGGCTTGGCTAATTTTATTCGCCTACTTAGCCAGGATAAGGAATTAGCCAAGCGGATGGGAAAAGCAGGTCGTAAGTATATGCGATCGCACTTTACACCTCAGATTATTTCTCAACAATATCTGGATGTATTACAAAAATCTTTAGGTATGTAGCAGATGATTTAGACAAATATTGCAGAGCTATGGCGCTTTGGTGCTTTTATACAAAGTTAGATAAAGCATTTCGGAAGCCAAAAATTACTTAAATTAAATTGAATATTTTTTATTAACTTGGGAGTGGGCTTCGATGGTCTTTTTGATCTCAGTCTCTCCAACGTAACCTTCTACATTTTATATAGGGGGCCGAATTGCACAGAAGGTGTGACCGAAATCGGAAGCGATCTAAGCGACGAGCTATATATTGTCCAATACATGGATGTTATCTCAATAGCATGAGCCAGAAATATCAGCTATATGCAGATCGTCCAGGGCAATTACAACAAAGGGGGATAAATAGACGCATTGCACTAATTTTACTAGCAAATCAAACAGCAGTTCCTCTAGAGGGAGAATGGATAGAAGCATTTTGGTGCGAACAATGTCAGCAGACAAGTTGGTATCATATTCGCAAGCTAAAAGACCGTACTTATGAAGTTTTAGTACCACCACCAGAGATTTGGCAGCAAGTTACAGGAGTCATAGATCCTAAAGGGAATCCTTCCGTTGGAGAATTTACTCGCAGACATGCCCGGCTAGTTGGCTATAACGGACTCAAGGATTTTCAGTTTGTGGGATAAGTTTTAGTTGCAACAATTATCAGTCATATTATGAGTAGTCAAAATATTGCCTCCCAGCAGGAATTAGTCATAGAAGCTGGACGCACTGAACGGCAGTATTGGAAAGACTTGTGGCGTTATCGAGAACTTTTCTACTTTCTTGCCTGGCGTGATATTCTGGTGCGTTACAAACAAACAGCGATCGGTATTGCCTGGGCGTTGATTCGACCATTTTTGACAATGGTGGTATTTACTGTAGTGTTCGGGAATTTAGCAAAATTGCCTTCACAGGGAGCGCCATATCCGATTTTAGTATTTGCTGCCATGCTACCTTGGCAGTTTTTTGCTAATGCTTTGAGTGAGTGTAGTAACAGCTTGATTACCAATGCCAACCTGATATCCAAAGTTTACTTTCCCAGGTTAATTGTCCCTACTAGTGCAGTAATTGTTAGTTTTGTGGATTTTATGGTTTCCGGTATGATTCTGCTGGGACTTATGGCTTGGTACAACTTTGTACCTGACTGGCGCATTTTGACACTACCCCTATTTATATTGATTGCCTTTGCGGCATCGATGGGTGCGGGGCTGTGGCTAGCAGCTCTAAATGTGGAGTATCGAGACTTCCGCTATGTAGTACCGTTTTTCGTACAGTTTGGTCTATATATTTCTCCAGTTGGTTTTAGTAGCAGCATTGTTCCTGAAAAGTGGCGGTTACTATATTCACTTAATCCTATGGTAGGAGTAATAGACGGTTTCCGTTGGGCAATTTTGGGTGGTGATTCACGGATATATCTACCTGGCTTTGCTCTTTCTCTAACGCTAGTAATTTTACTTCTGTGGAGTGGCATCTGGTATTTCCGCAAAATGGAACGTACTTTTGCAGATGTGATTTAAGAGTGTGGTTGAGGTAGGAGTTTACCAGATGTCAGATACTGTAATTCAAGTAGAGGACTTAAGTAAAAAGTACCTTCTGAGCCATAAACAAGAGGGAAAATTTCGTTATAAAACATTGCGTGGGGCAATAGCAAATGCAACCAAATTTGTTGGTAGTGCATTCAATCTCCATAATCAGAGGGAAGTAAACCAAACTAGTGAAGAGTTTTGGGCATTGAAAGATGTTTCTTTTGAGATTAAGCAGGGTGATAAAGTTGGCATTATTGGGCGGAATGGAGCAGGAAAATCAACTTTATTAAAGATTCTCAGCAGAATTACCGAACCAACAAAAGGAAAAATCCAAATCAAGGGACGAGTTGCCAGTTTATTGGAAGTTGGAACAGGTTTTCACCCAGAGTTAACAGGAAGAGAAAATATTTTTCTCAATGGTGCCATTTTAGGCATGAGTAAAACGGAGATTCAGAGAAAGTTTGATGAAATAGTTGCTTTTGCAGAGGTTGAAAAATTTTTAGATACACCTGTAAAGCGATATTCATCAGGTATGTATGTGCGGTTGGCATTTGCAGTAGCTGCTCATTTAGAACCAGAGATTTTGATTGTAGATGAAGTCTTAGCTGTTGGAGATGCACAATTTCAGAAGAAATGTTTAGGCAAAATGGAGGATGTAGGAAGAGAAGGGCGAACTGTGTTATTTGTCAGTCACAACATGAGTACGATTCAATCGCTGTGTTCACGTTGTATTTTGCTCAAAAAAGGACAAATATCTACAGATGACCAATCAGATTTGGTGATTCAGCATTACCTACAAGATGCCTCTGTTTCAAACAGTTTTGTCCGTTCTCCCCAAAAGAATGGGAAGCCTACAATTATATCAGGTAAGTTAATATCTGCCGCTAAATTTGAACATACAAAGATTCAGATTGATTTAGAGATTTTTACAGAATTAAATTGTAATGTAGCCTTAAGCTTGAGATTATATGATGCCATGCTTATCCCGGTTGGTTATGGTGAGTTCGGAGAATCTCAACCTAACCAGTTAGTAGAATTAAGTCCAGGCTTGAACACAGTTTCCTTTCACCTCCCAATCAACCAACTTGCTCTAGGCTCATACTTTATTAGCTTAGATTTAAGCTTGCCTTGGGTTGAATATTTGGATCGTGTTGAAAGTTGTCTTTTCTTTGAAGTTGCTCGCCCGCCTCATGATGATGCTACACAAGTTTTATCTCAATCTTGGGGTTTTGGGTGTATAGATTTTCCGTTGGAATTTGTTTAAAAATAGTAGTAAATGTACTAAATAATTCAGTTTATTTCTTCGCTTTGTAGATTACAAATAAAGGTTGTTAGAATGTTTGAAAATATTGTCTATCAAAATCAGCTACTTGCCCTAATCATATACCATAATTTCGAGAAATCCGGAATTCATTTTCTTACTCCTAACGAGCTATCTCAGCAGCTAGCCTATATGCGTCATCCAACAGGGAAAATCATTCAACCTCATGTGCATAATCCCGTACCTCGTGAAGTCCAATATACTCAAGAAGTACTTTTTATCAAAAAAGGTAAATTGCGTGTAGATTTTTACAACAATCAACAAAAGTACTTAGAAAGTCGGATTTTAGGAGTTGGTGATGTCATTTTGCTGGTGACAGGTGGGCATGGCTTTGAGGTAATCGAAGAAATCGAAATGATTGAAGTTAAACAAGGGCCTTATGTAGGAGATCAAGACAAAACTAGATTTAGTGGTATTACTGGAGAACAAGCTAAGGTACCTCAGTTAAGTAATTTATGATATCAATTCCAGTTAACGAGCCATTACTAAATGGCAATGAAAAGAAATATTTGTTTGAATGCATAGAAACTGGTTGGATTTCTTCAGAAGGGCCGTTTGTCAAACAATTTGAAGAACAATTTGCTGCACGCGTAGGACGCAAGTATGGCATTGCTGTTAGTAATGGCTCTGTTGCTCTTGATGCAGCAATTGCCGCTTTAGAAATTGGCTCTGGAGACGAGGTAATTCTACCCACATTCACAATAATTTCTTGTGCAGCAGCTATTGTCCGCGCTGGAGCCATACCAGTAGTCGTAGATTGCGATCCGCAAACCTGGAATATAGATGTCAACCAAATTGAGGCAAAAATTACATCTAAAACCAAAGCCATTATGGTTGTTCACATCTATGGTTTACCTGTAGATATGGAGCCAGTCGTTGCTTTAGCTGATAAGTATGGACTGCATATTATAGAAGATGCAGCCGAAATGCACGGTCAAACATATAAAGGTCTTCCCTGTGGTAGCTTTGGTGCTATCAGTACCTTTAGCTTTTACCCCAATAAACACATTACTACTGGTGAGGGAGGAATGTTACTCACCAATGATGAAAAGCTGGCGGAGCGTTGCCGTTCTTTACGTAATTTATGCTTTCAGCCGCAAAAGCGTTTTGTTCATGAAGAGTTAGGTTGGAACTTGAGGATGACTAATTTACAAGCAGCTTTGGGGGTAGCACAGTTAGAACGACTTGACGAATTTATCGCTCGCAAACGCCATATTGGGCAAAAATATACAGAACTTTTATCAGATATTTCGTGTTTACAGTTGCCTATTCCTCAAACTGATTATGCTGAGAATATTTACTGGGTATATGGCTTAGTTCTCAAAGATGAAGTGCCTTTTGATGCAGAAGAGGCAATGCAACGTTTAGGCAAATATAAAATAGGTACTCGTCCTTTTTTCTGGTGTATGCATGAGCAGCCTGTATTCAAAAAAATGAGGTTTTTTGATGGGGAGTCTTGCCCTATAGCAGAAAGAATAGCCCGTCGTGGTTTCTACATACCCAGTGGCATGGCATTAACAGATAAGCAAGCCGAACGAGTGTGCGTAGCGCTTAGGGAGATCCTTCAATGAAGAGTATTATTAAGCAAATTCCATTCGCTAGGCAATTTCACAGGTATATTAAGGAACAAGAGTATAAACGTAAATTCGCTACTAATTGTTATGGCTGCTTTTGGGGAATTTTTGAAACATTTGAAGAAGCTCGACAAGCAGCCCCTCAAACTAAAAGTATTGGATACGATAATACGGAATTGGCACAAGAATACCAAGAAATGTTGGAGCATGGAAATTGGGAAAGTAGTGGTCGCATGATTGCCTCCTATGATTATCCAGTTTTATTCTGGCTCAAATCAATTATTAATCATGAAAATACAAATATTTTTGACTTTGGAGGCAATGTAGGAATTCATTTTTATACCTATTCTAAATATATAAAGTATCCAGAAACTTTAAAATGGACTGTTTGTGATTTACCGGAAATAATAAGAGTTGGAAAGCAAATAGCCGAAAAACGCCACATCAATAGTTTATTCTTTACTAGCAATTTCGAGGACGCTAATAATAAAGATATATTTATTGCATCAGGTTCTATCCAATATGTAGAAAATCTTGCCACACAAATTTCTAAGATCAGAAAACCTAAACATTTATTAATCAATCGCTTACCAATCTACAATGGTAGACTATTTGTTACTTTACAAAATGGTGGTAAAGTTTTTTATCCCCAGTATGTCTTCAACAAAACTGAATTTATTGAAGCAATTACTAGTATCGGTTATGAATTAATAGATATCTGGGAAGATAATGTTGACTCTTGTATGATTCCTTTTCATCCAGAAAGCTCAGTACCTGCTTATTCTGGACTTTACTTTCAGCTAAGGTTTTAATGGTTATGAGTGTATTTGGCAACTATGCCCGTTACTACGATTTGCTGTACCGTGATAAGGACTATGTAGGAGAAGCTCTATTTATTCGTCGGTTAATTCAAAATCACGCACCAGAGGCGCAAGATATTTTAGAGTTAGGTTGTGGAACTGGAAATCATGCAGTTCTTTTGGCGAAGGAAGGATACAAAGTTCATGGAGTAGAAGAACAAGTAGATGGGGAAGATGGGGTGTAAATAACACGCAAGTAAAATATGGATAGTCCCATATCCAAAAAATAACCATTAATGACTGAAGCCAAGTCTAATCGCACGATACGTCGAGGCAGAATATTCCCTGAAATTCAGTGGACACAAGAACAACAAACCCAATGGAAAGCTGAACGTCAAGCATTTCGTCAACGCTGTCAGGTAATTTTTGACAGTGTTAAGCCAGAGTTAATGCAAACGCACTATAACTGGTACATTGCTGTTGAACCTGATAGTGGCGAGTATTTTGTCGCTCAAGATCCACAAGTGGCTTCACTTCAATGCCGCGAAAAGCATCCAGGTAAAATACCCCATGTTTTTCGGATTAATGAAACAGGGATGTGCGGCACCATATGATCTCAGGTACATTTGGTGATGAGGATGAATTATTATTCGAGATTGAACTGATTGCTGCTGATGGGTTAGAACTACCAGTTGATGCCATGCTTGATACAGGTTTCTCTTACTGGCTAGCGATTGATAACCAGGATGTTGAGCCACTTGATTGGATTAGTTTGGAACGACAAACACTTTTGACAGCACGGGGAGATTTTGATTTTGATATATATGCTGGTCAAGTGAAAATAGATGGGCAAGAGTTTGATATTCCCGTTCATGTGGGACAAGGACTGCCAGAAGTTTTACTAGGTCGTCAGTGGTTAAAAACTCTGCGGTTAGTGGTGGATATGCCTTCAGGAGTGTTGATGCTTGGAGGATGAATTTTTCAGTGAAAGCAAATTTTTAAGGAGAAAGTGCGATCGCACAAAGTTCCTACATTTGTCTATGGCACGCATTAATCTGAAGCAGAAGTGCCGAATATTTATTTAGAGTTCCTCCCATAATATAGCCCAGATTATAACTTAATTGAATTGGTCGAGCACTCGGCAAAAGAATATGTTGCTAATTGGCTATTGTATAATTTCTTTTCATCCAGAAAGCTTAGTACCTGCTTATTCTGGACTTTACTTTCAGCTAAGGTTTTAATGGTTATGAGTGTATTTGGCAACTATGCCCGTTACTACGATTTGCTGTACCGTGATAAGGACTATGTAGGAGAAGCTCTATTTATTCGTCGGTTAATTCAAAATCACGCATCAGAAGCGCAAGATATTTTAGAGTTAGGTTGTGGAACTGGAAATCATGCAGTTCTTTTGGCGAAGGAAGGATACAAAGTTCATGGAGTAGATTTGAGTGAAGAGATGTTGAAAAAAGCCAACTCTCGTCTCTCACAACTACCTCCTGAATTAACTTCTAGACTCAAATTTTCTCACGGAGATATCTGCCAAATTCGTCTGAATCAAACTTTTGATGTTGTCCTATCGCTATTTCATGTCATCAGCTATCAGACAACAAATGAAGATTTGCTTGCAGCTTTCGCCACTGTCAAAGAACACTTAAAGCCCGGTGGAATTTTTATCTTTGATGTTTGGTACGGGCCCGCAGTTTTGAGCGATCGCCCTACCATCCGCGTTAAACGTCTGGAAGATGAAGAAATTAGCGTGACTCGAATTGCTGAACCAGCAATGTATCCTAACGATAATCTGGTTGATGTCAATTATCAAGTTTTTATCAAGGATAAAGATAATGGTTCAGTGGAAGAACTTCAGGAAACTCACCGAATGCGCTATCTGTTTAAGCCGGAGCTAGAACTTTTGTTTAACCAGTTTTCTCTAGAGCTAATTGAGTGCCGTGAGTGGATGAGCAATAGTGAACCGGGATTTAACACCTGGGGAGTTTACTTTATCGCTAGGAGACAAGCTGAATGAAAGTTGGTGTGTTTTTAAGCGCTAAACTTCCAGAACGTGGCGGTGGATTTACATTTGAGAGTGAACTATTTGACGCACTAACAGAACTTGCACCATATAGTGCTCATTCTTTTGTAATCTGTAGTCAAGAAAAAGAAACACCCCAACAAATATCTTCTGTTAAAAATATAGATTTTTTATCGTTCCACCTTAGTTTTCAAGAACGTTGGCGTTATCAGCTTGCTAGAGTTAGAAAGTTTCTTTCAATCAAGCTACGGCATCCCAGAAGTAAGTTTAAAATAGAGGGCTGGTATGATGATTTTATTCTTAAATATGTTGTAGAAAATGGTATAAATTTTATTTTATATATTAACCCTTTCTATTTTTATAAATCTTTACTTGATTTGCCTTACGTAACTGTTCTTTGGGATTTACAACACCAACTCCAACCTTATTTCCCAGAAGTTAGTGCAAATGACGAGTGGGAGCGTCGAGAAAAATTATATGCGGTTAAGTTAAGACGTGCTTCTACAATTATTACAGGAACTGAAGCTGGCAAAGCTGAAATAGAGAGATTTTATCAAGTACCAACACAACGTATTAGAATTCTACCTTTACCTACGCCTCAATTTGCTCTAGATGCACCTGTTTGTCCTGATTTAAGCTTACTTGAAAAATATAATATTCCTAATAACTATTTATTGTATCCCGCTCAATTCTGGTCGCATAAAAATCATGTTGGTCTGTTATTAGCTATTAAATTATTACGTGAGAAGTATAATCTCATATTTCCATTAGTATTTATTGGTTCTGATAGAGGTAATGAATTATATGTCAGACAAATGGTGGCTGAACTAGAATTGTCTAAACAAGTTCATTTCTTGGGCTTTGTACCTCAAGAAGACCTAATGCACCTATACCGGGATGCATTTGCTCTTACCTTTGTATCGTTCTTTGGCCCTGATAATTTACCACCTTTAGAAGCTATGGCACTACAATGTCCTGTAATTGCATCAAACGTGTCAGGCGCAAAAGAGCAGTTAGGGGACGCAGCTTTGTTAGTTGATCCAAAGGATGTGGAACAAATTGCTTTAGCGATAAAATCTCTTTGGGATGACTCTACTCTGCGTCAAGAGCTTATACAACGTGGCTTGAAGCGAGCAACCAAATGGAGAGCAATAGATTACGTTAAAGGTATTTGCTCAATTCTAGATGAATTTGAGCCTATTCGTCGTTGTTGGAGTAGCAAAGAGCTTTATCAGCAAAAATGAGAATGTAGTGGCGTGTTAGTGATCGCGTAACCCACTATTGTTCTGGGGTTGATGGTGTGTGAAGACTATTGTCAGGCACACAACGGCAGTTTTGCGGAAAGAAAATCTACACCGCAAACTGCCTCCCTACAAATTGGAAATTTTTGAATTGTAAGTCCCTAACAATAACTGTGTTGGTTGAAAAATATAAAAGATTGCAGCGATCGCTTGCTTGTGAATTGTTAAGCTAAAGCTAGTCGGTCAAATTTTCTCTGTCATGTATCAAACAGATCCTCCTCGCTCCCCAAAAGAAGTACTGCCCACAATGTACGATCTCAAAAGTGAAGATCCAAAGGAGCCAGGGTTGCCTGACGAATTTCACGACTTACAGCCTGAACTCCTGCGTCTTACTTTCCGCCCCGCCAATTATCCAGCTGATCAAATCTTTGTTGCCAGTGACTTAAATCTCTACTACGATCCGCGCCATCCTCAATGGTACAAACGACCTGATTGGTTCACTGTGCTAGGAGTTTCCCGATTATATGAACAGCAGGACTTGCGCTTAAGTTATGTTACTTGGCAAGAAGGAGTCAATCCTTTTGTAGTAGTCGAACTACTTTCTCCTGGTACTGAAAAAGAAGATTTAGGACAAACTCTACGAGAAGTTAATCAACCGCCAACAAAGTGGGAAGTATACGAACAAATCTTACGAGTGCCTTATTACTTCGTGTTTAACCGCTATACGGATGAATTACAAGCATTTGGACTAATAACTAGCCGCTACCAAGCTTTACCTATCGAAGCTCAGGGATTGTGGCTAGAAGAAGTGCAGCTAGGGTTAGGATTTTGGCGAGGGAGTTACCAAGGTATAGAACGGCTGTGGCTACGTTGGTATGATGCAACAGGTGCTTGGATACCTACCCCAGCAGAGTTAGCTGAACAAGAAAGTCAACGAGCTGAACAGGAGCGCCAACGAGCCGAACAGGAGCGTCAACGGGCTGAACAATTGGCAGCACGACTGCGAGCTTTGGGCATCGATCCCGATTTGCCGTAAACAGTAAAAATAAAAATATAAATAGTAAAGGATTAAGTAGGGTGATCGCTTTTTTAGCTGAGAGCATAAATTGACCACAAGATATATTAATCGTTTACTTGAATAAACTCCAAACCTATTCTCATTCGCTAACCTAAAGTTAGTTGGTCAAAAAATTCGGCCATGTATCAAACAGATCCTCCTCGCCCTCCCAAAGAATACCTACCAACTATGTATGATCTTCCGAGTGAAGATCCTGAAGAACCTGGCTTGCCTGACGAATTTCACGATTTACAACCCCAACTCCTGCGCGAAACTTTCTGCCCACCTGGTTATCCACCGGATCAGATATTTGTCGCCACTGACTTAAATCTTTATTATGATGTTCATCATCCCCAATGGTATAAGCGTCCTGACTGGTTCGCTGTTTTGGGTGTTTCGCGTTTATATGAGCAAAGAGATTTGCGTTTGAGTTACGTGATCTGGCAAGAAGGAATTGCCCCTTCGGTAGTGGTGGAATTACTCTCTCCGGGAACTGAAAAAGAGGATTTAGGACAAACTCTGCGAGAGGTGAGCCAACCTCCTCCAAAGTGGGAAGTCTATGAACGAATTCTGCGTATTCCTTATTACATCGTTTTTGATCGCTATACGAACCGATTACGTATCTTTCAGAATATTGCCGGACGCTATCAGGAGTTAAATTTAACTGAATCTCCAATTGTGCTACCTGAATTAGAGCTAAGTTTGGGACTCTGGCAGGGTTATTACCAGGGTATTGAGCGGTTATGGCTACGTTGGTACTCTGTTGCAGGCGATTGGATAGCTACTCCAGCAGAATTAGCTGAACAAGAAAGTCAACAAAAACAATTGGCTCAACAGCAAATAGAACAGGAACGCCAACGGGCTGAGATGGAGCGTCAACGAGCCGAACAAGAACGTCAACGAGCTGAACAAGAACATCAAAGAGCCGAACAGGAACGTCAACGGGCTGAACAATTGGCGGCACGACTGCGAGCTTTAGGCATTGACCCCGATTTACCGTGAACCCCCTGATAAAATGAGGAGTATCAGCTTGAGAGAGATTTGGTCATGACTGTTGCAGCTAATTTGGCAAAATCTTTGCCACTGCTAGAAAATGGCGATCGCCTGACGCGTGATGAATTTGAACGCCGTTACCACGCCATGCCTGATCTTAAAAAAGCTGAACTGATTGAGGGAGTTGTCTACGTGCCATCACCACTTAGATATTACAGACATGGCAGACCTCACGCACACATTATGGCTTGGTTAGGACTGTATAGTAGTGCTACTCCTGGAGTTGAGTTTGCTGATAATGCAACTGTGCGATTGGATTTGGACAATGAACCACAACCCGATGCCTTATTACGAATTGAAGAAGCTTGTGGAGGGCGATCGCGTATTAGTGAAGATGACTATGTTGAAGGTGCGCCAGAACTGATAGTAGAAATTGCTTCTAGTAGCGCGTCCTATGATTTGCACGACAAATTAAAAGTTTATCGCCGCAATGGTGTACAAGAATACATTGTTTGGCAATTGGCTGAACAGAAATTAGACTGGTTCAGTTTGCAGGGAGGCGAGTATATTCCTTTACAGCCAGATGAATCTAATTTAACTCGCAGTCGCATTTTTCCTGGGCTTGATTTACCGATTGCGGCTTTGCTAGCTGGAGATTTGGCAACAGTGTTAGCACAAGTCCAAAAGAGTATGATTACAGAAGCTCATTAAGCGTTTGTTGAGCTACTTAAACAACGGCGATCGCGTAACTCATCACTATTCGAGGGTTGATGATGCGTTACGGACTGTTGTCAAGCACGCATCCTACAAATTGGCAAATAGAAGATTTTTTACAGCAAATTCATTTATTTGAACCACATTTTTTTGTAGGGGCGGGTTTAGCTAGAGATTGAAACAAAACCCGCCCTTACAGTATTGTGTGGTCTATTCATCTGAAAATGGCTGTAATTGCAAGTCCCGAATAAAAGAACGGCGACGGCGAATCAGGACAACCCCCGCATAGAGATAGAAGTTTCAACGTTTGAATAATGCGATCGCTTTTTTTGTAGAGGGCGATCGTTTTTTATGTCTGCTACTGTATCAACGCCGAGCAGTGCTTTTTCAACAACAAGCATGATGAACTTAAAACATATTGTACTTACTAACACGAATCTGAGCGGTTTTGAATACGGAGTACTTAGAGATTTTGAAGATGAAATAGTTCGCATCACAGGTGGACATAAAGTAGCGATGCCAAAGCGAAAATTGCCAAAGTTTATTGACAAACGTATTGGACATGGCACTCGATATGGTAAATTGCGAGAATTTCTTCCCAGAATAGAACACAACCTGGAAGCTGACGTACTTTGGGTTGTACTCATGGGGCCAGAAAATTTTCTGCTTGATCTGTTCAAAAATTGGGATCGGAATGTAGGAGTTAAAATTCTTTATATATTCGATACTTTTGAGAGACAACTTCCTTCTATTCGCCGGGTTTTAGCATCTACAAATTGGGATCTTGCTATTACTTCATTTCATGGAGCAGTACCATTTTTAGAAGAGCAGACGCAGAGAAAGTGGCACGCTGTAGCTCAAGGTGTAAAGCTTGATAGATTTCAACCAGTTATTAAGGAAGAAAAATTAATTAGTTTTTCTGCTTATGGTCGTCGTTTAGAGAAAGTTCATCAAAGTATTAAAGAATATTGTATACAAACAGGTAAGTATTATGAATATACAACAGCTACAAGTATGCAGTTGCAGTTAGATTCTCAGGATGTCTATAGACAATATGCGTGGCATCTAGCCCACAGTTTTTTTACCTTCTGTTGGCCTGTAGAATTAACTAATCCCAAAAGGGTTTTAACATTTAGTCCTATGACTTGTAGATGGTTTGAAGCCGCTGCTAGTGGCACAGTTATTCTTGGTCAACCTCCTAAAGATCCTATATTTGAAAAGATATTTGGTTCTGATTTTGTCATTTCCATTGACTATACAATTAGTCAAGATGATTTAAAAAACATTTGGGATGAACTTTGGGAAAACCGACACTTATATTTTCAAGCCGCCTTGACTACTAGAGAAAAACTACTCACTCAATTGAGTTGGGAAAGTCGAGTCAAGGAAATTTTAAAGTTAATTAACCTGAGTTGAACTAGGAACAATAAAACTGGCAGTATAAAACTTGAAAAATACTTTCTACTATAGGAATCCGATTTAATTGTTGAAACAGCTACACTAAAGATTCTTGTTTTCAATTCAAAATTAGTCTGCTCAATCATCTTAAATTATATCTTCACAGATGCTAAGTTTAGCCTACTTTGTCTCTCATCCCATTCAGTATCAGGCTCCTTTATTGCGACTTATTGCTGCCGATCCAGAAATTGACTTAAAAGTTTTTTTCTACAGTGATTTTTCTTTAAAAGCTTATAAGGACACAGGATTTGGACGATTAATTGAATGGGATGTACCACTAACGGAGGGTTACAATTACCATTTTTTAGACTGTTGGGGTAATAAGCAGCGGCAAAGTTGGTTACAACAACCTATAGCAAAAGATATTGTTAGCCAGTTAAAAAAAGAGAAATTTGATGCTGTATGGGTGCATGGATGGTCTTGGTTCTGTAGTATTCAAGCAATCTTAGCAGCAAATCAATTGGGTATTCCAGTTTTGCTGAGGGGAGAGTCTAACGGCATCAGCGAAGCAACTAATTCTGTTAAGAAAAGAGTAAAAAAGGTTTTTGTTGATTGGCTTTTTGAGAAAATAGCTGGTTTTCTCTGTATAGGGACTTACAACCGTCAATTTTATCAAAGCTATGGAGTTGAAGAAAAACGTCTATTTTGTGTCCCTTATGCCGTTGATAATGATTACTTCCAAAAGCAAGCACTACTAGCTCACACTAATCGTGAGGAACTACGGCGATCGCTCGGCTTAGATCCCACTAGGCCGATAATTCTCTATGCTGCCAAGCTAATTGAGGTGAAGCGTCCTCAAGATTTGCTCTCAGCTTATAGGTTACTTTCATGTGATGGTGTCCAAGAACCAGAGCCTTACCTACTATTTGTGGGAGATGGAGTGTTGCGCCCAACTCTAGAAGCTCAAGCCAAGGAAACAGGCTGGCAGTCGATTCGCTTTTTAGGTTTTCGGAATCAGTCCGAAATGCCTGCGATGTATGATTTGTGTGATGTATTTGTCTTACCCTCTAGTTTTGAACCTTGGGGATTGGCTGTAAATGAAGTGATGAATGCTGGTAGAGCAGTAGTTGTGACTGATCAGGTGGGTTGCGCCCCTGACTTGGTGATCCAGGGGCAAAATGGACAGATTTATCCTGTAGGAAATGTTGCAGCTTTAGCAGAGGCAATTCGTTGGGCGATCGCCAATCGTGCTTCAGCAGGAGATATAAGCCTTAAACAGATTCAAAAGTGGAGTTATCAGGAAGATTTACAGGGACTCAAACAAGCTTTAAATTATTGCAGGTGAGAATAGTTTAAATGAACAAAGTTTTGATTGTTGGACAAGCCCTAGAATTGGGGCGTACCGAAGAAGTTTATGGACGAGGATTTTCGGCACTGGGCTGTAAGGTGCAACATTTTACTTGGAAAGAAGCTGCACCCAGTTTAGTTTCTCGTTCGTTGCCCGATAGAGTGGCTTGGCGGCTAGCGTGGAAACTGCTGGCAAAGTCAGCAAATCAGAAGTTGGTGGAGATGGCAAATCAGTTTAAGCCTGATTTGACTTTGGTGATTTCTCCTCTTTTGTTTCATCCTGACAGCATTTTGACTCTGAAACAACATGGTCTAGTCTTTGTCTTTTTTACTGACAATCCTGTAGATGCTCATCATACCCATAGCAATTCCTGGGTTCAACGGGGATTTCCCTTATGGGATGCAGCTTTTATTTGGAGCCAAGAATTAGTTGAACGTCTCATGGAAAATGGCGTCAAAAAAGCTTTCTTTCATCCGTTTTGTAGTGATGTTGAATATCATTTTCCCAAACGACAGGTTAACCCAGTATATGACGTAGCATTTATTGGCAACTGGGATGCTAGCCGCAAACGAGAGCAGTATTTAAAGGCGATCGCTGATTATCGATTAGGACTTTGGGGATCAAGTTACTGGAATACTCATTGTAAAGAGCCGACATTAAAAAATTTGTGTCAAGGAATGTGCAGTTATCAAGAAATTCCTGAAATTTTAGGCTCTGCCAAAATGGGACTTAATATTCTGCGTCCTCAAAATGAAGAAGGACATAATATTAGAACGTATGAAATTCCTGCAACAGGGACACTCATGCTCAGTGAACGGAGTAGAGAGTTAATGAATCTGTTTGTAGAAGACAAAGAAGCTGTGTATTTTTCTAGTCCTGATGAATTAAGACAAAAAGTAGAATACCTATTACAAAATCATGTATTAATTGAATCTATTGCTCAGGCAGGTTACAAAAAAGCTTTAGAGGACACAATTATTAATAGAGTCAAAGAAATTTTGACCATTCATGAAACAATTAATCAGTATCATTCCAACCAATATATTAATATTGGTTAATATTGTTGTTTGCAAAATAATCTTAATAACTTTTTTATTTCAAGTCGAGATTCATAACTAAAATCATGATTTAGTCGGGAACAAATAAAATCGCGATTTACAAGCTTATATAGGTCAGTAATTAGACTTGTACTACATAGCTTCTGACAGTATACTTAGTAGTTGATTTGCTTATTTGGGAAAATGCACTACCATATGACACCAGCACATTTCCATACGTGTATTTTTCCTAATAACTTAAGTAAGAGCATATTTGAAGGTGGCTTTGATCCTGAATATATGCAAATGCCAGAATTGCTAACTCATAATATCAAATTAGCTTTCGAGGGTTCGTATGTTTGATACACCACTTATCACCACAGCTCGTTCTATCAAAGCTTTTTTACAGAGATTAGATGCTGATAGTTTAATTAAGTTTGGTCGTAATTTTTACTACTCTGTATTTTTAAAGGATACAGGTCATAATTTTATCCGTAAGCGTATAAATGGAGAAATTTATAAATTAGTTCCAAGTTTAGCCTTATCTGCGGATGAATACGAGCCTCATCTCATGTCTTGGTTGAAAGAATACTTGAGTTCAGGGGATACTTTTTGGGATATTGGAGCCAATTGGGGCTTGATTTCACTACCAGCAGCTCGAATAGTTGGTATGAGCGGACAAGTGCTTGCAATTGAACCGAGCCCAGCTAATCTTGCTTGGTTAAAACGACATACTGTCTTGAACCAATGTGAAAACATTATAACTACAATCAAGGCAGCTGTCTGCGAATTGGATAGCGGTTTAGTAAGTTTGAGCCTACTTGATAATGGCAACTCTCCTAGCAACTCTCTGATGTTTTCTGGTTCTACAAATGAGCAATCTCCCTCAGTAAGTCAACAAATTGAGGTACCAGCAATTAGCTTAGACAGTCTGTTAACTAAACAAGAGCGATCGCCTAAGTTAGTCAAAATAGATGTTGAAGGAGCTGAACTCAAGGTACTCAAAGGAGCAACTCGGCTCCTCAGCAGTGACAAACCTCCTATTATAATTTTGGCTGTCCATCCTTTTTGGCAGGCTACGCCGGAAGATAGTCAAGAAATTGTCCGCATTTTAAAGAATGCAGGTTATAAAATTCTTAACCGTCAAAGCTGTTGTATAGAAATATTAGAGTACGACGAATATCTTTGCTTACCTCTTGGCTTATAGAGATGATTTATAAAGTAAACCTTAAATTGTAGGGTGCGTTACACGCTGCTTTAACGCACCGCATAATTATGGTGCGTTACGGCTAGCTCGTACTCTCTTAAACTCTCAAATCATTACATAGCCGTAACACACCCTACTTAATATTTACTTTACAAACAACCTCATAATGCAATCACTAGCCTAATTTGAAAAGGTACAGAAATGAGTAAAAAAAGTATCGGGATGCTTATTTATGCAAACCCTGATTACTATCCTCCAACAGTCAATGCGATTCATTTATTATCAAAACATTTTGATATTATTTTAATTGGTCGCAATCAAGATCCTTGCACTCATGAATATCCTCCTAATGTCAAAGTATATAGACTAGGAAAATATACTACGCTAAGAGAACGAGCGCAATTATCGGCTAGAGCAAAGCTTTGGGAGTATATAAACTTTATTGTTAAAGCATCTCAACTTTTAAAAGATGTGTCTCTCATTTATGCATATGATACCTTTGGCTACACAGTGGCTTATGTTTGCCGAGCATTTTTACCTCAAGCAGTCCCTATAATTTACCATAGTCATGAAATTAGCGAGCAGCTAGCTCCTCTATCTTCTTTATCAGGATGGGTTGACAGAGCAGAGCGAAAGTGGATAGATAAAGCTGTACTTAACGTATTTCCCGATAAAGATAGAGCCGAGTTTGTTCAGAAAAGAACAAATTTACAAAAAAAGCCATTAATAGTTCCTAATTTTCCTTTAAAATCTTTTTTTGAACCATCAAAAGACTGGTCTTCATTAATAAAAAAACGTTGGGAAGAAATTACATTGTTTTACAGAGGTTCAATTTCTGATACCAGTGCTATGCAAGAAATTGTAACTGCTGCTTCCCTTTTAAATAAGAGTGTTAATATTAAATTTGTAGGATTTCTGACTACATCCAATGCGGAAAAGCTGAGAACTTGGGTAGAACAACTTAAGATGTCAACCAATTTTTCCTATTTAGGAACCCTACCTTATAAAGATTTACAAGCTCCCACATTATTAGCAACTGTAGGCTTTGGCCTCTATAAAAACACCAGCTTTGATCGAGTAGCTTGTGCAAGTGCTTGTAATAAGATATATGAATATGCTGCTTGTGGTTTACCTACAATTGTCAGTAATTTTCCAACTTATCAAGAATATCTTGCTAACGAGACTTGGGTGCGTTTTGCTGATCCTGACGAGCCTCACTCGATTGCATCTGCTGTTGAGGATATTTTAAGTGATTTTGAGAAATATCAGGCTATGTGTTTAGCAGCTAGAAAAGCTTTTGAAGAAAAATATAATTACGAGTCTACTTTTTCGCCTTTGCTTTCAACTATCAAAGAACTTGTTCAAGCTCCAAGATAATTTTACAAGTGGTTAAGATAATAGTTAATAATAATGTATAGATTGAATGAGACTCAAGATTACTCGAATCAAATACAAAAATATTTTAAAATTCAACAAGCAAAAGAACATTACATAAAAAGATTAGCCTGGTTTTTACTGTTTGGACTGGCAGTATATAGCATTTACTTATTACATACAAGAGCGGAAGTAGTGTCACTGGACAAAGCATATTTGGCTTTGGGTGTGACATGGCTAGGGTTTTTGCCTACTATACAGTTTCTATTAGACCGCAATCGTCCTCCCATGCCTTTTTTCCCTCTAGTAGGGATTTTTTATGCTACAAGCTTTGGGTTACCTATTTTTGCTACTAAAGAAGAACTTTCAGGTTTAGCCGATGTAAGTAACGAGGCGCTAATACTAACCTTCATCGGATTAGCTGGAATGAATATTGCTTTCTTTGCCTCTTATTTTACTTTGTGGAAGAAAGTTTCACCCTTTCGTTTAACTCAAACTTATTCAATCAATAGATTATTAATTGGAATATGGATATTACTTTTGTCTAATACCATAATCAGATACGTTTTCCCAGACGCTCCATCTATAAGCATGTTCACTAGTAAAGGTTTATATATTGCTTATGGAATGTTTTATATTCTCTGGGATCGTCGGAAATTGCCAAGAATTCAAACTTGGCTGCTAGTACTTATATTTATCCCACTTGAGATAGTCCCACGCCTAGCTAGTGGTCTTTTAGCTGAATTTATGCTTTTGTGTTTATTTATGTTTCATATGATTTGGTATGAACGTAAAAAGATACCAATAGTTTTGATAGCCATATTAATTGTCTTATATCTTGCTTTCAATCCAGTTAAGTCAGACTACAGAGCTTTAACTTGGGGTGATAATAAACCTCAAGGGCAACTTAATTTGATAGAAAGGCTAGAATTATTTATTAATCTTGCAGTTGAACATCATCAGCAATATACCTTTAACAACTCA
Organism: Chlorogloeopsis sp. ULAP02; assembly: GCF_038404745.2. Taxonomy (NCBI): domain Bacteria; kingdom Bacillati; phylum Cyanobacteriota; class Cyanophyceae; order Nostocales; family Chlorogloeopsidaceae; genus Chlorogloeopsis; species Chlorogloeopsis sp. ULAP02. The sequence goes on along the minus strand of NZ_JAYKTT020000001.1, from coordinate 277,377 downwards.
TCTGTGCAGAGTGCTCCTGAAATCTCCGTTACGGATCAAGCGATTGAAAGATCCGCGCAAATCGTCTTGTTCTCAGATGTAATGAAAAGTAGTCCAGAAATAGTACCTTACTGGAATGGTGAAACCTACTTACCCTTGCTTACAAGTTATATTCCGCGTGCAGTTTGGCCGGAGAAACCAGTCCTAAACACAGGTAATGAATTTGGTCGTCGTTATAAAATTATAGATGTAAATGATTTTGTTACCTCTGTTAATCTTCCGATGATTGTGGAGATGTATGTGAATTTTGGGAGTTGGGGTGTAATTACAGGAATGCCATTATTAGGTTTTTTACTTGCTTTCGTTGATAGAAAATTAAATCATCCAGACATGAATGAATTAGAATTTGTCATAGGTGCTTCAACTATATTTCAATTAGCTTACCAAGAAAGTAGTGCTTCTCTATTATTAGGAAATGTTCTTCCTTTTGTTGTAGCCAACTATATATTTTTTAAATTTATTTTAAGTAGGCAAAGGACAGCTTAGTTGTTGTCATAGTTAAGTAGGGTGTGTTACGGCTATGCAAGGATTTGAGAGTATATAGAGAATAAGAACTAGCCGTAATGCAACGCCAGTTGCTACAACGCGGGGTACCCGCAAGGGCGCACTGGCTCTCCTACAATTTAAGATCTATTTTATCAATAGTCTCTTAGGATTTTCAAATTTAGATAATTAATTTAATCTAGATATGTTTTGTGATTATTTTGTAAATACAAAATAAAGCTTTTAATAAAAGTTATAGGAAAACCTGATTATTTAGCTAGAATATTGATTTTTGAGAGCAAAAATTTAACTATAATGAATGTTTGCAAACCAAATATAATTTACTTTCATATGGTTATCAAAAAAAATGATCAAATTAATTGTTTAAATATAGAAACGATAAAAAACAAACAAAAATCCACAAATTCTCAATGTTTCCACGTATGGTTCCCTAATATTTTTGAGTTTAAAGGTGGAATCCAGGTTTACTCAGCTTTTTTATTGCAAGCATTACAAAGCTTATATCCTCATTGTGAATATGATGTTTTTTTAAAACACGATACTCGCTGTTTGTCAAACGTTTCGTTTCTAAAAAAAACACGATTTCACTTTGCAGGGAAATGGCATATAAAGTTAAGGACGCTTGCTTTTGCTACTCAACTTTTCAAATTTGGTCTTTGGCAATCCCCGAGTCTGATTATTAGTACCCATCTAAATTTTACGATTATTGCATATTTGTTAAAGTACTTAAAAGGTATACCTTACTGGACTGTTGCTCACGGCATAGAAGCTTGGAACCTCACAAACCCTACACTACAAAAAGCCCTTCACCATGCCGATCGCATCTTTGCAGTGAGTAGTTACACACGCGATCGCCTCCTCGAAGAACAAAATCTCAATCCTGACAAAATTTCGTTGTTACCTGTCACCTTCGATGTAAATCGATTTGAAATTACTCCTAAACCAAAAAACTTACTAGAACGATACAATCTAGCTCCAGAGCAGCTAGTAATCTTAACTGTAGCCCGACTCGCTTGTAGCGATCGCTATAAAGGTTATGATCAGGTGATTCGGGCATTGCCGCAAATTCGACAACAGATCCCCAATATTCACTATCTTTTAGTTGGTAAAGGTGAAGACCGTCCTCGAATTGAGCAACTAGTGCAAAGTCTTAATTTGCAAGAGCACGTCACTCTGGCAGGATTTGTTCCAGATGAAGAACTCGTTGCTCACTATAACTTGTGTGACGTGTTTGCTATGCCTAGTAAAAGAGAAGGTTTTGGGATTGTCTATCTTGAAGCCCTAGCCTGTGGTAAACCCACTCTTGCTGGAAATCAAGATGGGGCAGTTGACGCGCTTTGCCAGGGTGAATTGGGAGCATTGGTTGATCCGGATGATATGAGTGCGATCGCCCAAACCCTGATTCAAATCCTACAGGGTACTTATCCTAATCCTTTAATTTATCAACCGGAGGTGCTGCGACAGAAAGTGATTGATCAATTCGGATTTGAACACTTTCGACAAACTATAGGTAATTATTTAGAGGAGTACTTCATTTCTATTTAATTAAATAAATGTGTGGTATAGCAGGAATTCTAACAACAGCGCCTTACCAAGATCGCTTGGATTCCTCAATCCAATTAATGCAAAATACTTTACAGCATAGAGGCCCAGACGACCAAGGGGTTTATATTGCTCCCAATCGTCAAGCTTTTTTTGCTCACACTCGTTTGTCCATCTTAGATCTAACTCCTGCGGGACATCAACCTATGTCTACGCAGGATAGTAGATATTGGATTACCTTCAATGGAGAAATTTACAACTTTCAGTATTTGCGATCGCAACTAGAGACTCAAGGTGAACAATTTTATTCTCGCAGTGATACTGAAGTTATTCTCAAGCTCTATCAACGCATGGGAGCAGATTGTGTCAAACAATTGCGAGGGATGTTTGCCTTTGCGATTTGGGACAATCAAGAAAATACCTGCTTTATTGCTCGCGATCCTTTGGGAATCAAACCACTATATTATTGGCATTCTGGCTCAACTTTAGTATTTGCCTCAGAAATTAGAGCTATTGTTGCTTCTGGACTACCTAGCATTTGCTTAAGTCCAGAAGGTTTATATGGCTATCTTACAGGTGGAAGTGTACCAGAGCCTTACACTTTGATTAAAGGTATTAACTGTTTAGAAGCTGGTCATTACTTATATTGGCAAGCAGGCAAAATCTCCAAACAGCAGTATTGGCAGATTAAATTTGCTGCCGAAGCCATTTCTTTACCAGAAGCAACAGAAAAAGTCCTTAAGGCTCTAAATGACTCAATTGAACATCACTTTGTCAGTGATGTTCCTGTAGGTATATTTCTCAGTGGTGGTATTGATTCAGCCTCCATAGTTGCCTTATCACGTCAAACTCAAAAAGGCAAATTAAGAACTTACTCAATAGCTTTTGAAGAAAACGAATGGAGTGAAGGAGAAGTTGCCCAAAAAGTTGCTGATTTATATAACACAGAGCATACAGAATACAAAATTACAGCTTCTTTGGGACGAGATTTATTACCTCAATTTTTATTAAGTATTGATCAACCCAGTATAGACGGTTTCAATACTTTTTGTGTTTCTCATGTAGCACACCAAGATCAGACAAAAGTAGTCTTATCTGGATTAGGAGGAGATGAACTGTTCGGTGGCTATAAAACATTTCAACAAGTACCAAAAATGGTTCATTGGGGACAGCAATTCCAGAAAATTAAATTCATCACTAGCATCTTAGGTAAAGAATTAGCATTTTGGGGAGGTTCGCCACAATTAAAACGTTTAGGAGACTTTTTGCAGCAAAAACCGACAACGGCATCAGCTTATAGTAGTTATAGAGGAATTTTCTCTCATAGCGAAGCTATTAAAATTCTTCAACATTACTTAAAAGATTCTTTGGCTTACTCCTCAATTCCTCCTGTAGATCATAAAAGCGATGTTTTCCAGAATATAGGCCTACCGACAAATCTTCCTTCTTTAGAAGATGAAGTAAGCTGGTTAGAACTAAGCTGCTATATGCGTAACCAGTTATTGCGAGATAGTGATGTTATGAGTATGGCGTGGGGATTAGAATTAAGAGTTCCTTTTGTTGATCAAGTTTTATTAGAAACAATCGCTGCTATTCCTAGCAATATACGCCTAGCACCAAAGAAACAGTTGTTAATTCAATCAATTCCTGAGTTACCAAATTGGTTAGTAAATCTTCCCAAGCGAGGATTCCTTTTTCCTTTTCAGAAATGGATAGACAAAGAATGGAAAGCGTATTTTCCGATTCATAAATTAGATAAAAAAATTAATCTTCAACTCTGGTACCGTCATTGGAGTTTGGCAATTCTAGATCACTGGTGGGAGCAAATTAATCAATAAAAATTTAAGATTTAATAACTTACAGCTACTTCCATAATTTTTCCTTTTCTTACCCAATCCCCAATACCTAATCACCAGTCCCCAGTTCTTTTTACGAGTATGAATGGATACAAATAACAACATGAAAATTCTTCATGTGATACCATCAGTTGCCTCTGTACGGGGTGGGCCTAGTCAAGCAATACTGCAAACTGTTAAAGCACTGCAAAGTTTAGGTGTTGATGCCGAAATTATCACAACAAATGATAATGGTGATGATGTATTAGATGTGCCTCTATCCAAGCTTGTAGAGTACAAACAAGTCCCGATTCAGTTTTTTCCGCGCTTTTCCCCTAAAATTAACTCTATCCGAGAATTCGCCTTTTCTAGCCAACTCACTGCATGGTTGTGGCAAAACGCTCACAAATATGACTTGCTGCACGTCCACGCTATTTTTTCCTATGCTTCTACAGCAGCAATGGCGATCGCTCGTCTGCAAAACATTCCCTATATTGTTCGCCCTTTAGGTCAACTTTGTGAATGGTCACTCCAACAAAGGGCCCGTAAAAAACAAATTTACCTCGATTTGATTGAAAGGGCTAACCTTAACCACAGTCGGGTGCTTCACCTCACCTCTAAACAAGAACAGCAAGAAGTTTCTCGCTTAAATCTTCGGGTTCCTAGCTTTGTCCTACCTCATGCACTCTCCATTCCTCCTGTTATCCCAGATGCTCGTTGTCGTCTCCGGCAACAACTCAACGTTCCTCCAGATGAAACTGTGATCCTATTTTTATCCCGCTTACATCCCAAAAAAGGGTTAGAGTATCTAATTCCAGCGTTAGGCAAACTTAAGCACCATCGTTTTACCTTCGTTTTAGCAGGTAATGGCTCTCCAGAATACACAAATGAACTTCAGTCTCTTGTGGATTCAATTGGCATTCGCGATCACACCAATTTTGCTGGATTTGTTGAAGGCGAGAGCAAAAATTTATTGATGCAAGGCTCAGATTTATTTGCTCTGACATCTCACTCTGAAAACTTTGGCCTGGCAGTTTTAGAAGCCTTAGCAGCAGGTCTTCCTGTGATCATTACTCCTGGTGTTGCACTCGCTTCTGTGGTTGAGCAACACAAACTTGGCTACGTCATCCCACAAAATATCTCAGCGATCGCGAATGCCCTTGATGATTGTCTCAACTCTCCTCAATTAGCTAAACAAATGGGCGATCGTGCTCGTCAAATAATTCATGATAAATACACTTGGAACCATATTGCCTCAAATCTTATAGAAATATATACAGCAATTATCGAAAGAAAAAATCTTCCTCACTTTGATTAATTTTATTTAAAACAATTAAAAAAATTATAATTAATATCCTGGTTAAATATTAGTTTATCTATATAACTCCGATTTGATTATTGAAAAAATCTAAAGTATTTGAGTATTTGTAGGATGTGTTAGGACGAAGTCCGTAACGCACCATCTCCAGGTCTTGGTGCGTTATGCTACGCTAACATAACCTTACGTATGTATTTAAAAATCAAATACTAGTCTTATATAAAAGTTTAGTTGGCAATAATAGATTATTTATCAAACTACTCAAAAAGGTTTACAAATCTCACCTTTAAATTTCCTAAAAAAACTCCCAATCTTTATAAATCACTGTTTTTTACTGATTTTCTGAATTGATTATGAAAATAGATTTACTATCGGTAATCATCTTAACTAAAAATGAAGAACTCAATCTCCCAACGTGTTTAGGTAGTTTACAAAAGCTAAATGCAAAAATTTTTATTGTCGATTCTGGTAGTACGGATCGAACAGTGGAAATAGCTCAAAAAGCTGGTTGTCAAGTGTTTAATCATCCTTTTGAGAACCAAGCAAAACAACTTAACTGGGCTATTGAGAACTTACCAATCACTACAAACTGGATTATGCGCCTTGATGCTGATGAACGGCTTACTCCTGAATTGGTTGAAGAGTTAGAATCAATCTTACCTAAGACATCAAACGGTATTACAGGATATCAAGTTAAACGCCGCGTGTTTTTTATGGGACGTTGGATGCGTCATGGTGGCTACTATCCTACCTGGCTATTACGAATTTGGCGTAATGGAACGGGTACTTGCGAACAGAGGTGGATGGATGAGCATATGATTCTTTCTAAAGGCAAAATTGCTAATCTTCAGCACGATATTATAGATGAAAATCAAAAAGGTTTAAGTTTTTGGACTGATAAACATAATCGCTATGCGGAACGAGAGGTGAAAGACATACTCAATATTAGTGTCGAACAAGATGATTTTCTTTTAAAAAAAGGTCAGTTTTCTCAAGCTAGTCAGCGAAGATGGGTGAAGAAAAACCTTTATGCACGCTCGCCTCTTTTTTTACGTGCTTTTCTCTACTTTCTTTTACGCTATATTGTTGGTTTAGGTTTTTTAGATGGTAAGGAAGGGTTAATTTTTCATGTTTTACAAGGTTTTTGGTATAGATTTCTAATAGATGCTAAAATATATGAATTACGAAAAAATTAAATTATTTATTAGTTTAAATTATACTAATTTTATACTTTTTGTACATAATTATATTAAATTTAAACTTTCAAGAGTAATTAAAAGGTTAAGAGGAAAATCTGTGTTTTACAAAAACTTATTTTCATAAATTCAGGTATTTTGTTTTTTATATGAATAAATTAATTTTAATAGAAACAAGAATATTTGCGGCAGTAGATAATATCCTGTATTGGAAACAGATTTATAAATTTTTCTATGTGATTCTAAGATATAGAATTGTTTTTAATCTGTAAAATAGGGCTGAAAATGATATTTTTTATTCAAAGCATATTAATTAATTTAAATAAATTTATCATATACGTACATAAGCTATTGAATTCTTCATACATATACGAGATTTTATATGAGAATATTAGAGGTTTACTCAAAAATCCTAGATGGTTGTTGATGCGTAAACTCGCTAGATTTAATTTGGTAAGAAATATCAATAATTATTTTTCAAAACACAAATTTAAAAATTCTAAAGAGCCAGTAAGTGATCAAAGTGATTCTTTATTTAAAGAGCTTGATATAGATGAAGTAGTTAAACAGCTAAAAGAAAATGGTTTTTACTTGGGTATAAACTTGCCTCAAGATATAGTCACAGAAATAATTGAATTTGCCTATTCTCATCCTTGCCATGGTAATAGAAAACCGTGGCTTGGATTCTATTATTATCAGAAGGAACAAATAAATATCAAGCTAGAAAAAAGATTTGCACTGGCTAGTTACTTTAATACATATTTGCATTGCCCTGCAATTCAAAAATTAAGAAATGATCCCATTTTATTAGCAATATCTACAAAATATTTGAATACACAGCCAGTGATTCAAGGAAATGAGCTGTGGTGGAGCTTTGCTGGTGAGATAAGCAATAGCGAAAAAAAGAGAGCGTTTCAAATGTTTCACTACGATATAGATGATTATAAATTTTTAAAATTTTTCTTTTATTTGACTGATGTAGATGAAACTAGTGGAGCTCATGTCTGTATTCGTGGAAGTCATAAGAAAAAGAAATTTACACATCTGTTATTTCATAAAAAGGAAACAGATCAAGATATTATAGACTACTATGGCAGAGAAAAATTAGTGATTATTTGCGGGAAAGCTGGATTTGGTTTTGTTGAAGATACATCATGTTTTCATAAAGGTACCACTCCCACTGCTCAAGACCGTTTAATACTGCAAATAGAATTTGCTACAGCTGACTATAATATGCAAAACGACCTAAAGTCGCCTTCTAGTTGCAAACTTTTAATATCTGAATAATAAAAATTTTTAACTATTACAATACGGGAACAAATTCAAAAATTATCCTGCTTGCCATACTATGCATTTAGACAATTATACTCTTGGCACCTATACGCCTGGCGCACCCTACTGGAAACAACTTTTGTGGTACTTTCTAGGATCATCTTTGCTACAAAGCCATATACTTGTATTTTCCGCCTTTAAGGTTTGGCTACTTCGCACTTTCGGGGCGCAAATTGGTAAAAATGTCCGTATTAAACCAGGAGTGCGGGTCAAGTTTCCCTGGCGGTTGACAGTCGGCGATCATGTATGGATTGGAGAAGATGCTTGGATTGATAACCTGGCTCCTGTCATTATTGAAAGTCATGTTTGCCTATCTCAAGGTGTCTATCTCTGCACTGGCAATCACGACTGGAGCCATCCCGATTTTAAACTAATTACTGCCCCAATCCACATTCAACAGAGTAGTTGGATTGCTAGCAAAGCTGTAATTGGCCCTGGAGTTATCGTCGGGCAGGGAGCAGTGCTAACCTTGGGTGGAGTCACTGGACGCTCTTTAGAACCAATGACAATTTATGCGGGTAATCCAGCTCAACCTATTAAGCAAAGAAAACTGTTTTAGGCAAATGTCAAGATTAATAATTATATTTTGTCGGCTTTGCGATCGCATCGGCATTAATTAAACATCAAGCTCTTAACAATTTAATATGCATCTAAACTTTAGTATCAAAACATTAAAAATTTATTTCTATAGTTTTAATAATTTAACTTTGCTTATAGGTTATTTATTAACTTACAATTATTAAAACCATACTAGTATAAGAATTTTAATCACTTATGTCACTAATATATTATATACTATCTTAATGCATTAAGGTTCAAATTAAAACTTAAATCAATTAATTTTTAATAATTGCTTATTTTATAGTTTTATAATTGTAAAGATATGGTGAACTCTCAAACAAGGGAATATAAAGTTAGTTTTTTATTCAACATTTATAGTAAATCTATTAGAAAGTCTGCTTTAATGTACTAAACACGATGATAAATAGCTTTAATAACTGGATAGTAGCAAATAAAAATCAAGTTTCTTCTGAAGTTTTAGGCGAGACTGTTATTCTTAATATAACCTCAGGAATTTACTACGGTTTAAATGAAACAGGTACTTTCATCTGGAATTTAATTCAAGAACCAAAAACTGTGGAGTACATTTTGGGTGTACTGTTGGATGAGTATGAAGCAGAGCCAGAAGAGTGCAAAAAAGACTTATTAGCATTAATAGAAGATTTAGCAGAGAAAGGAATGATAGAAATTAGAGATGAAGCAAGTATGCAAACTATTACGTCTTAATGATAGAGAACGTAATCTTTTAATTAATACATTTATTTTGTTAGGATTAGTCAGATTAGGATTATGTTTGCTGCCATTTCAAAAATTACAGCAACGACTAGCAATCATCAGTCAGCAAAGTCCTCAACGAGATCAAATCTCTCTCAACCAAATTATCTGGGCTGTTAATGCAAGTACTCGCTATATGCCTGGTGGTGCGAAGTGTCTAGCCCGTGCTTTGACTTGCCAGACACTGATGAATCGATACGGTTACTCACCGCAACTGCGTATAGGAGTCACCAAGAGTGAAAAAGGGAAACTAGAAGCTCATGCGTGGATTGAGAATCAAGGACAAATTGTCATTGGCAATCTTACAGATCTTTCACGGTTTACCCCACTGCCATCTTTATACAATTAGACAACTATGAGCGGCATTGTCGGTGTTTACTATCTTGATGGTCAATCAGTTGATCATCAAAGGCTTGGACAGATGGTAGATATTATTGCCCACAGGGGGCCAGATAATGCAGACATCTGGATTGATGGGTATGTTGGCTTGGGGCATCGAATGCTGTGGACAACACCCGAATCTCTTTTGGAGAAGTTGCCTCACCATACTGGTAATTTGACAATTACGGCAGATGCTCGAATTGATAATCGAGAGGAGCTGATCTGTGCATTAGAATTAAATGACTATCCGGCAGAGAAAGTCACTGATAGTCAACTGATATTAGCTGCTTACGAAAAATGGGGTGAGCAATGCCCAGAGCATTTATTGGGTGATTTTGCCTTTGCTATTTGGGATCGGCGAAAGCAAATATTATTCTGTGCCAGAGATCATTTTGGTGTAAAACCTTTCTATTACTATTCGTCTGCACAAGCTTTTGTTTTTGCCAGCGAGATTAAAGCTATCTTTTGCTTGCCAGATGTGCCACGCCAGATAAATGAAGTGAGGATTGGTGATTATCTGGTATCGATGTTTGAGGATACTACCATTACTTTTTACCAAGATATCCTCCGACTCCCTCCTGCTCATCGGATGATAGTAAGCTGTGAAGGAATGAAGTTAGAGTCATATTGGTCTTTAAATCCTAACTGTGAATTGCGTTTAGGTTCTGATGAGGAATATGCAGATAAGTTTCGTGAAATTTTTACCGAAGCTGTGCGATGCCGTATGCGTAGTGCTTACTCTCTCGGTACAATGCTCAGTGGTGGGCTAGACTCTTCCTCAATTACTTGCACAGCAAGGAAAATACTAGAAGAAGAAGGAGGATCTGTATTACCGACATTTTCAGCAATTTTTGACAAAGTGAGTGAGTGTGATGAACGTGCTTATATCAACCCTGTTCTTGCTCAAGGTGGCATGGAGCCACACTACGTTTGTGCGGATCAAATCAGTCCCCTCATAGATAGTCTCTTCAAGCATCTGGATGAACCTCTGTTTGCCTTCAACTTGTATTTAAACAGGAGTATTTACAAGGTTGCTCAACAGCAGGGGGTGCGCATAATTCTTGATGGATTTGATGGAGATAGTACTGTTTCACATGGCGTAAGCTATTTAAATGAATTGGCAATTAACAAACGATGGTTCAGCTTAATTCAACAGCTGAAAGGATTTGCTAAAAACTTCAATTATTCTTTCTGGCAGCTACTCTGGCAATATTTGTGGAAGTATGAATTTGAGCCAACAGTACGCAAATATAAGCTTTTGAGAATAGGACAACGAGTTTGGCAAGCATTGCAAAGGCGAGTAATGCGAACAACTGACTCTGGTAATCAACCTACATGGAGTACAATCCTTAACCCTGATTTTGTTGAACGCATTGGCTTAAAAGAACGGCGTAAATCTTTAAACAAACTTTTCTTAGACTCACAAGAGAACCAAAGAGCACAACACTACTACAGTTTGGCGAGGGGTGTTATGCCTTATACTTTAGAGGTATTAGACAAAGCTGCTACCGAGTTTGGCATTGAACTACGTTTTCCATTTTGGGATAAGCGGTTAGTGGAATTTTGCCTATCTGTTCCTGGTGAGCAAAAGATACACCAAGGCTGGACGCGGATGGTGATGCGTCGGGGAATGGCTGGGATTCTGCCTCAAGAAGTGCAATGGCGTGGTGGCAAATCTAATCTGACTCCTGGCTTTAACCATGGACTATTAACTTTTGAGCAAGAGCGCCTAAAAGAGGTTCTTGTCAAGAACTCTGAACTCATTAAGGAGTACACAAACACAATTAGTTTGCATGAGGCATATCACAGATTTATTTCTCAAGAATACGAAGAAGATGATTCTTTCAATCTCTGGAAAGCTTTGAACTTAGCTCTATGGCTGAAGTGTAGTGAATTTTCACCATCTGATGCCCCACAAGTACGCGACTAAAAGTAATCTAAGTGTTGCATATCAAATGGTTGTCTTGTTGGTTGATATTAATACATCCAACAACACAGCTATTTTGGTGGTCAACTCTATTTACAGAGAAACCTCTAGAAAGCTGTATTTTCGAGCCTTTATTAGGTTCACTTTAATAAACTAACAACAAGGGACAAATCCATGAACTTGCAAAAGAAAACCTACACCAAACCCGAAGTAACCGTTTATGGTGACATCGAAACTCTAACCCAACAAGGTGGAGCTAGCAGTACTGACGTTCCTCAGGGTACTTCTGTAGGTCCAAACGGAATTGGTGATGTTGCTAGCTAATCGTTAACAGCCACCGAAATAATTCAAAATAACTTTGTGTTTTTTTGCTTGAGCTCAGCAAGAAAACCGAAGTTATTTATGAACAAATTTTGATAATAATGATTGTCTGCTCAATTTCTCTTGAGCGTTTGACATCACTAGTCGAGGCTGAATTCTAAGTAATCAGCCTTTACTTAACTAAAGTGTTCAGTAAAGAATAAAAAATATGTATTCCTACAGAGCTTATGGTTTAGTTGTCTACTCCCCATTCCCACTGCCAGAGTTAATCACCTCTTGTGAAGTAGATGCAGATGTGATTATCCAATTGCAAAAACTAGAGCATTCTCCCTTAAAAACTAATTCTGCTGCACATTGTTTCCAGTTAACTTCTGAGGGTATGTACTTATATTGGCAAGGAGTGGGAACTTTTCTGATCCAAGATGGAAAAAGAATTATTATCGACCCAGTTCCAGAGGCTGATGAGGACAGACTACGCTTATTTATATTGGGGGCAGCTATAGGTGTGCTGCTACATCAACGAGGATACTTGGTACTGCATGCAAGTGCTGTGACCATACATGATAATGGTGTTGCCTTCATCGGAGATAAAGGATGGGGTAAATCTACGATGGTTGCTGCTCTCCACGCACGGGGACATAGTCTAATTGGTGATGACGTTATCGCTGTAGACTTGAACAATAGCAACCAAGTATTGGTGATACCAGCTTTTCCACAACTGAAACTTTGGCCAGATGCAGTTGCTGGTTTGGGAGGTAATCCTGAAGAATTGCCACGACTAGTTTCTCACTTAGAAAAACGCGATCGCAGAATTACTCACGGTTTTACAGAAAAAACTATTCCACTCCAGCAAATTTATGTTCTAGGTATAGATGCGAATGTAGAAATTCAACCTCTCCAGCCCCAGAAAATTTTAACATATTTATTCCGCAACTCTTACATAACGAGATTTGGGAATGAACTGCTGCAACCTAATGGAGCGTCTCACTTCCTTAAACTTACCAAACTTGCCAACTTAGTTTCTATATCTCGCCTTTTACGACCTAGCTCTCTGCAACTTTTACCTAACGTTTGCCAGTTAGTAGAACAACATCTTGAACGTCAAATTAGTACAGCTAATTTTGTTTAAAATTAATTATCTAATTTTTTAATTAGAGATAATTTATCAATTCATGAATACTGAACCTAACTTTTCTCAACTTGTTTATCCATATAAAATTACAGATTTTTTTCAATCCTATTGGGAGAAAAAGTATCTTTATATTAATCGTAACAATAACTCCTTTTATAACAATATTTTAGATAATAACGATATTGATAATTTTTTGCAAAATCAAAAATTACAAGCAGAATGTGATAATTTTTTCTTAGTCAAGGATGGTAATAGTTTAGATTTCAAGAATTGGTCTAAACAAGAATCCAAATCTCATCAATATATTGTTGACAATAATAAGCTATTTGAATTTTTACATCAAGGCTTTACACTAGTTATCAACGGTGTACATAAATCAATTCCTAAACTTATAAATTTTTGTAATCTACTAGAAAGCGAACTCAAGTTTAGAATCAGAGCCAATATTTATATAACACCTCCTACAGCACAAGGATTATTGCCACATTATGACGAGCATGATGTTTGTATTTTACAAATACATGGTACTAAAATTTGGAATTTATATCACTCACCAATACAACTACCTTCTCAACAAAAAGACCAGGGTATAGGACTACACTCATTAGAAAAACCGGAGTTTGAAGTTGAATTAAAGCCGGGAGATTTACTATATATTCCCAGGGGTCTCATTCATCAAGCTTTCACAACAGATACAAATTCTATACATATTGCATTGGGGTTATATCCCACCTATTGGTTTGAACTACTACAAGACTTAGTTGAACTCGCTAAGGAGAACCCGGCTTTTAGAAGAGCCATTCCTAACGAATTCATGAATGATGATCAGAAAAGCTTTTTTAAAGAAAATTTTCGCCAAATCTGCCAAGATTTAGTTACTAATTTAGATGTAGATACTTTACTTGAAACAAAATCTCACCAGTTTATTGTCAACAAACGTTCCCAAGATGAAAGCAGATTTAAGGACTGGTTACTCATTAGTCAAATTAATTTAAACTCTATTCTATCACGAAGAAAAAGTATTCTTTTTTCAATAGATAAGGATAAAAGCAATATATATATAAATTTTTACAACAAAACTTTAACTTTTCCTATTTTTTTTGCTCCTTCATTAAGTACTATATTATATAGCGATCGCTTTGCTGTGAAAGATATTGGTGGCTTAATAAATAATGAAGGCAAAATTAAGTTAGTTACTAAATTTATCCAAGAAGGATTTTTGAAAATTGAAAGTATTAACGCTGACGATTAGTTAGATTTTAACTAGATTTATATTAGGTCATTTATAAAATATTTTAAACTTACTAAAAATTCTTTAAAAATTATAAATATGCAAGCAGGCAAAATCATTAAACAAAAACTCCAGCAAACTTTACGTCTTGTGCCTGCATTACGCTTAGTTTGGCAAAGTAGTCCTGGTTGGACGAGCGCTCGTGTAGTGCTGCTAGTTATCCAAGGAATACTGCCCGTAGTATCAATTTATATTACCAAATTGATCATAGATACAGTAGCTGTTAACCTCTCTAATGCTGATAAAACTGCTGCTTTTCATCGTGCAATACTTTTAATTGCTATAGCTGGTGCAGTAACTCTTGTAACTGCTCTTTGCAGTTCTTTAACGGAACTAGTCACTACTGCTCATTCTCAGCGAGTGACTGACCATATGCAGGGCATTATTAATGCTAAATCTATTGCAGCCGATCTAGAGTATTACGAGAATGCTAAATACTACGATGCCCTACAACGTGCTCAACAAGAAGCTCCTCACCGACCTCCCCAAATCTTAAATCGTTTGGCACAAGTTGCTCAAAATAGTGTTTCTTTACTGGCAATGATTGGCTTGTTGCTATCATTGCATTGGGGAATTATCGGTATTTTATTTGTTGCTGCTCTTCCCGCTATGTTAGTGCGGATAAAATTCAGTCGAGTCATGTATGATTGGCAGCGAAAATGGACTCCACCGCATCGAAAAGCGATGTATTTAAGTTGGATGCTGACATCAGATCAGTTTGCCAAAGAAATTCGTTTGTTTGATTTAGGTAACTTTTTTAGTCAATGGTACCTCCGTATCCGACGGCAGATATATAGGGAAAGCTTAAAAATTTTTACTAAACGCTCTCTGGCTAATTTTGCAGCAGAAGCTATTGCTGGAGTTTTAATATTTGTTATCTATGCTTTCATTGTTTATCAAGCTATCTACGGCATTTTGCGTTTGGGGGATCTGGTTCTCTATCATCAAGCATTACAGCGCGGACAGAATGATATTAAAGGTTTATTGAGTAGTTTATCTGCTCTGTATGAGGACAATTTATTTCTTGCTAACCTCTACGAATTCCTTGACTTGAAACCCAAGCTAGTCGATCCTTTATATCCGGTAACGATTCCGCGACCGATGCAAAGTGGAATTGTATTTAATAATGTTAGTTTTCAATACACTACCACTACCCGTCAGGCACTTCGAGATATCAATCTTACTATTCGACCAGGGGAAGTAGTAGCATTAGTTGGAGAAAACGGCTCCGGGAAAACAACTTTAATTAAGCTTTTATGTCGATTGTACGATCCCACAGCAGGCAACATTACTATCGATGGGATTGATCTACGGGAATTTAAAACCGCCGAATTACGGCGCGAAATCAGCGTAATTTTTCAGGACTATGCCAAATACCACCTGACAGCACAGGAAAATATTTGGTTAGCCAACATAGAACTGCCACCTCATCAGGAAAGTATAATTGCTGCTGCTCGCCGTTCTGGTGCTGATGATGTCATCACAAAATTACCTCAAGGTTATGACACTATTTTGGGTAAGTTATTTGAACAAGGAGAAGAACTCAGTATCGGACAGTGGCAGAAAATTGCACTAGCGCGGGCATTTTTGCGGGATTCCCAGGTAATTGTCCTTGATGAGCCTACTAGCGCAATGGATCCTAAAGCTGAGTATGAAGTGTTTGAAAAGTTCCGCCAACTGATCAAAAATCAAGCTGCCATTCTCATCAGTCATCGCTTATCCACTGTTAAAATGGCCGATCGCATCTATGTAATGGCAAATGGCTCCATTTTAGAAAGTGGTACTCACGAGGAGTTAATGCAGCTAGAGGGTACCTACGCCCATTTATTTGAAACCCAAGCTCAAAATTATAGGTAGCAGTTTGATGATTGTCATACCCAAAATATCTACTCAACAGCTACCACAATCTACTGGTAAAGAAGTAGAGTTGCTGTTATGCTGTGCCAGAACTCACATTACTCCCACAACAGCGGCACGCATTCAAAAGCTGCTGCTAGAAGATATTGACTGGGAGTATTTAATGCAAATAGCACAAAGGCATAGAGTTATGCCGCTTTTGTATCACAGCCTCCAAAGTATTTCTCCAGAATCTATTCCCCCTACCAAGTTAAATCAGCTCCGTCAGGATTTTCAAGCAAATCTTTTTCGTAGCATTTTTATTACTCAAAATTTATTGAAGTTTTTAAGCTTATTTGAAAGCAATCAAATTCCTGCGCTTCCATTCAAAGGATCTATTCTAGGGGCTTCAGCCTATGGTAACTTTTCCCTGCGCCAAACACGAGATCTGGATATCCTCGTTCCCAAACATCACTATCAAAAAGCTGTAGATTTACTGATTGCCGCTGGAGGTGAAATCTGTCTTGACTTGCCCTCAGAGTGCCATTTTCTACTTTGCGATCGCACGCTTTGTATTGACCTTCATTGTGAAATCGTACCAAAGGATTACTCACGTTCTATTAGTGACAATTACTGGTGGCAAAACTTGGAGCATTTTGAGCTATCCGGAGAAAAGGTGCTTAATTTATCACCAGAAGCCTGTTTTTTCATGCTCTGCCTCCAAGGGACTAAAGACTGTTGGCATATGTTACATCGGATTTGCGATGTTGCGGAAGTAATTCGCACCTATCCAGAAATGGACTGGATGCAGATTATGGATCAAGCGAACAGATGCGGATGCAAACGGATACTATCTGTCACACTTTTGTTAACCAAAAATCTACTAGAAGCGTCTCTTCCAGAAGAAGTCTTAAAAGAAGTAGAGTCTGATCCAGCAGTTAAGTTAGTAGTCGAGCAGGTGAGCAAACAACTTTTTTGTGAGACTACTGAAGAGAAAATTGAAGGGGTGCCAAAAGATTTATTTCACATGAGTACAAGAGAACGTTTCAAGGACAGATTGCAAATCTTGGTTAGTTTGTTGAATACTCATGGCTGGTTTACACCCACAGAACACGATTTAGAATTTCTTCGTTTACCTAAATTTCTCTATTTTCTATATTATCTAACTCGCCCAATTCGTTTAATAGCAAGATACAGATTATCTTTGTTACAGTACTTAAGAATAAAAAAATAGTATTTATTTACTAAATTTTTCTTGCAAACAACGATTACAAGAACGTGCTGAATGCCTAGCAGCAAAACTGTGAGAATTGGGTATCAATCCTGATGAGTTCTCAAAAGGCGATCGCCTTGCTTCTATCTGCGGCTTCCACGGATTTGTTAGACTGATCACACCAGGATATTTCAGTCAAAGTTTCCGGAAACGCCAGCACCAAGAGGCCACTCATGCTCAAAAATACCCTACTTCTGTCCAAACAACTCCCCACCTTGCAATACTCTTCCACTCCAGAAAGATTTGATGAAACCTGGGAAGCTCCTTTGGCAACCCTTTTAGGATTAGGGCGTGCCGCTGGCGCTGACTTCATCGAATTTTTTTTAGAGCGTGTCAATTACATTAGCTGCCTTGCAGAAGAAGACACAATCACCAGTATTACACCGCGTCTTTCCACTGGTGCAGGAGTAAGAGTATTTAAAGGACACGGCGACTGCTATGTTAGTACAAATGACCTTTCGTTTGCTGGTTTGAAAGCAGCCCTAGAAAAAGGTCTTTCTATTCTGGGTTTACAGCTACCTGCACCAAACGCTTTTATTCCAGAAATTAACTTGGAATTGCTCAGAGATTATGCTGCCAAAAGAGGCAAAGATAGCTGGTTACCTCTGTGTAGCTCTATCCGCGAAATGGGAGAAATTCTCCTTGAAAGTACTGCCCAATTACAGCAAAAAGCCAACCACATCCAATCACGTCGTGGTACCTATTTCCGTGACTGGCAAGAAGTTTTAGTCGCCGCTAGTGATGGTACTTTTGCCCGTGACATTCGCCTTACCCAGTCAGTAGGATTAAGCTTGCTGTGCGCTGACGGTAGCGATCGCGCTTCTATGGGTGAACGGGGTGGTAACACTAGCGATCCAAATTTCCTAAAAACTTGGGATTACCAAGAAGCAGCGGAGCAACTTGCCGAATCAACAGGTAAAATGCTCTACGCAGATTATGTGGAATCAGGCACTTACCCGATCATCATGGCAAATCACTTTGGTGGAGTAATTTTCCACGAAGCCTGCGGACACTTGCTGGAAACCACACAAATTGAACGCAAAACTACTCCTTTTGCTGACAAAAAAGGTGAAAAAATTGCTCACGAAAGCCTAACTGCTTGGGATGAAGGACGGACAGAAAATGCCTTCGGTACAATTGATATGGACGACGAAGGTATGCCTGCCCAGAGAACTTTGTTGATTGAAAAAGGCGTTCTCAAGAACTTTTTGGCAGATAGAGCTGGTTCTTGGCGCACCGGACACCCCAGAACCGGTAGTGGGCGGCGTCAGAGTTTTACATTTGCGGCTGCAAGCCGGATGCGTAACACTTACATTGCTCCTGGAGAATACACAATAGAAGATTTATTTGCCTCTGTGGATAAAGGTATTTATTGCAAAAAAATGGGGGGCGGTAGTGTTGGCGCTACTGGACAATTTAATTTTGGTGTAGACGAAGCTTATTTGATTGAAAACGGTAAAATTACCAAACCACTCAAAGGGGCAATTCTCATCGGTGAAGCCAAGGAAATAATGAATAAAATTTCCATGTGCTCTCAAGATTTATCTTTAGCGCCAGGTTTCTGTGGCTCTATTAGTGGCAGTATTTACACCACTGTAGGACAACCACATATCAAAGTTGATTCGATTACTGTTGGTGGACGCTAAATAATTTGGATTTTAGATTTTTATGCCGAATATTAACGAAATTGCGAATTATGCCAAGGATAGTGCTAATAAACTTGGCATTAAAAAATTCGATATCTATGGATCAATAGTAGATTCAACAAGTGTCCAAGTAGATCAAGGTGAACCTAAGCAAGTTAAATCCTCAAATCTTTCTGGTGTTACCGTACGTGTTTGGAATGAAGATCGGACAATGGGTGTCACCAGTACGACAGATGTAGACCCTAGAGGACTAAAATTAGCTTTAGAGACTGCCTACGAAGCTAGTTTCTTTGGTGTGAAAGAAAATGTACCAGATTTTAGCCCAGAAGCAACTATCCCTATTACTTATCAATCGGATCAAAAATATCCACAGGCTCCTGTTGCTCAACTCATAGAGAATTTGCTGGCAGCGGAGAAAGAAATACTTTCAATTCATCCGGCTATCAAAGGAGTGCCTTACAACAACTTGGCGCAAAGAGATATTGATAGGTTCTATCTCAACAGTGAGGGTGCGATGAGAATTGAGTCTCACTCTTTAGCATCAATTTATCTTTACAGCAAAACAGAAGACGAAGGGAAAAAACCTCGTAGTGCTGGCGCTTTTAGAATTAATCACAGTTTAGACTCTCTGGATATAAATGGTTGCATTCAAGAAACTGCTGAGAAAACTATTAGTCACTTAAATTATGAAAAAATCAAGTCTGGTAAATATACAGTTGTTTTCTCACCAGATGCTTTCTTAAGTCTATTGGGTGCTTTTTCAAACTTGTTCAATGCTCAAAATATTTTGGATAAACAAAGCCTATCTACCCCTGATGATTTAGGAAAGCAAATCGCTTCTCCTCTACTTTCAGTGTGCGATGATGCATTGCATTCAGCTAATGTGGGTGCAGAAACTTTTGATGGAGAAGGAACTCCCACTCGTCGAGTATCGCTCATTGAAAGTGGTATTTTAACAGGCTTTCTCCATAGTGCAGGCACTGCGAAAAGACTGAATGCTCAACCAACTGGAAATGCTAATATAGGTGCAAAAGTCACCGTCAGCCCAAATTTTTATCATGTTTTTGCAAGCACACCTGCTGAACAAGAACTAAGTCTGGAAACAGCTGAAAATGTAGTTTTTATCGATGATTTACAGGCTCTCCATGCTGGAGTGAAATCCTTACAAGGTTCTTTTTCTTTGCCCTTTGATGGTTGGATTATCAACAAAGGTGTTAAGACAAGTATTGAGTCAGCAACAGTTGCCGGTGATTTCCTACAACTTTTAAAGTCAATTATTTTGGTGGATAAAGAAGCTGAGTTAACTCCTGCTGGAGTATGTCCAAAAATCTGGGTTAATGAACTGTCGATTACTGGAGAGTAAAATTTAATAATTGGGAGCTAGGAGTTAGGAAATGTCACATTTAGTTTGTAATTCCTAACTCTTAGTCTGTTAATTTAATTCTCCTCCTTAACATCAAGAGTAAATATTAAAACTATTGCCATAATTTAAATTAGTACCAACTATACAGTATAATTTACTGTCTCTAATTGAACTTTTTATTCAACTATCTGTGTAATAAGTTACCGCTTCACTGTAATTCCGTTAGTAACATTTTCAACTCCAACCCGTAGCAATATCAAATCAGTGACGTCTGAGGGTATGGATTCTTTAGGGTCAGCAAGTTTGTCTTGACGCAATTGGGAAAGCATAGACCGCATCCATTCGGCATTAATAGTACC
The DNA here is from genome assembly GCF_038404745.2 of Chlorogloeopsis sp. ULAP02. Lineage (NCBI taxonomy): Bacteria > Bacillati > Cyanobacteriota > Cyanophyceae > Nostocales > Chlorogloeopsidaceae > Chlorogloeopsis > Chlorogloeopsis sp. ULAP02. Next base: position 256,747 of record NZ_JAYKTT020000001.1, on the reverse strand, counting down.
TGTATTTGACATATGTCGAACGCTTCCAGTACCAGAGTTTGGACCAACATTATTATTCAACGTTACTATCCGACCAGCGGTTGAGCTATTCGAGAAACTAGCAACAATATTGTCTTGTGCGCGCAATGCAGATCCAAATAGTAGAAAGTTAGTGTTGGTATTATTGCCTTGTATAGATACGGTACCACCCATAAAGTGAATGTTTCCTAGCGTTACTTTCCCTGAAAATTCATCTACTATGATGGTTGGGGAGCTTCCAGCAGCACTCCCGTAAAACTGTTGCTTCATATTATCTAAAGTTATTGTTCCTGACCCAGTGAGGTGTAGCATAGGAGATCTATTGGAACCGTTCTCGTACCAAGAGTCCTGAATCATCAGACGCCCACCATTGTCTACATGAAAACTTGGTCCTTCTTTAAATGCACCACTAGAACCCCCAAACAAATTTACTCGTGCAGTAGTCGATTCACCGTCTGCAGTTAGAGCACCACCAATCACTGTTACTCCTTTTAAAATACCAAAGAAACGGTGATTGATACCGTTAATTACCGTATAATCAAGCCCATCAACTGTCATGGCTGTACCAGTAGTGGTAAGCATATTCGTTATGGTCTGGTCAAGAAGGATATGTCCCTGTTGTTGATCAACTCCTTCAACTACAATCCCATCGGCACTACGGTTACCAAGAATGTCAATATCTTGGATAAGTGCTTTGCTTGGCCCTTTTACACGCAACACCGGACCAGAACCAGATGAATTCCAAACTATACGGGAGCAGCCCTTAAAGCATAAATATCCCATATCTCCTACGATTCGCACATCGCTTTCTGCTGGAATTGTAATAGTGGTATTGGTAGAGTAGTCACCAGCGGGTAGATGTACCACAGAACGTTGACCAGCATAGATAGAGGAGGCTTTTTTGACTGCGGTCTGAATTGCTGCTCCAGTCTTTTGAGTAACTTCAATTACTGGAGCTGTTGATCGCTCTGGAGTGTCTGGTAATTTTGGTACCTCAACATTAATCGTGTTTCGATTTACTACTTTGTTATCTTGCGAGTAAAAACGATTATAGTCTCGGTCAATATCAATCGGATTAGAAACTGTAAAATTATTGCCTATAGCGATTAGGTTTCCTGGCGATCCTGCTCCCATAACTACTGCTGGAGTCGTCACACCCGCAGAACTACGAATAATATTGTCCAACAGAGTAACTGGACCAGCATTTTTAAGGCTTACTGGAACGTCAGTGGTATCCAAAATAGTATTGCCTTGTAGTATGGCGTTTAGTCCGTCTCCTGTCGGACCATGAGTTGAATAAAAACGTTTAGATGCTGTTGAATAATTATTCCGAAGTCCGATAAAAGAATTATTTTGCGCGTACACATCAGCCTCGGTGGAGCGACGAAAAACCGAATTTGTGACGTGAAAAACTCCAATTAAACCGGCAACACCGTAATTATTATCTTCAAACAGAGAACTGCGAATCCACCAGTCAACCGTGTTCCAATCTTGCAATACTATGCCTGCATAGGAGTGACGTAAGAATTTGCATCGCATAATTGCCACTTCTGCTGCCGTGTCTTGGTGTCCTGCTACATTGGGGTCTTCACCACCTTGGATACCTACCTCTAAATCTTTAAAGACATTATCAGAGATATCAAAAGTTGTCGGGAAATGCTCGCCTGTAGCATAGCCACCCCAACGAATCCAAAGTCCTTTACCCGCTTTACCTGCTCCATCAAAAGTAAGGCGACTAAGCCGACTGTAGGCAACATTCTCAAATAGGAGCATTACTCCTTGATTTGTTCCACCCCAACGCAGCGTCACACTTTCTGGAGATTCTCCGATAATTGCAACATTGCGTACCTTGTAGAGTCTCAGTTGTTTAGTAATACGATAAGTACCTGCCGGAAGATACAATACACTTCCCTTTCCTTTATCTGTCTGCCCTAAATCGTCAAGTGCTTGCTGTAATGCGGCAGTGTCATCGGTAGTGCCATCACCTTTGGCTCCATATGCAGTCTTCACATTAGTCCAACTTGAAAACGGGCCATAAAACAAAGGCGTAGAGTAAGTGGCTTCAGACGCGGTAGCACTTGGTGGAAACAGATGTGGGACAATTATTGGAGTGCATATAGTCGCTATGAATAAGCACAAGCTTAAGAGACAATAGCGGTTGGTAGTAATAAATTTTGATCTATTTTGTTGAAAATGACTCACAACGTTTGTCCTCTAGATACCTAATAATTCATGTTCACGGTATTTTTTACGTTCTCGTTCAAAACTTAATCGCACCTATTTTTCGTGCTTAAGATTGTAATCACAGAAATCAAAGCACTGAAATTTTTATTGAATGAGCTATAGAGCCAAAAGTTAATAGGTTGCTTATTTGTAGTGTTTGCACTCATCAAATCATTAACCTAATTTTTTGTTATCCTTTATTGTGACTTCAGTTATCAAACAATGATTTCTGAAGATTTTTATTTTTTGCACACTTAATTGAAGTTTTGATAATAGAATTTAAGCTCACTTGCAAGCGTAATGCAGTTTTGATTAGTTACGCCTATCTCTAAAAACCTATTTTATAACGTGCATAAAATAATGTACAAAAAATTAGTTAACCGACAAATAAATTTTTTAATGCACTAAATGAGCATACATATGTCAACTATAAGTTAAGCCAATGCTGACAGTATTGCCAACAGAATATGACTAGAAAATAACACTTTTGATTCATGAACTGGACATACATATGCCACTACAAGTTAAGTCAGGCTGATAGTGATGTCAACAGTAAATCACACTGTATTTTTTAATTAGCTTAAATGCAACAAAGAGATATTGCGATCGCATCAACAAAGTCTAGTGACTGATGGGAATGGGCAATTATACAAATTAAATTATCTCAGATGATCGCTAAAAAGTACTTATGATAAGTTCTGTAGAGATATAAACATCTATGCGATCGCACTGCTATTAAAGGTTATTTATTAACAGATAACCGATAAGTCCCTTCATCCTTTGAAAAATATTAAATTTCATTAAGCACATTTAATTGAGGCGTACTTTTGATTTTTCCTCTCTTCAATATTTCATGCTTCCTGTATTATTACTTACGTAATATACTAATCACATTAATTTTAATCTAAGATTTTTCAATGAGAATACCCAAAAATATTAGTAGTATAATCACAAAAGTATTACATCTAATCTTATAAATAACAAAATCTGCTTGCCATTCTCTTCAAAGTACTCAAACCCTTTATAATCATAAAAAAGAGATTGAGTAAATGTCTGCAATAGTCTGTCTAAATATCTAGTTTAATAAATAAAGGAAAATTAAAAGTTAGAAATTAGAATATTTAAAATTTTATCTTATAACTTCTAACTATTCTCCTGTAAAATTTATTCTTCACCCCCCACACCAAGAATAATGTTAAAACCATTCGCACCACTGATATTTGTGTCAATCATAACAGCTCCATCTACTTGAGCATTATATAAGTGAGCATTACTTAAATCAGCATGACTGAGATTAGCGTTATCAAATGTAGTATCGCTGGCAAAAGTTTGTGATAAATTAGCAGATTCCAGATTGGCACCAGTTAAATCCGCACCTTCTAGGTTTGCACCTTCCAAATTTGCACCCTTTAAATTAGCATTTCGCAAGTCTGCACCAATTAAGTGAGCACCCCTGAGATTCGCACCTTTTAAATTACATCCGTAACATGCTCTAGTTTCTAGCAAGCGCCGAACATTATTAACGGAATTTTCTGCTTTTACAGGAGTAGAGGCAAAGAGAGATATTGTACTTAATAAAGCCGTTGTAATCAAAATTCTAATTTTCATAGTTTTTCCTCTCATATCTATAAGCTCTTGAATCAAGCGATTATAATTAGATTTAGCTTTTACTCATTAACTTATGGATTTTAAAGTTTGTAATTAAACCCAATCAGCTAAACGTAAGTTTTGTGATTTAAATTCTTTAATATTATTGTCCAACTTTTAGAAAACAGACATCTAACAATTGAAGGAATTAAATAGTAAGAATTAGAAGCTGAGATTAAGTTATTGATTCTTACTTTAGTTAGATGATGTAAATAATATTTATCAGTTCCTCAATAAAACTCTTAGCTCAAAGATAATATTTAGATTAAAACGTTAAAATTAATATCTGTCTGAAGTAATTATTAAAAATCTTTCTTTAGAGTCGTTTTTGATAAATAATCAGAGCACGCGAACAACGAGATCCCTGACTTTATTGAGAAGTTAGGGATCTGAGCTTCTTCATTTTCACGACTCAAACAGGATTGCTATATGTGAAAATAACGGTGGGTTAAGACTGCTACTTTTTTTTAGTCAAGTTAATGCTCTTCGCAGACGTTGTTCAAATGCAACCAAATCTACGCCTAAATTTTGCAAAATCTTAATTGCTGCTCCCCCTGCTGTACCTTTAGCTCCTTCTTTAAGAATTCCCAACAGCAGATGTTCTGTGGCAACATAATTGACGCCTAGTTGTTGTGACTCTTCTACTGCTAGCTCTAACACCCGTTTGGCTCTGGGTGTGAAGGGCATATCCACAGGCGTTAATCCTCTTCCTCTGCCAACAATTTTTTCTTCCTCTATCTTGACTGTTTCCAAGTTCAACCCTGTAGAAGAGAGAAACTGTGATGCAAATCCACTCCCTTCACCAAGTAGTCCTACCAAAAGTTGTTCAGTGCCAACATACCCATGTCCCAAGCGCCGGGATTCGTCTTGGGCAATATCGATGACAGTAACAGCTTTTTGGGTAAATCTTTCAAATCCCTTCAGGTGGAACCTGTCTGAGACAAATCCAAATATTCTTTCAAAAATAGACTCAAAAAATCTTTCAAACATAAACCCTTCCTGCGTCGATATATTGTTGACTGCTGTGGGGGCGCGATCGCTTCGAGATTTCCCAGTGTAAAGAAAGGACAGCAAGTCCTCCATCGTCTTAGTATTGGCTGAATACCACAGAAATTGCTTATCTTTTCGACTATTAACTAACCTCTCAATTCGCAACTTCTCCAAATGATGCGATAAAGTTGAATTCGGAATTTTTAGCTTTTCCTGAATCTCGCCTACAGTCATCCCATCTGGATAAGCTGCAAACAGCAACCGCATAATTTCTAGTCTTGGCTCCGATCCTAATGCAGCAAAAATGTCTGCATAACGAGCTGTCTCTGTATTTTCCATATTTCTAGAATAATAGAAATAATAGAAATGTCAACACTCACATTTCTGGGTGTCCAACTTAGGAGAGGAAAGGGAGAAGATTCCCTGTTGTCTTTATTTGTTTCAAGTTACCTTGCCGCTACCAATTAAATACAGCAGTGCCATACGTACTGCAACACCGCTAGTAACTTGTGTTTGAATGAGACTAAATTCGGGATCATCCATTAAATCTGAGCTAATTTCGACACCACGGTTGACAGGGCCTGGATGCAAAACTTTAACGTTAGGCTTACAAAGTTGTAGTTTTGAACGTGTAATTCCAAATATTTGATGGTATTCTCGCAAAGAAGGCAGTAAATTTGCGCTCATGCGTTCTTTTTGTAGACGCAGAGTCATAACAAAGTCAGCATCTTGTAAAGCAGGCTCCAATTGCCAATGGAGAAATAGCTTACCCGGTCTATCTTTGCCGTAATCTGCAAATAATTTGGGTAGTAATGTAGGTGGTGCTGCTAAATGTAATTCGGCACCAGTTGCAGTGAAACTCCAAATATTTGACCTGGCTACTCGCGAATGTAGAATATCACCGACAATAGCAATTTTTTTATCTTTGAGAAGCTCAAGGTGAGGATGATCTGGATCGAGAAGAGTACAAATAGTAAATAAGTCTAACAGCGCTTGGGAAGGATGCTCGTGTTGACCATCGCCAGCATTGAGGACGCTGACTTTTACACCAAGACGATCCATTTCTTGAGCGATCACATGAGGTACTCCTGCCTCCTTATGGCGAACCACCATGATATCAGTTCCCATAGCTAAATAGGTCTTGGCTGTATCGAGGATCGTTTCTCCTTTAGTCATTGAAGAAGTGGCGCTGGCAAAGTTGAGCGTATCTGCTGACAGGCGTTTGGCAGCAAGTTCAAAGCTGCTGCGAGTACGAGTTGATGGCTCAAAAAATAAGTTCGCCACTACCTGTCCCTGTAAAGTTGGCACCTTTTTAGTCCGCCGTGATAGTACCTCCTGAAAACTACCGGCAGTTTGCAACACAGTATCATATTCCGCTGGGGTGAAATCAGCTAAAGAAAGAATATGGTGACGAGTCCAATTAGTACTAGGCATAAATAGCTATTCATCTTTGTGTAGAGGGGCGAACTTATCTCTACAGTTTTTTGACCAGGTTGAAAAATTTTATTACTACTACATTCTCCTTCAATTTAGGAGAATAAGACGGTTGAAATCACAAATTGTCTGATATTTGTATTTATAATTGCTTGGTCTGATCAAACAACCCTTATTGATCCCGATCAATATTGAGAATTTTGAATCACACCCTGTCAAATGTAATAAATCGTGCTTAGAGTGTCCTGGTGCCTTTCTAGTGATGAATGGAGCGCACACAAATTTATACCTAATACCTGTTCAAACAGCGAACTGATTGGACTGATTTTACCTCACTGAAATTTAGAACAGCGATCGCTCAGAGAAATTAATTGACGATTTCATTGGTCAAAGCTTCTCCATTCGCATTCAGCGAAACAGTTATTCTCATTAATTTTTTCTTGGTATGGGATACTAATAAACGCAATAGTTTAATTAATCTGTCATACCGCTGTGCGCCAAGTAACTTCAGTAAGTTGATAGTAAGGTTTAACCGCACAGACGACCAACAATAAGCTAGTCGAGGATAGTAACTAACTGCCTTCTTATATAAACGACTTGCCTCATAATAGTCCCTTTGTACACTTCTGACTCGCTGTTGAGCATGGTAGAAATAGAGTCGGCCATAGCTGTGATTTTTCAAGTATTGTAATTCTGGCGAGACATAGGAAAAAATTTTTTCGATCGCGACACCACAATCTAGCATTGCAGCCTGCCAGTTTGAAGTCATACTTCTAGAATGCTTGCGGTAGTAGGTAAGTGGTTCTTTAATTACCTTAAAGGGGTAGTGTAAACCAATCCGAACCCACATATCCCAGTCTGCGGCGATCGTGAAACTTGGATCGAATACTCCTACTTCTTCAAAACACACACGACGAACCATTGCCGAACTACCGCAGCCAATAATATCTTGCTCTAGCAGTTTTTTACGCACATCGCCTTCCACGTTAAACTTGACGATACTGTGTCTGTGGATCAATCCTCCCATATCCTGAGAGTGCTCATCAATCAAAGTCACCCAGTTATAAACCAGACCTACCTCTGGATTTTCATCCAAAATTTTTACTTGTTTTTCCAATTTGGTAGGATCCCACAAATCATCAGCATCTAGAAAGGTGATGTACTCGCCTTGTGCATGAGCAATGCCCCTATTCAACCCTCCAGGAATACCTCGATTTTCTTGAGAAATCAGTTTTATTCGTGGTTCGCTTAATTGGGTTACCCACTCTACAATATTATCTGTACTTCCATTGTTAACTAATACTAACTCAAAATCCGTAAAACTTTGCCACAGCAAAGTTTCCATTGTTTGTGGCAGATAGGCCATTGCATTATAGGCTGTCATTACCACAGAAACTTTAGGCATAGGATACACTTCTCCTGATTACTTGTGCGCTAGATGAATGGGAACATGAAAAGTCGTCACCTGTAGTAAGTTGCGCTTAAGCATCTTTTACCAGGTGGTTTGTCTACAGCTAGCACTTCTGAATTGGCTTCTAGACTTGTATACCTAAAGTAAAACTAAGACTAAAGTCAGTAATCTTGTCATTTACAAATCTGCGTAAACAGGTTTGGGTATATAATTAGCAACCAATTCTTCTGGACTAGGGTAGGTCTTGTCACTGTATTGTGTACACTCTGCTGGTCGCTTGGGGGATGCGGCTGTGTATACGAAGAACAAAGCTGAACGTTCTTCTGAGCGCAGCGTGCCGTGATGGAGAACATTGGCTGCATCTACAAATATGACTGTGCCTGCTGCCCCTAAACACTTTCGCCAGGCTGATTTTGGAATTATTGATGTCAATTCCTCATCTCCAATTCCAAATACGCTGGATCTTTTTGCAGTACGGTTGATTTTCCATCTCTGCCTAGACCAACGAGAAGTTAAAGACTTAGAAATGTACTCAAATGGACCTTTTTTCTCGTCTACATCATTTAAGTAGACAATAATCTTTACTACACGACGATCTTCTATATCCCAATGCCATCTTTGGATGCCACACAGTTCAATGCTAGGAAAGTCCCTACGCAGATGAACACCTTGAAATTTTGTCGGCAACCCGATATAGTTTTCTGCAATTTGAAGCAGTCTCTTTTCGACAGCCCATTGAGAGAATTCTACCAGATTTGTGACTGTGCAGATCTGTGGTTCAGCTTTTTCTGAAGATTCACTCATGGACGCTGACATCATTTCTAGATACTTCTTGGAAGCTTTTAGCATACTGGGTGTGGAGGACAAACCCAATTGTTGCAATGATGTAATGTGCGCACCTTCTTTTTTCAGTTCATTGATAATGAGGCGATCGCTTGAACAAACCGGAGGCAATGTTCTACTGTGTACAAGTAGAGAAAATCTGTAAATACACTCAGAAAGCAGGTTTTGTATTTTAGTACGAATTTCGTAAAACATAAAGTAAAACAATAAAAATTAATCGATTAAGGTATATCCAAATAAACATATAACAGTAAATCCTGTCATAATTGGCTATTTCGTGAAAAGTACTTTAATTAATCTTTAATATCAATGAGCTAATTTAACTAATTTTGAATCTATCAGAGTCCATATTTGAGAAACTTGGATTTTGTTAATCAAGCGGGTGAAAGGTCTTTTCAAACAAACTGCCACTTTGGCTTAAGCTTTTTCTTAATAAATATTTTATAAAGATAAGGTAAAGTCTGTCCTTTAATTATAAGAATAAGCACTCAATGTAGTTTCTCTGACACTGCACTGAAAACTTGTGATCGTTAATCATTCAGAAACTAAACCAAGTAAACAAATTAATACACTTGACAAATGAGATAGTTTTTGATCCCTGTTCCAATAACTGTGAAGCTGAGAACTCAGTTCTCAATGCCCAATTATTTAGCTATGTAAGTATCTTTTATTACCATTTTAATAACCAATTAATTTCAGTCTTTATAAGCTTTGCTCTATAGATAGAGTATTTATGCTTAAGTATTTTGCCTTGTTAAGGGTATGAAATAAATTTGATAACTACCAGGAAGTAAAAACTAGGGATAAAGTATATCCATATGGATAGCCTGGTGGATAGTTTTACCTATCCAAAGGATGATGTCTGCACTGACGTGATCGTGACCATCAGATAGTATTTTCTGTTGTTGTTGAAGCTTAATAATTTCATGAAGACTTGCTGAATCAACGTCTTAAACTACCAAAGCGTAAGTTTGGAAGTATAGTATATAGAGGCAATAGCACAACAGCACTTAGGCTCTAGAACTCCGCCAGTTCCCGAAATTAGAAGGATTTTGAATGACTAAGTATATAGAGGTCTCTGCATACCCTGGCAAATCAACAGCGAACCAAGGGCGTTGGCAAAACTACTTACTTCTAGGCATAGCAACAAATCTAGCCCTTTGGGTACTAGCTTTACTGTATATCAAGCTTACTCCTCCAACTTACAGTAGTTCTTCGACTATTAACCTCCCTGGAGGAGGCTCTAATGCCAGTGTTAACCTACCAGGTATTGGTCAAGCTTCCTATGAAAACTCGTCTCCGTACACATTTAGTGCGACTCAAGATCCCAGAGAAAACTATAAATTCATTGCTCTGAGTGAGCCTGTGCTAAAGTCTGCGGCTGCTCAACTCAATATGTCCGCACAAGAGTTTGGAGAACCACGTGTCAAAGTAGTAGATAACACTACTGTTATGACTATTGAGTTTAGAGGTGCAAGTCCTCAGGAAGCTCAACAGAAATCCGTAGCTTTTTACAAAGCCTTTGAAGATAGGCTAAATGAATTTAGACAACAAGAAGTTTTGAAAAAAGAGGTAGGTTTTCAAAGAGCTCTAAATTCAGCACAGCAGAAACTGCAAGTATCACAGCAGCGTCTTTCTAACTATAAAGCACGCTCAGGTTTAAATTCTGAGGCCCAAATTAGCGATTTAACAAGCAACATAGAGCAGCTCAGGAGACAACGAGCTGAAATAGTAGCTCAACAGCAACAAACCACTGCTCGCTTTAGACAATTATCGGCTAATTTGAAAGTTTCTTCTGAACAAGCGTCAGATGCTTTTAGTCTTCAGACAGATCAGATATTTCAGCAGAATCTAAAAAATTATAGTGATGCTAGTGCTGCTTTAGTTGTTCTAGAGTCCAAATTTCTGCCTGATCATCCTACAGTTGTTGCAGAGCGAGCCAAACGAGATGCAGCTGAGCAAGCGTTACTGGCTAGAGGTCAAACTCTTGTAGGACGTCCTGTTAACTTGGAAAATTTAATCAAGCAATTAAATGTAAGTAGTAACAGTTCCAATGGTACGCCTCGCGAAGCTCTCTATCAAGAGTTGGTTACAGTTCAGTCAGAGCAAAAAGGACTCATAGCACAAGCTCAGACAATAGATCAGCAGATTGCTGAACTTGAGAATAGGCTTAAAAATCTGGCACAGCAACAAACTACTTTGGATGCTCTAAAACGAGATCTGCAAGTAGCCGAAGCCGTTTTTTCTTCAACTTTAACCAGACTCGATATTGGTAAGTCGAATGCTTTTGGTTCTTATCCACTTATTCAAATACTGCAAGAACCAAGCTTACCTGATAGCCCTAGTCAGCCAAAGAAATCATATACTTTTCTGGGTGCGGCTATGGGTTCCCTCTTTGTAACCACAGGTATAGTATTGCTCTGGTTACGCGATCGCAAACGCAGAACCTTCCATGATGAGTTATATTACACCCGTGTTGAAAAATGACATGATTGTGACTGCAACCAATAAATGATTAGCTTGATTTGAGCAAGGCTTAGAAAACATTATTGTTTTTAGCAAGACTGAAAACTTCTAAATCCTGATTCGGATGAAACCTCAAAACTTAGAAGAAAAAGTAGTTTGGTACTCCCTTGTAGGAATTTACGTTTTTTATTTCCTGGGAGGACAGTATGTTTTCATGCCTTTAATTGCCTGGTTCCTCGTATTCTATCTTGGCAAAAAGCTTTGGAGTCAAACGGAAAATACACCACCTGACGAGAAAGTAACAATTCCTTTTACAGTATGGGTGTGGATCGTTTCTATGCTCGTTATGGAAGTGGCCTTAATTATTGGTCATATAGATTTTAATTTAGGATTAGCAAAAATAATTACGTCATCTATTAATTGGGCAAGATCGTGGGCTTTAATGGCTTTATATCCTTTGATAGGATGCCTTAATATCCGACCAAAATTGATTTATCGGGCTGTCTGTATCATCTGCCTACAAAGTCTGATACTCATTCCCATTTGCTATTTGGCATACATGTTGCGTCTGCCGGATCTTTTGTATGATTCTCCTTTACGCTTGATCGGAGGTAATGGCGAACTCTTCTACCAAGTAAGGCTTTACGGTTTTGAGCAAGAAACCAATCAAGTTCGTTTATCATTATTTGCGCCTTGGGCTCCTGGCTTGGGGATGGTAGCCAATATTTATTTTTTACTTGCTTGTCAAGAATCTCATAAGAAATGGCGGTTGATTGGCATGGTTGCCTCAATTGCTATGATTTTAGGCTCTTTTTCACGATTATCTTTACTTTCTATAGTTATCGTTCCATTAGTTACTTGGTTACTTGTGAACCTTGCCAAACCTGGCGTACAATTTACAGCAGGGATATTAAGTTTATGTGCAGGTATATTTGCTCCTTTAATAATAAGTGTTCTTGATACTTTTAGAGAGCAATTTTCTAAAGCTAGAGCCAGTTCTTCAAGAGTGAGGGAAACATTGGCTCGTATAGCCCTTGATCGCTGGAGTGAGGCACCTGTTTGGGGTCATGGAATTATAGAGCCGAGAGGGCCGAGAGTTGTAGCATTCATGCCTATAGGGACTCACCATACCTGGTTCGGTATTCTTTTTGAAAAAGGTCTAGTAGGTTTGATTGCTCTAGCATTTCCATTATTATGGAGCTTTTTTGATTTACTCAGCAAAACCTATAAAAATGATGTTGCTAAAACAGGATTAAGTATATTATTAGTTATATTTATATTTACGTTTGGTGAAAAGATAGAAGGTTTATCATATATTTATTGGCCTGGTTTAGTTTTAATAGGTATTGCGTTGAAAGAAAGAGTTTGATTTATTATTATTTTAACTAAATTGCATATTATTAAGTGGTAAATTTAACACATTTAAGAAATAAAGAAATAAGTTAATAATTACAATAGGCTTTTAACTTTTCTCAAAAAAATAAGTACATGACTTGTATACTGAAATCATAAAAATACTTCTATGAGTACTTTATCGCGCTCTAAGTTTCTGCGATTGGGACTTCTATCCCTCTGTTGTGGACTTACAGCTCCCAAGTGCACGCTTGTAAAAGCAACGAATCATCCTAAATCTATAGTTCAACCTAACCGCCTAAGGACGCTATCTAAAGGTTTCAATCTTGGACGCCGACGGGTGATTGAATTTGCACAGAAACAAGATAATCTATATGCAACTTTATTGCAATACAAACGTTTAGGTTTGACTTACACTAGGCTACCGATTGTTTTGTCTAATTTTTTTAATGATAAAAATCCTAATGTATTAAAGCAAGACTATCTTGCGGCTTTGGATACGATTGTTCAAATGCACATGAGAATAGGACTAGGAATTACTATATGTCCTTTTGACGCTCCAGAAGAATTGTATTCAAATCCTGCTGCTGTTACAAAGTATTTAGCCTTCTTCAAAGCTTTTGCTACTCACTTTAATCACACCAATCCAGAAAAAGTATTTCTGGAAGTCTTAAACGAACCTTCAGCAGAAACACCTCATGTTTGGAATCAAATTCAACCTCGGCTGATTTCAACAATCCGTTCATACGCACCAAACCACACAATTATTGCAAGTTCTAACTTAAGAGTGACTAAAAGTCATTGGAATAACCTTCGAGCTCTTCTAAAAACTGAAATTGTAAAAGATAGAAATGTAGTATATAACTTTCACTTTTATGATCCGTTTGTTTTTACACATCAAGGAGCTACCTGGGGATGGGAAGCTTTAAAATATATGAAGGGAGTGCCTTACCCTTCTAATCCACAAGCAGTTGCACCTTTATTAAATAAGATTCGAGATCCTCAAGCTAGATGGGGAGTAGAAAATTATGGTAAAGAGCAATGGAATAAATTTAAGTTAGTCAATGAATTGTCATTAGTGGCAAAATGGGCAAAATCTAATGGTGTTCCTGTTATATGTAATGAATTTGGAGTAATACAGTCGGCAAATGTTCCCAGAGATTCGATGCTTCGCTATTTAAAAGACGTTAGACAGATATTAGAATCTTATAATATTGGTTGGAATCAATGGTTTCGCTTAAATTTGCGCGATCAAGAAATTATGCATGCTCTTGGTCTTAAACCTTTAATTCGTTCCTAAAATTCGGATAAATCTACTAGTAATTGTTTTTCAGTCAAGTCTCACAAAACCTTTGTCATAGGCAGGGTAATTAGGAAAAGCCATATTAATTAATTTGAACTATTTTGATTAAATTTAAAATGTCTTTAACGCATCTTTGTAGTTTCAAAAAATATTTTAGTTAAATCAAGCAATTTTAATGATAGACTGTACAAGGTGTGTTTATCTTTAAAAAAAACGTAATCTTATCAAGTTAAATATATTGATTATTTTGATTTTATATGTCGAACTTAATAATTATTTCCAATTCAAAATATTTCATTATTAAAGGCTTAATGAACTAAATGTATTTTACAATTTTTTTCGTTCATTAAAATTATTCATATTTGAGTAACTGGAGTAATTGTTAGATTTATCTTTTATCAGGTAATCGAATGCTAATCAATAAGTTAAGGCAAAAATTAAGTAATCAATTTATTCGCAACGTTGGTTGGTTGGGTGGAGCAGAGCTAGCCAACCGTATTTTTCGCTTGGGGACAACTTTTACTTTAGCTCGTACATTTAGCCCCCATGATTATGGATTAGTAGCCATCATCATGACTTCCAATGAATTTGCAAAAGTTTTTGCTCTTCGTTCTGGAATTGGGCCTAAGATAATTCAAGCTAATCAAAAAGATTTACCAGCAATTTGTGATACATCATATTGGCTGAATTGGATTTTGTGCGGTTCTCTTTTTGTTATTCAATGTATTGCTGCCTTTCCAGTTGCTTGGTTTTATAATGATCAACAAATTATTTTGCCTATTTGTTTTAGCGCTTTATTTTACTTGATGTTACCAGTTTTTCTGGTTCAAAGCGCACTAATTGAACGAGAGAATCGACTCAAGATAGCAGCATTATGCAATGTCATTCAGTCGTTAATTGGTAACATTTTGACAATTGCTCTAGCTGTAATGGGATTAGGAATGTGGGCTGTAGTTATACCAATTGTTTTAAGCACTCCAGTATGGATAGTAGTTATGCTTAAAAATAATTCTTGGCGGCCTCCAAAGTATTTTAAGCTTGATAAGTGGCGTGAAATTATTGATTTCGGTAAAGATATACTTGGTGTTGAATTACTAGGTAGACTCAGATCTAATATAGACTACTTAATCATTGGTCGTTTTCTAGGACTTGATGCACTAGGAATTTATTATTTTGCTTTCAATGCTGGATTAGGAATTAGTCAAAATGTGGTAAACGCATGCACTGCTGCTTTGTTCCCTCATCTTTGCGAAGTTCGTGGAAACTTTGAGCAGCTCAAACAGAGATATTTTAGTAGTCTTAAATCCACTGCTAGTGTTGTAGTTCCATTAATTCTTTTGCAGTCAAGTTTAGCTCCCTTTTATGTACCAATTGTTTTCGGTCAAAAATGGGTATCGGCTGTGCCGATTTTGATACTCATTTGTCTTTCTGCTCTGGCACTTCCCCTTTACAATACTGCCAGTCAGTTACTAAATGCTGTGGGTAAAACACAAGTAAATCTTTACTACAGCTTTATTTATACGGAATTATTTACTATAGCTTTGTTAATAGCGGTTAAATTTGGAATAATATGGGTAGCTGCATCTGTACTAATTTGTCAGTTATTAGTTAATTCTATTTTTAGTGTCTGGGCTATTAGAAATATCTTCAGAAAAAATTCTAGCCTTTCATTAACAAGAGTAAAGTCATAGGTAATTGTGATCAAGAAATTTACTATATAATTCTATATCTAGAAAATAATTTTCTGTAATAATAGAAAATTATTTTCTAGATAAGGATAATTGTAAATCTATCTCCTATATCAACTTTTAAATTAACATATCTATCATAGCGCTCAACCTTT
Organism: Chlorogloeopsis sp. ULAP02; assembly: GCF_038404745.2. NCBI lineage: Bacteria > Bacillati > Cyanobacteriota > Cyanophyceae > Nostocales > Chlorogloeopsidaceae > Chlorogloeopsis > Chlorogloeopsis sp. ULAP02. The sequence goes on along the minus strand of NZ_JAYKTT020000001.1, from coordinate 241,216 downwards.
TGATATCAACTTGGATGTTTCCGTCGTTTTTACTCAAATTACTATTATTAGGATTTGTTAAACAGCCGTACTGAAATCCTAAAGTTCTAGCTATTCCTGCAAAGTTAAGAGTTGGTGGAGTTTCACCACATATCTCGATTACTTTAGCATTTGTACTAAATATAATATTGCTTAATCCTGCTCCGTGTGGCGCAATGATAAATTTTGCCTGAGAAAATAAATTTATTTGTTCAGCTAAATTTAACTCTTCCAGTATATAACTTCTAAAATTATAGAATTTTAGACACTCGTATACTTCAGATTCATTTAATATCCGTCTGCCTACTGCTTTTCTTCGAGAAACATAAACATAGGGATGTACATCTTTAATTGAAGTACAATTTTTACGAACATATTGTTTTAGTTCTTCTGCTAACCATGTCAAACCTTGAGGAGAAGTATATCCACTGTATATATTCTCATCTTGATATAGGTTTCGGAAGCTAGGTACGATGAGATTTCTTACCAATGTCTTTCGATTTCTCCAAAATATAAAATCTTCTTCTCGATATCCCAAATATTTAAGTGATTCTATCTGCCATTTATTTGGTTGATTATGAATAATTAGAGGAACCTTAAAACCTGTCTTATTTTCATAGTATTTTACTCCTTCTAATTTAGTTAGTGTATTTATAATCCACTGATAGTAGTTATTATGATTCCAACTGTTTATTAAAGAACAAGCAATGGGTAATTCTTTAGATGATCTTGATAGATAAAATGATGTTAATGCTCTTAAAGAAAGACTATCTGCTGTATGCCAGTATATATTGTTACTATAATAAGGAACACTAGTTTCTCTGATAAACTCTCCTTCATCTGTTAGACCAACAGCATATTTTCCTATCAAATAAATGTTACTAACTTCAAAAACATAAGAATTTGATATCTTATCTTTTTGAGGTTTTAACTCTTCTTTGACATCAGAAGGTGTATCTTCTAAGTAATACGCCTTCACTAAGTTTAAATCTTCTGGAGAATGATACTCATAACAATTATCTGCTCTTGTTATTAAATCTCTACGATTCAATTCTTTTAGTTTTTTTGATTTTAATAAAATATCTATTAAAGGTTTACGAAGTTTAGCTTTAATACCCATTCTGTAAAGTACGCGATTTAACTCTCTGAGCACTTTAATTTTTTTTAGTTGTTTTTTGAGCATAGCGATAATCCTACTTAACTTAGTAAGCTGTGTTACAAAAAATTGCGCTCCAAAATCTGCTGGTAAAACAGTTTTGATGTGGCGGCTTTAAACAATTGATTGAGCAGTCAGTCTTCGGTTATTTTAGAGTTTGAAATTTTATTGCTGCCAAATATCTACTGCAAAACTTTTTGTACAGTTTGCCAGTAGAGGCCGTTTTTGTAACTGCTTCGCATTGTTGGCGCTCTCTGTACACCACTACTTAGCGGATAGCCAGGTGGATAATTTTCTACTCTCTTGGATGCTATCAGTAAAAGTTGCGATCATAGCCTACAGGTAGTATCTCCATCAATATATTAATAATTACCCTACTTATAGTACAGCTAAAGTTGTGACTAAAAATTAAAGTCAGCCTCAATTAAAGCTTAGTCGTTAAACTAATGAAAAAAGTTTCTGTAATTGTTCCAGTTTATGGAGTCGAGAAGTACATAGCAGCTACAGTCCAATCTGTTCTCGATCAGACCTATAAAAATTTCGAGCTTCTCATTATTGATGACGCCTCTCCTGACAGAAGTGTAGAGATTTGTGAGCAATTTACAGATCCGAGAATTAAAATTATTCGTCAGGAAAATCGAGGACTAGCCGGAGCTAGAAATACTGGGATTCGTCACGCTCAAGGGGAATATTTAGCCTTTTTGGACGGAGATGATTTGTGGGTGCCAGAAAAGCTAGAAAAACACGTTGCTCACTTAGAAAAACTGCCAAATGTCGGTATTAGCTTTAGCCGTTCTGCCTTTGTCAATGAGGCAGGAGAACCTCTGGGAACATATCAAATGCCTAAGCTTAAAGGCATTACCGTACCCCACTTACTTTGCCGCAATCCTATTGGTAATGGCTCTGCTCCGGTGATTAGAAAGGAAGTTTTTGAAGATATAAAATACCAGGATAATATCTATGGTAGTTTAGAAGATTTTTATTTTGATGAAAGCTTTCGCCAATGTGAAGATATCGAATGTTGGATTCGCATCGGAATTCAGACAAATTGGCAGATGGAGGGTATTCCTGAAGCTTTAACTTTATATCGGGTAAATTCGGGCGGACTATCATCGAATATGCTCAAGCAGTTCGATTTTTGGGAAAAAGTCATGGAAAAGACACGCTCTTATGCCCCAGAAATAGTTGATAAATGGGAACCACTAGCTAGAGCTTATATACTGCGTTATTTGGCTCGCAGAGCAGTGCGTTTGCAAGATGGTTCTATGGCTGTAAAAATGATGAACCAAGCTCTGGCAACTAATTGGCGTATTTTAATTGAGGAGCCACGCCGTACTCTTTTAACTTTAGCTGCGGCATATCTTCTTGTACTATTGCCTGAGTCTTTTTATCACTCCATTGAGTCTATTGCTTTAAAAAGTACGGGGGCAAATCAAAAGCGTCGAATTTTACAAGATCAGTCTAGTGCAGTTTCAACAAATTAGTGCAGTTTTAATAAAGTTGTGGAATATGGCTAGATTTGAAGGAAGATAGTCTAGATGTCAAAATTTACCGTTGTAAAACAGTTTTGACTATCAGCTGGGATTTACAGACCGGCTAGATCTCCGTATCGTTTGTTAAATCGATCACAGCTAATGCATTACCGTCAGGAAGTGGCCTTCTTCTCAAAGCTATTAGAGCCTGACTGTCTTTGCTTTGATGTTGGTGCAAATATTGGTGAAAAAACGGAAGTACTTTTTAGATCTGGTGCAAGGGTAGTTGCGTTTGAACCACAGCTTGACTGTATGAGAAAACTTGAAGCTCGATGCTACAATGACCGCAACAAATTGTATGTATGTAAGAAGGCTCTTGGTGCAGAAGCTGGAGAAGCGGTATTGAATGTCCATGAATTTCGTGGACAAGCAAGCTTGCATGAGAATTGGGGGGAAGGCACGCTCACACAAAGTCTTCAAGTCCCTGTCATAACTCTTGATCATGCTATCACTGAGTTTGGAAAACCAAGCTATTGCAAGATAGATGTTGAGGGATGGGAACTTGAAGTTTTGAAAGGGCTGACGCAGCCAATCCCCTTATTGTCCTTTGAATATCATCTTAATCAGAAGCATGATATTGACAATGCTCTTGCTTGCCTGGATTATCTGTCACAATTTGGAGACCTAAGCATAAACATAACGCCATCATCTCGATTAAACTCATTTACGTATCAAAAGTGGATGTCTTTGGAAAAATTTTTAAGATTTTTCCCCAACGGTTTCCAGGGACATGAGGAATATTCCTATGGCGACATTTACATCCGAACTAATTAATTTGGGCAAAAGTAACAGTGCAATGTGGAAACTGTTGCTCCTTTCCTAGAACGGTAGTTTATGGTTGAGAGGCTTTGCTCTTAAAAATGCTTATAGTTTTGCTTCGTTTGCGATCGCTACACTTTTAGCAAACTAAATAGCGACTGCCGTGTCTATTTCTCATTGATGTAATTGCTTCACTAACTGCCACAGCCTTTGCACATCAAAAACAAATTTGTAAACAGTACTAATGTACGATTCGTGGCTAGCTCAGTAGATCCTCTTTCTAAACCTTAGTGCGATCGCGTTGATTTTGAACCTTTGTACTTTTAATAAATAGTGATTTTTATTTAATTGTGAAGCTAATCGGGCTGTATTAACAACATCAAATCTTTACAAAATCACTATAGTTTTGAGGTAGCAAAATCAAATCTTTACAAAAGTAATTACGTAGGATCGCAGAGAGCCAAATAAATATTGAAAATTTACTTATTCAAACCATGTATTATTAATACATAAGTGGATATTATTTATTTCAATTATTATAATTTTATTTACCATCATTACTGTTATAAGTACTGAAATAATTGCTCTAGATAACTGAATCAATTGTAATTATGATAGGAATTTACAAAATAACTTACAAAAATCAACTTAATAATTTAAGTGTTAGATTTTACTTGAATTCAGTTATCGAAAATGTATAAACAAAGCCTAGAGTTTATTACTTTAGATATATAGCCAAAAAATATTTAGTCATGTAAACGTTTACTTAAATACGTAGCTTTGTAATAATGTTCCCTATTGTTTACATGATTAGCACTATGAATTTTTTCATAAATTTTGCTTGTAGATTCTCATCTCAAGCAGCCTTCTTATAAATGAGGCTATGATTGGAGCAGAAACATGGCTGCGTGTAGTATTATGTACCAATGCGCAACCCTGGATGATCAATTAGTAAATATGATGACTGCTGTGAAAAACCTGATATTTGCTGAGGTATTTGTAACAATCAATACGTCAGTAAGCTATCTGTTATTCATTTAATTAAGCTCAGAAACCTGTCAGATAGTGTTCACTATTAAGTTACTGCGTTGCCTGGCTTCATCAACTCCAAAAAAACATTTATTCGCGCCATTATGTACCAGCTTTTTGATACTGGTATCTTTAATAGTGGGACAACAATGTTTAAATTTATGGATAGCATTGCTCAGTCAAGATGCAGCCGACCGAGTAACTCGTACCCTATTGGTTGAGCGTGAGGCAGAACGTCTGCTTAACGCCGTCATAGATGAGCAAAGAGCCTCACAAGGTACCTACAAAAAAGAAGAAATAGCCGTCCGTGGCAGTCTCAATCGTCTACATTGGCTCCTGCAAAATAACTCAACCCAAATTAAACAACTCGACAGGATTAAAAATATTTATAATCGCTGGCAAAGCCAGCTCACTCAAGGAACACTCTCTGACTCTACCAGCACTAATAGTTTGATAGAAAAGAATTTATTTGATTCTCTGCGCGCTCAGATTCGGATTTTGCTTATGCACGAAGAGCTACTGATGGGCGAACGCAAACATCGTTTGCAGCAACTTTATTACATCAATACAGCTGTGAACATTGTTTGCACAGTAGTGATTGTGGCAGGAATTACTTTAAATATTCGGCTTTTACACCAACGAGTTGAGGTTCCTTTACGACAGTTGATAAAAGTGGGAGAAGTTTGGCGCAAAGGACAAATGGATATTCGGTTTGACTATTCCTCTCCGGATGAAATCGGTCAACTGACAGAAGTTCTCAACGAAATGGTAGCTCAGGCTAGAGAGCGCCAACAACGCATTGAGGTTCGTAATCAACAGCTTGAGGACATGATCTCTGCCCTTTCCCATGATTTGCGCACTCCCTTACTTGCTACCCGCGCTACCTTAGACGGTATGCTTAAAGGAGCTTTTGGCCCTGTCAGTTGTGTTTGGAAAGAAGTGTTTCAAGAATTTCGCCAGGCTAACGAGGATTTGCTCAAGCTTGTGGAAGCTCTGTTGGATGTTTCTCGATATGAAGCTGGTTACGGCGCTCGCTTGAACTATGAACCTCTAAATTGGGAAAGGATTTTTGTCAAAGCAATTGCCCAGATACAAGCCACTTCTAAACGGGAACCCACCCTTGTTTATAAAATTTCTCAGTCATTGCCGATTGTCTATGGTGATGAATTAGAAATTAGAAGGGTTGTACAAAATCTACTAGATAATGCTGTCAGAGTGAGTGAACCGAGTAAGGAAATTTTTCTTCAAGTAGCATCTTTCGGAAAAACCCAAGTCAAGATTTCTGTACGAGATTATGGTTCAGGAATTGCACCACAAGATAAAGAACGCCTATTTCACCGCTTCATTCAGGGACGAGGGCGGCGTGGCAAATCTGGACTTGGTTTGTACTTATGTCGTCAAATCGTGGAAGCTCACGGAGGTAAGATTGGTGTCGAAAGTACCCTCAAAGAAGGTAGTACCTTCTGGTTTACCCTACCAATCGCTAAAATTCAGGCTGCATCTAAGTACGAAAAGCAGATACGGGAGGAGGAGTGATGCTTGAGAAGCAAGAACAGAAAACAGTGCGGATTCTACTTGTTGATGATCACACTTTGATACGCCGGGGTATGAAAGGACAATTTGCCTTGGAGCCTGGCTTTAGTGTAGTTGGTGAGGCTGGTGACGGGCCACAAGCTATTGAATTGGCTACCGAGCTTCAGCCGGATGTAGTTTTGATGGATATCGATCTGCCAGCCATGAATGGAATTACAGCTACACAGCGGATTAAAAGCGATCGCACTGCCACCCGTATTCTTGCCTTGAGTGCTTTTGATGACGACACGCAGGTGATTGGGATGCTTGCGGCGGGAGCAGATGGTTACTGCCTCAAGACGATTGAATGGGAACAGCTTGTTGCTGTGATTCAATTAATCCTCCAGGGTGGCGCTTATCTAGATCCTCATATCGCTCAGAAAGTTGCCCGGATGCTCAAGCCTGCCATGAACTCTAACCATCAAGCTCCTACTTCTGAGACACTGCAACAATCTATTCTCAGCAACCGCGAGCGTGAGATTCTTAAATTAATTGCCAAAGGATACTCAAATCAGGAAATCGCTGAGGAACTCTACCTTTCACTAGGGACAATCAAATCTTATGTGCGTATGGTTCTCAACAAACTTAGTGTTGATGATCGCGTACAAGCAGCAGCATTGGCTGTGCGTGAAGGTTTAATTTAAGTTCATTTAGACTAGTAAGAAAGAAATTCCTCTAGACGGGTATATAGTTCTGTAGGTGTGGTAACTGATGATAAACCCTCATCCATAGGTTGCTCTGACCACAAAATATAGGGCTGAAATATCTGGAAATCTCCGAGTATTGGTAGACATAAAACAAAAACGTGAGGGGCGAATAGAGTAACCTCTTCATTGTTTGGAATACCGTAATAGGGGAACACTTCTAAACTCTTTTTCAAACAGTAGCTGCTGACGCGCTGCACGGTGCTAACGTTGCTACCAATCACCATAATTCGATGCCTCTCCATGGCAGCTTTTCCATCGCAACTACAAATTAATTGGACATAACGTGCGTGCAAGATTTTCGTAAGATACACAAAAGAATTTCAAGAATAATATGGCTCTGTTACTTGACAAGTTTTTCAACCTTGAACTCTTGTTCAAGCCAGAGATTTTGAAATACAACTTCTTAAATTTCAAAAGACAAGAATATCTTGATAACAAAAAGAAATAATGAGTGCTAACAAATGGTGCAATTTCTCTCGGAATTGTCTAACATAAGTAGCCTCGTTATACTCAAGAGTCTGTTAACAACGTTAGGTAGTAGATGCAGTACTACCATACTGTCGCGTTAAACTGAATCATAACCAAGCATTAATCTTTGAATTGAATACAGTCTAGTATGAAGCTTGAATTTTCTCCACACTAGAGCCAAGCGGATAGTTAGATGGATAATTTTGTCTCTCCATAAGGATACTGTACACCTTAGGCTCTAAATAACCATCAGATAGTATTTTTCATGACCCCCTAAGGTAGAGACTGTAAGAGGATTTTGTAAATCAAAGTCCAAGTTTTTTATATGTGGTTAAATGTGAGGATGTAATGCGAGTATGTCAAAAGTCCCCATATATTAAGAATTTCATTCCGGTTGCAGACTAATGATTGTTGTACAAGCAATTGAACTGGCTTGATATCTCTAGTCAAGCACAGGACTGTATGTATGATTCGGCGGTAGCTTGGCGCTACCTGTGTTCTGAATTCTGCTATCGCCGAATTTTGGATGATGAGGTTCAAATTATATGGCAGACCGAGTTAGGTTTCTCAACACCTTTTTTGATCGTGCGTCCTCGGACAAAGTAAGCAAGACATTACGAACACAGTTATTTGATCGCCAAACTGGTTCCGTCTATCAGGATTTAAATGACAAAGAAAAAGTGAAGCTCTTAAATGTAGAGATAGACAACTTATCTAAGGCGGAAGTCTTAGAGAACCTTAAAAGCGGCGTTGTGTTTACGCCTAACGTCGATCATTTGATGAAATTACAGAACGATGTGGATTTTCTCCACGTTTATAATCGTGCTGAATACAAACTGTGTGATAGTCAAATTCTGCTTTATGCATCTCGATTCTTAGGTAAGCCCATTAAAGAGAAAATTTCCGGTTCAGATTTTTTCCCTGCTTTTTATAACTTTCATAAAAAGAACGAGCAAATCAAAATTTTCTTACTAGGAGCAGGTAAAGGTGTTGCTTACAAAGCTCAACAGAGAATTAATGCTAAAGTAGGTAGAAATATTGTTGTAGGCTCGCACTCACCTTCATTTGGATTTGAAAAAAACGAAAAAGAGTGTCAGGAAATCATTGATATCATTAGGCGATCAGGAGCAACAGTATTGGCAGTTGGTTTAGGTGCGCCCAAACAAGAAAAGTGGATCTATAAGTACAAAGATTTGCTGCCTAATGTTAAAATCTTTTTGGCGATAGGTGCTACTATCGATTTTGAAGCAGGTAACATTAAGAGATCTCCTAAGTTTATTAGCGATTTGGGTTTAGAATGGTTGTACAGAATGGTATCTGAACCAAAGAGACTATGGAAAAGATACTTGATAGAAGACCTACCTTTTTTCTGGTTAATTTTACAACAAAAGCTGAATTTCTATAATAATGGCGATTCGTAAAGGGTATAGCCACGAGCGTAGAAATTGATTCAGGTACAAAGTTTCACAAAATACTTGTGCGATCGCGCAGTGCCTCTACCCATTTTAGAAACAGTTTAGTTTCCAGCATTTGGTTTTCGGGTAAGTTTTGAACTGACGTAAATAGTATTGTTGCCTTAACCAATTTTCAATGATTCGGCACTGTAACGGTTAAAATCTTTTAAGTCTGACTGCCAACTGCCAAATTATCTTGCTTAAACGATAATCTTTCAGCGCAAAACAAAAGTAGTTTGAAAAATAAAAACCCTTACTACTAAGTGTAAGGGTTTTATTTTATCAAAAAAATCCTAAGTATCTTTTTTACCTTCGCGGCTAGCTGTCTGGATGTAAAGGATGATTAAAAAAACAGCGGGAACCAGCACGAATAAGATGCTGGCTACAAACCCCAGGTCATTAACCTGCATAGCAGAAAAGCCTCTCTTAAATACCAGTCAACAATCTTAGGATAGCATCATTGCGCTCTGACTGAATCATTTGTAATGAGTATAAAGTTGAAAGTTGTAAGTAGAGGAATTGGAAATATCAAAATCATCAACTCTAAGGCTTTGTAACTACGCTTATAGTACCATTGACTAAGGTTTGGCAAGCAAGGCGATAATTAGCGGGCTTTTTTTTCAATAAACGGTTTTCTACCTCTGTGGGGGGCGAAAGATTTTCTCTACCTTCAATTATTTCGACAATGCAAGTGCCACATTGACCGTAGCCACCACAATTCATCATCTTTCCCCAGATTTTATAGATGTCAATCCCATTTTCTAAAGCTTTGAGTCTCAAATTGGCACCATCAGCAGCTACAACTTCTTTATTCTCTTTAACGAATTTAATGTTACCCATAGTTATATCTCGTTTACTATTAGCTTGACTGTGACTGAAGTTTGACCTGGTTTTATGGAATTTGTTATCCATTATATATAGGAAATTATTACATTTTCTTAAGATTTATCAACTTTTTTAAAGACTTGTTTTCAATATTTCAATGCCACTTACCAATACAAATAGGGCAGTAAGCGATCGCCTATGCTACATAATCTCTGCAATACAGTAACCACAGTCATTTTAATGAATCGGTAAACTGTGGCAAGTTGTTTTTTAGTATTTTATTATACAAAATTTTCAGAATCTATCGGAAACTAAATTTATTTTTATAATTCTTACGTATAAATACGGAAGACAAGCATTAAAAATAGTTTTAAAAGTTTATTACCTACCTTATATCCACAGAGTAGAAATTGTGGCTAATTTAGCTTGTATATAGCTTATTTTCAGTATAATTCGTTAATTATCTTTATCTTACTTGCTGATGTTGTAAAGGCAAGGTTTTTACTCTAAAAGCTTTTGAGCCATTAATCTTAATGATTAGAAAATATCTCTATAGCTTTTAAGTAATTAAGAATACAGATAATCTATATGTACGGCAATGGTAAGATTTTGCACACGCCGTTCAATATATATCTATTAACGAGTTTTTAATGTAATGGGTCAATTTTGAAGGTTTTGATACTTTTTATATTTCTAATGAACAAAGAAAAAAAACTTAATGCTACTGCTAGTTCCCGTAATTCTAGAGTAAATTATATGCGCAGTGTATGCTTGGGTTTATTAAGCACCCTGGCAGCAACCTTTTTCTTAACCACAACTATTTCAGTCAACCGTGCTTCTGCTGTCAATGTTAGAAAAGAAAGCTCTGCATTAAAAAAATGGATAGCAAAAGCGAAGCAACGTCAAAATACTCGCATCAAAAAAGACACTAAACTAATTGCTCAGATAAATTCCCCTGGAGTTGGCGATAGCTTGAGAGAGCTAAATCAGTTACGTCAAGAGCTTTTAATTGATCCTGTTGTGGTAGAAAGCAGACGCGTTATAGCTCCTGGCTCTACTGCTGGCACTCCTTCAGCTTATGGTGCAAGTTGGGGACAAGCCTACATAGGAGGTGGTTTGTACTTTCCTTTTGACAACGATCGCATTGATGGTTCGGCAGCTGTTGGATTTGGTTTAGGAGATGCATTGAAATCTGTGGGTGTTGAAATAAATGCGAATATTACCAGTGTAGGAGGTGGTGATAATTTCGACTTTGGCGATAGTGGAGGTTTAGGTTTTAAAGTACACAAGTATTTTGCTGATCGTACAGCAGTAGCTGTTGGTTGGTCAAATCCGATTAAATGGGGAGATAACAATGGGACAAAAGATACTATTTATGGAGTAGTTACTAAAACGTTTGATTTAGAGCCAAATAATCCTAAAAACAAACTACCCATCACTCTTTCAGTTGGTGTTGGCAGTGGTATTTATCGTTCTATAGGAGCGATCGCAGCCAACGAAAATACCCCAAATTTTTTCGGTAGTGTGGGTTTACGAGTAATGCCAGAAGTTTCTTTAGTTACAAGTTGGACTGGGAATAGTCTCAATATAGGTGCTTCCTTTGCTCCTTTCAAGAAAACACCCATAGTGATTAACACGATCTTGACAGATCTTACCGACAATTTTGATAACGGCACAGGTTTATCTGTAAGTGGAGGCTATGTTTTCCAGTTTTAAAGTCTAACTTCTGTATTAATTAATTAAAGTAAAATGTAAAAGTAATGAATAAGCAAAAATTGCCTTTGACCATTGGTCTAGTTTTATTGGTTTTGGGCTGTATTGATGGCGTCGCGCCGATAAAAGCTAATGCTGGTAAAGCTGTAATTCGGGGAACGAGTGAAGATTCTTCCACTTTCTTTGGTAGTAACTTCCAATTTCCTGGAACTAATGTATTAGTCGAGGTAAATAATCAAATTCTTGTTCCAGCTATCATTCAGCAGCTTATTAATCAACAGGCAGGCGCGATTATAAAAAACGCCAATACAGGCAATTCAAACGGATCTCAAAAAGGTGTGATTGGCTTACTTCTGGCGTGTTCATCTGATGCCAATGATGCCATTAATCAGCTACAGGTTTCCCTATCGAATTCAGGAGCTTCTCAAACTCCCACTCAAACTCTTGTAAAAGCTTTAATAGGATTATTTAAGTTTTCTGCACCTTCATTAAAACAAAAGCCTAGTCTATCTGGTGCTGAATCACAACCGATTCAAGAAATCAATTCTTGTCATGCTAATGACAATGACGCTCAAACGAATGTGGATGTGCCTCAGCTAATCGCTGCTATCAAGGCTTACAATGACATTGTTCTCAAAAGTGATTTAGCAACTTTGAAAAAACTCTCTAAAAACTCAGATTTTGTTGAAATTGGTAAAGTTCTTAAAGAATTAAGAACTGTTTTGATTTAGAGCCACAAACCAGAGTTAAAAATTGTTGCAATTTCTATTTGTAAAATAGGGACTAGATGTTGGTAACAAGAAGATGGGTAAGAAATATTTCTACCTTCTTTATGAGCTTTTACCACGGGTATCTGTCTTGAAAATAGGGAACGGGGAACTCTTAACAGGGAACAGAAAAAGAAAGATTTTCATTCCCTCGTTGTGTGATTTAATCACATGGGCGTCTAGCTAAGAATTAATAATACTGTTGGTATATTCAAAGTGATTGAAATCCTCTAATTTCCTTTGTTCTCTTTAGAAGATTTTAGGAGATAAATTTAGGGATTTGAGCTTCGTATTACCAACAGTATTTTTTGCAGCTAGGCGCTTTTTAATTCAATATGAAACACACCCAGCTGTAATATTAAATTTCAATGGGTTCTATTCAAACCACTTAGATAGAGACGAAAGATTTCGTCTCTATTTTTACCTGAAACCTACGGCTGCTTGCCAAACAAAAGCTAGCAACAAGAAGAAAACAGGTATGAGAGGCAAAACATCTACTAAAGGGTCAAAGATTTGAAATGCTTCAGGCAATTTTGCTAAAAAAAGTGCTGCTTCCATTTTTATTTAAATCCACCTTTCCAACACAGCTTTCAGAATTGAGAAATATCTTAACACGGCTTGGACATCAGTTATTAGTCATTGGTCATTGGTTAGTAGCTGGTTGCTCTCCTCTGCTCCCCTTGTCTTTCCCTCCCCTCTCCTTATCCTCTACAGTGGTGTAAGCCAGTGTGCAAATTCGGTGGCAAAGGTGTCGCGCAATATTGCCTCTCTTATCTTTTGAGTAAAGCGAATGAGTTCGGTAATGTTGTGAATACTCAGTAGAGTGTACGCTAAAATTTCTTGCGATCGCACTAAATGAGATATGTAAGCGCGAGTGAAATTTTGGCAGGTGTAGCAGGGACAAGTTTCATCCAAGGGCGTAAAATCTTCACGAAACTTAGCATTCTTTAAGTTCCAGCGATCGCCTTGCACCATTGCCGTACCATGTCTTGCCCACCGCGTCGGAATTACACAATCAAATAAATCCACTCCGGAGGCGATCGCCATTACCATTTCTCGGTAAGTTCCTACACCCATCAAATAACGGGGCTTGTGATGTGGTAGTAAAGGCGCTGTTACCTGCACAATCTGGTGAATCAGTTCTGGTGGTTCTCCCACGCTTACACCGCCAATAGCATATCCAGGTAAATCTAAATCAGCCAAAGCTGTAGCCGCACGAGAACGTAAATCTAAATGTACACCACCTTGAACAATCCCAAACAACGCCTGATCGCTGCGTTGATGAGCCACAATGCAACGTTCTAGCCAACGATAAGTTCGCTCCGTTGCTGCTTCTACCTCTTGACGGCTTGCTGGGTAAGGCGGACACTCATCAAAAGCCATAATTACATCCGCCCCTAGTGTATTCTGAATCTCGATAGACTTTTCTGGTGTCAACTTAATTATTTGTCCATCGTGGGGTGAGCGAAATGTTACACCCTCTTCAGAAATTTTCCGCATTTCACTAAGGCTGAAGACTTGGAAGCCACCAGAATCGGTGAGCATCGGCCCATCCCAGCCCATAAATTTGTGCAGTCCTCCACTTCCAGCCACAATTGCTTCTCCTGGTTGCAAGTGGAGATGATAAGTATTAGATAATACCATTTGCGCCCCTGTATCCCGCAGTTGAGCTGGAGTCAGGGTTTTGACATTTGCCAGCGTCCCCACAGGCATAAAACGAGGGGTTTCAACCAAGCCGTGAGGAGTAAAGAACACCCCAGCCCGTGCTTTTGTCTGACTACAGCAACTCAGACATTGGAAAGAAAATTTTGCGCTCAAAGCAGAAACAACCGTTAAGATTAAAGCTAAGTTTAGTGAACTTAATTAAACATAACTTATCATTTTTAAAGGTAAGAGCCTATACGCTGTTTCTTTTTTGAGAATTGGTATTACTTTCGGGTAGATAAGAACTAACAATCAAATTGAATTTTGCATTTTCAACTCTGAAAGTGTCGGATTACCTCAGCAACCGACTTAGCTTGAGTGATCGCACCTCTAGGTATGTGTGGGTGATCGCCATCAAAAATTTCTGAAATAGAACCAAGACAAGCATCACCGCTCAGATGTTCTAGCAGTGGTTCCCAACTAAAGGGCAATGGTTCGCTTGGATAAAAACGCTGCCAAGCCCGGATGTAAGGACCAATTAACCAGCCCCAAATAGTACCTTGATGGTAGGAGCGATCGCGTTTTTCGGAATTACCTGCATATTTACCAATGTACTCTGAATCAGTTGGATCGAGAGTGCGAAGACCGTAGGGCGTAAGTAAGCGATCTGTTGCCTTTTCTAGTATTTGACGCCCTTGCTGCTCAGAAAATGCACAATGAACTAGTGAAAGTGCAATCACTGCATTAGGGCGCACTTGAGAATTACGGCGATCGTCTGGCTCAATGGTATCGTACAAATAACCAAGCTGGGAATTCCAGAACTTTTGCAGTGACTCTTTCACCTGTTGCGCATGCTGGCTATAACGTCGTGCTTGTTTAGCCAGACGGCTTGGTTCGGGAATAGCTTCTTGCTCGCTCAATATTTCTGCCCATCGAGAAGCCCAACACAAAGCTGAATACCACAGCGCATTAATTTCCACAGGTTTACCGCGACGAGGAGTCACAGGTTGTCCGTCAACTATTGCATCCATCCAAGTCAAGGCAACACCACGTGCATCCCAACCAACTAGCCCATCTAATGAATCAACTTGGATGTTGTAGCGTGTACCACCGATAAAAGCTTTGTAGATTTGTTGCACCACTGGGTATTGCTCTGTCAAAAACTGCCAGTCTTGCGTAGCTTCCAAGTAAAGCCCCAAAGTTTCAATCCACCACAGTGCTGCATCAATACTGTTATAAAAAGGTTCGCTATCTGCATCAGGCAATGTATTAGGAATCAAGCCGTGACGACAGTGCAGCCCTAAAGATCTTAAAATATCTCTTGCTAAATTAAAGCGCTGTGGAACTAAGACCAACCCTGGCAGAGAAATCAAGGTATCGCGCCCTGTGTCATTAAACCAATGGTAGCCGGAAATAATTGTAGGGCTGGCAATTGAAGTTCGGTAAACAATAAATTGATCGGCTGCTTGTAAAAGTTGCTGCCAAATGGGGGATTGGGGATTGGGAAGAGAACATGGGGACACGGGGAGGTGGGAGCACGGGGAGGTGGAGGATCTTGATTGACGTTCTTGCCCCAAGTCTTGTTGTTTCCCTTTCCTGTTGTCCTCTTCTTTATCCCTAGTTCCTCCCTCGCATCCAAAAATTTGGCAAAGCCGCTCTTGTTCTATTTCTATCGCTTCTGCAAAACTTTCGTCGGTAAGGATGCTCTGAAATCTGTCGGGAAAACCCACTTTTGCTTCCAGTGTGACTACATCTCCAGGGCGAAGAGTAACTGCTAGGTAACCAGGGCTGTAGAGATCTTCGCGATCGCTTAATCCCCGTCTTGTTTCCTCAGGTAAATGATAATTCCAATACCAAACTGCGTCTGGTTGATATCTGCCATGAGTCCAGCGCAGATGCCAAGGTGTGCCAAAATGTCCAGAATCAATCGCTTGTAAGCACACTTGCTTCTGACCAAGTAATTGGGAAAAATGTAAGTCGGGAATTGATTTTTGTTGGTTGTGAAAATCGCGATCACCTATCAACAACCGCAACTTTAAAATTGCAGCATCATTACCCTCATAACGATATTGAATTAAAAGGCGATGACTCAAACCAGAGGAGGCAAAAGCGCGAGGATACAAAGAGGTTGAGAATTTATCCACCACATCACCAGCCTCTGCCCCCTCTAGCCCATAAGGCATGATAATCTGCCTGCTTAACTGCCAGTTGTCTTCCCCCCAAATCCATTTGGGAACAGGATTGATATCAAAATAGCGTAGCAGTTCATAGCCTGTCGGATCGATCTGACCAAAACCCCAAAAATTAGTTCCTAGTGCTACAAGTTGCTTTGGTAGCTCTAAGCTCGCTTCTAAATGCGAAAGCAGCAGTGTACGCCCGCAAGGCGGGTTTGTGGCGGCAAATAGCCAGCCGTGATAAGTGCGCGTGCGGACATCAGAAACTGTACCACTAGCAAAACTTCCCAAGCCATTTGTGAGCAACCATTCTCTCGTATCTAAATCCACCATTTGCTACTCAAAATCGTTATGAGTATGATATAGTTGTAACAGTTCGTAATTAAGCTGTCAGGGCATGTACAGAAAAGCGTACCTGTACACAAGTAAAAAGCGGGCAGCTAGACACATATAAGTTCAAGGAGAATTAGTATATGTCAACAGAAGGATGCCTCCGCGTTGGTCAAAGCGCTCCCGACTTTACAGCCACAGCTGTAGTAGATCAGGAATTTAAGACGATTAAACTTTCCGACTATCGCGGTAAGTACGTCATTTTGTTTTTCTATCCCTTAGACTTTACCTTTGTTTGCCCTACTGAAATTATTGCCTTCAGCGATCGATACGAAGACTTTAAAAAAGTTAACACAGAAATTCTAGGTGTTTCCGTTGATAGCGAATTTTCTCACCTAGCCTGGATTCAAACCGATCGCAAACAAGGCGGTGTTGGTGATTTAAATTATCCCCTTGTTTCCGACATCAAGAAAGAAATTAGCACTGCTTATAACGTTCTTGATCCTGCGGCTGGCATTGCTTTACGCGGTTTATTCATCATCGATAAAGATGGTGTCATTCAGCATGCTACCATCAACAACCTAGCCTTTGGTCGCAACGTTGATGAAACTCTGCGGACACTGCAAGCTATTCAGTACGTGCAGTCTCACCCCGATGAAGTTTGTCCTGCTGGTTGGCAGCCAGGCGACAAAACAATGGTTCCCGATCCTGTCAAGTCCAAAGTCTACTTTGCTGCTGTTTAGTACAAAGGGCAACTAATAAACAATAGCCACAGATAAACATAGAGAAACTCTCGTCTATCTGTGGTTTTCTCATTTAATATTCTAATGATATTTTTAAAATTCTCAGAGAGAAAATATGTTGACATCTACTAATTTTAGCGGCTTATTAAATGAGCGTTTTTTTAGAAATTTCCTACCAATTCCAGCCAGTAATAAATTACCACTAGAATTTTTAACACCAGACTTTCAACTGCCGGATATTACTAATGGCACTTTAAGAAAGTTGTCAAGTTACAGAGGTAAACAACCACTAATACTAGCCTTTACACGTATTTTTACAGAAAAACAATATTGTCCATTTTGCTATCCACATATTAAAGCATTGAATGAAAATTACGAGCAATTTAAAAATCGGGGAATAGAAGTTTTAATGATTACTAGTACCGATGAAAGGCAAAGCCAAATAGTTGTTAGAGACTTAGGTTTAAAGATTCCGCTTCTGAGCGATCCTACCTGTCGGGTATTTCGTTTATATAAGGTTGGACAAGCTTTGGGAGCGCCTTTACCAGCACAATTTGTATTAGACAAAGAAGGTAGACTTCGCTACAAACATTTATTTTCCTTCTTGGATCATAATGCCAGTATAGAAACTTTGTTAGAACAATATGATGAAATAGTTAATGGTTAATAGCGATTAATTGCAAAAAATTAGCTATTAACCCCTAACCACTGTACGGGCGGGTTTAAAAGATAAATTATCGGTCTTAACCTAAAAATAATCAATGAAACCCGCCCCTACTAACGATCCCCAACCTATAATTTTTACAACCTAATATTTTGCAAATGGCTGCGGGGATTATAGGTACGGCTAGAGCGGATTTTTTCATAATATTCTCGCTCTTGTTGACTAATTTCTCTGGGAGTAGCGATCGCAATTTTCACTAACTGATCGCTACGTCCACCCTTAGGTTGCGGCCAACCCTTGCCCCGCAAACGCAAAGTTTGCCCAGAACGTACTCCAGCAGGAAGTTTCACATTCACGCTGCCATCGGGAGTAGGTACCTCAATAGACGCTCCCAGCACGGCTTCATCTGGTGTAATTGCTACTTCACAGACTAAATTATCACCTTCAAATTGGAAGAAAGAATGGGGCTGAAGTTCAACTTTTAAGTACAAATCTCCTCGTTGTTGCGTATAAGGGCTGACTTGTCCTTTGCCCCGCACACGCAAGCGGGTTCCTGGTTTTGCACCAGGAGGGATGCGAACATCAATAGTTTCGTTGCCCAGACTGAAGCGTTTTTGGACTCCATGAAAAGCTTCGGAAAAAGTCAGGGAAATTGTCGCTTCACTGTCTTGGCTAGTGCCTGTGGAAGCAGCATCTTGAAAGCCAAAATCACCAAAGCCGCCAAATCCGCTCGGAGCGCCTGTGGAAGTGCGGTAACTATAGGTTTGTCGTCCACCACGAGTACTACCACCGCCACCACCAAAGCGTCCTAACAACTCATTGATAAAATCATCAAAACTGCCGTACTGACTGAAGTCAAAGCCACCCATATCAACGCCAACACCGCCCCCAGGGAAGCCTTGACCGACTTGTTTCCAGTATTGACCAAATTGGTCGTATTTGCTGCGTTTTTCTGGATCTGACAAAACTTCGTAGGCTTCGTTGATTTCTTTGAAGCGTGCCTCCGCCTGTTTATTGCCAGGATTGACATCAGGGTGATACTTACGGGCTAATTTCCGAAAGGCTTGTTTGATTTCCTCTGGACTGGCAGTTTTACTAACTCCCAAAATTGCGTAATAGTCTTTAAAATCGGTTGCAGCCATCTACCAGCCTCCAATAGCAATTCCCTTTATGTTTTTTCTAGGTAAAATTTGAGTCTTTAATTTTGCACCGGGTAGAATTCCAGGCATACTAAGTCTGATTTTAAGTTAACAAACCTTATATAAAATCAAGTACGGTTCTTGCTTACTGCATGAGCGCAATTTCCGTACTCTCCTCGCTCCGGGGAAAAACAATGCTTAGGCTGTCTAGTCCTTCTAGTAAGTTAGGGGGAGCATCCCGGAGTTGACGATACATACGAAATATCACATCCTCTGGCACTTGACGTTTCCGTTTTTTATTACGGGCTAAACATAACCAAATTGGTGTGTCTACCCAAATTCCGACAATTTGGGTAAAACCGAGATTGCGGGCTAGAGTGATGATTTCGCGGCGCTGGCGTCGCTGCGCATTAGTAGCGTCATAAATTACCGTACTATCTGTGGCGATCGCTTCTTGGAATTGCCGCCTTATTTCTCGCCAAATCAATAACCAAGATCCCTGAGTTGCCTCATTACCAAATAATAGCCCCCGAATAGCATCGGTGGAAACCAATCGCCATTGGGGGCATTCTGCTAGCAATTGTTTTGCCAGGGTTGACTTACCGCCACCAGGAAGACCAATTAGTAAAATTAGTCTTGTCATTTGTCATTTGTCCTTTGTCCTTTGTCATTTGTAACAAATAACCAATGACCATTGACCAATGACTATTGACTAATAACTAAATTATCGTTCCATCAGGAATAACAGCATTTTTTGACACCACGACAATACCATTACGGATGTAAAAACCTTGATTTTCGCGTTCGGCTTCTTGAACGTTGTCTTTATTGACAATTTGTACATCACAACCAATGTGAGTATTTTTGTCAATGATGGCACGACGAATCGTTGTGTTAGCACCGATACCTAAGGGTATGCTGCTATGTTCGCAATCAGACTGGCGCTCGGCAAATGGCTGATAGAAGTCTGCGCCCATGATTAAAGAATCTTGGATAACACAACCGGCTTCAACCCGCGATCGCACTCCCAAAACCGAATTTTCAATGCGGCAATTTTTGAGAATACAACCTTCACTAATAATTGACTGTGTTACATGGCAATCTAATAATTTGCTGGGGGGTAGGTAACGAGCGCGAGTGTAGATGGGCGCGTGCTCATCGTAGAAACTAAAAGGCGGACGGGGTTGTTTAGTTAGTGCTAAATTCGCATTATAAAACGCTTCTATTGTTCCGATATCTTCCCAATAGCCATCAAACAAGTAGGCTTGAATGTTGTAGTCATTAGCTGAATCGGGAATAATTTCTTTGCCAAAATCAGTGCGTTCTGTAGCATCTTTTAACAACTTGATCAAAACATCTCTTTTAAAGATATAAATCCCCATTGAGGCGATATAAGGTTGTTGCTCGGCTTGGTTTTTTTCTAAACCAAGGATAGTAGTATCAACCGCCATTTTCTTTAGAGCATCGCCTTTGGGTTTTTCGCTAAAGTCAATTACCCTGCCAGACTGATCGATTTTCATCAAGCCAAAGTCGGAGGCGCGGCGCTCGTCAATGGGTATTACAGAAAGAGTAATATCAGCCCCAGTTTCCCTGTGACGCTGAATAAATAGGCGATAGTCCATCCGGTATAGGTGATCGCCTGATAGTATTAAATATTCGTCTACACCCCATTCTTCAAACAGCCATAGGTACTGACGAACCGCATCTGCTGTACCTTGGAACCAACTGAGGTTTTCTGGCGTTTGCTGGGCAGCAAGCACTTCCACAAATCCCTCAGTAAAGCCAGAAAAATTATAGGTACGCGCGATATGGCGATTCAGCGAAGCCGAGTTGAATTGTGTCAGGACGTAGATTTTGAATATTTCAGAATTTATACAATTACTGACAGGAATATCAATCAAGCGATACTTACCTGCCAGTGGTACAGCTGGTTTAGCGCGTAATTTAGTTAGCGGATATAGGCGGGTACCTGCGCCGCCACCGAGAATGATTGCTAAAACTCTTTTCACAAGTTTCTCCCGACTGCCTTTCAACTCTCACCTACAGTTTAGGACTGTCTGTACCTGCTGGTAAGGGGGGATCAGAGATTTCTAGTGAGTTAAGTTTGCTGTATGCTGCCACAGACAAATAGCATCATCTATTGCTATTACAGGAAAACGAGTGTATAAACTTAACCTAAATTTGTGACATACCTATGCTTCGTCCACCTAATCGTCTATCCATCAAATGCAGCTTTTGGGATAGCTTTAGATACTGTACCCAAGGTTGCTCTGACAATTTAGAAATTTCATGAGGTGATAGAGTAGCACTAAATACATCCTTTGCCTTGTTAATATCACTAACACCCAAATTTTCTAAGATAGCGATCGCAGCAGATGCGTCTGTAATTGGTTCTGTGTGAATAAACACTACCAAACTACGTTCTTCTGGATCGTGAACTTGATTTAACGCCATTGCAAGAGCAGCGTCTAGCTTCTGATAGTTCATCTAAAAAATCTCCCATCAATACCCCGTCTACTTTCTTGTTCAGACAGATAGATGGAAAGCAGGGCGAGATACTACCACTTTCCTAATCATAAAGAGCAGACTAAAGTTAGCCTGCTCTAGAATTACCGTAGCAAATTTATTGCCTTCAATTGCCTATCCTTGTGTAGAGCTAGCTTGTGCTTGCCTACGACTAATTACAGATTCACAGATTTAAGAAAATTCTCAATCAATTACTCTAACTTTTGAGTGAGCTTGAGCGTATCAATCAATCCAAAACCCCATTTACTATCAAAAGTTCCCGCAGCTTTGTCAGGAATGGAACAATTTTTACACAACAGTTCTTTTACCTTTACTGGATCGAGATTGGGGTTTTTCTGCAACAACAAGGCAACTAAGCCAGTAACAAATGGTGTTGCCATACTTGTACCAGCCATCGCTACAAATTTGGAATTTATCATCATCGAGCGATTGAGATTGGCGTTCGAGGAAAGGGCAGAAATAATCATTGCTCCTGGTGCTGCAATATCTGGTTTTTGAGCACCGTTACGCAATGGGCCTTCGCTGCTAAATTCAGAAATATTATTTAACTCTAAGCCTATTTCTTGCTCGTTGTGGTCAATATCCGTGTACTTCACTTTAGTGGTGTAAGAAGCAACTGTAATTGCCTTGCTGGCTGCTCCTGGCGAACCAATTTTCATTGCATCAGATGCACTCTTACCTATAAAAAATACAGATGGAGAGTCACTTAAAGTCCATACATCTAACCGTACATCGCTTCCTGATACTTTACGTACTCTCAATTGCCAAATACCACCTTGTACAGGTTGGTTAAATCTGTCGTTACCCATACCGCGAATTTGTACGAAGAAATTATACTCTCCGTTGACTGGATCAGGGCCGGGTGTGACTATTTCTACTCGTGCATCTGGTAAAGTATACGCTTTGGAAGGATTATCGTCAGCAATGATCGTTTGGAAAGGAGTCACAAAACCGTTAGGACTGCGCACAGAAACTTCTAACTGTCCACCTTTGGAATACCACCCGTTTAACCAGACTATGCCTGCTTGATTTAAGGGAACGTTAAAACGCATTGTATGCAGCCGACTGCCATTAACCTGGGTTTGACCGTGAATATTGTCGTTACCTTCGTTACCTGCTGCGCAGCAGACAATCCGTCCTGGGCCAGTTTCGGCATCAATGATTTTTGAGAGAGAATCGCTACCATCATGAGCATCAGCGTGTCCGCCCAAACTCAGATTTACCACTGCTGGACGTCCCATTTCTGTTGCTATCCGAAAAATATAGCGAACACCATCGGCAATGTGGGCATCTTGTAAGTCAGTTTTAACAATTACCAATTCCGCTTCTGGCGCAACACCGTTATAGGTAGTGTCGGAAGCAGCAGCAATTCCGGCTACGTGAGTACCGTGACCGTCTGTATCTTGGGAAACACTCAACAGCGCTTCGGTTAATTCGGCTCCATAACCACCTTCTGATACTCCCGGTCCTGGTAAAGTTTGATCCCAGATGCGGAGAATGCGTCCTGCAAAGGCAGGGTGTTTGGGATCGATACCACTGTCTACTACACCGATAATTACTCCCTTACCTGTCAACCCAGTTTCATTTTTGAACTCTGGCAATTTTACTGCCTTTGGTGCTTCATCCATCCGCAAGTGTAATTTCCGCGATGGTTTGATCCGTTGGACAGCATCTTCTTGAGATAAAGTGTCTAAACTTTCTAAGGGCAAGTAAGCCGTCCGCACAGTTCCTGTATTTTGGTTAACCTCAATTCCGTATTGTGACAAATAACTCAAGTCAGCTTGTTCGTCACAATAGATAAAAACGACACTACTGGTTCTCTTAAGAGTGGATTTGGGGGCAATTATACCGAGCGATTTCTTGTGGGGAATTAAAGCTTCTTGTCCTTCTCTTTGATAATCTTCATAAGCTAAAAGTAGTCCAGGGGAAAGCTTTTCGTATCTCATTGACACCTCAAATTATGTTCAAGTGCTGCAAGATTTTAACAGGTTAAATCCCTTGAGTATTGATGATACACAAGTAATTTTTATTACTTTGTCTTTTTGATGCAAAGATTAGCTATTAATATTTACGAGTAAATTAGATTACATACTTCAAGAAGCGTAACATTACTTACGATTCCTGATTCGTCACTTGCACCTATATGTGTTTCATTGTGAGCTTCATTAATCACTCGTAATTGGCATCAGCTATTGAAAAAAGCTATTTACTGAATACAGTGTCTAATTCACTAATTACGCATAAGGTGAAGAGAAAAATAAATCAATCGGTTAAGAGTAAGAGAGCCAGAGACTGTAATTCTCGTTACCCGGTTGAACCTGTAACGAAGAATCATGATCGCTGTTTCTCCTTACTTCCCGATCCCCTATACCCAATCACTACTTATCCCTTAATTTTGTTAAATAAAGACTCGTATCTAGCAGTCACATTGGGTGGTAAGGGAAGTAAAAATTCACTTTTGGCAAAAATTTCATTATTGTTTCTTAGCAATTTGCGTAATGCTGCTTGGAGATTAGAATATTCAATGTTTGTAGAAATTGGTGAATTTGTTCTAGCAAGCAGAGAAATTTGTTCAGCTATGTTTGGTAGCCAACAAAAATCGATCCATTGATATGCTAAGTTTTCATCTGTAGCACTTGTAGGTCTTACCCACACATCTGCCCACAATGCTGTTCCTGATTGAGGAGTAACGGCAGCAAGCTGAGGATAACGTCCTATGACTGGCAATACATCATTTGACCAACCAACGGCTAGCCAAGTATCTCCAATGCTCAGAGGTTCTAAATATCTTGTGGAACTGTAAAGCTTGACCTGTTGATTGAGAGCGCTTAATTCTTGTTCCAAGTTGGGAATACTGTCCAAATTTTGCGTGTTGTAAGATGCTCCTAGCTTCTTTAACACTAGTCCTATTACTTCTCGTGGCTGATTGAGTACAGAAATGCGATCGCGTAGTTCGCTTCTCCATAAATCGCTCCAGTCTTTCGGTACCCAACCCAATTCTCGAAATTTGTCGCGATCATAAACAATCACTGTGCTGCCCCAACGGTAAGGAGCCGCCCAAATTCTTCCTTGAGGATCTGGGTAACCTTGCTCGTTGCGTGTTACTAATTCTTGCCAGCGTTGAGGTAAATTAGACCACTGTTTGAGCTGTCCTACTTCTAGTGGTTGAATTAGTTTTTGCTCAATAGCTGTTTTTAGCCAATAATCCCCCAAAGTCACCAAATCAGCAGTAGTATTTGCAGATGATCCTAAGGGTAGGGGGAGATTCCATTTTTTTTCGGAATTGGTTTTGGACTGATTATGCCAAGTTTGTAATTCTTGGTATAAGTCCCGTAACTGCTCTACAGGAGCAAAATTTAGTTGTGCCTTCTGCAGCAAAGCTCTTCGGAATTTATCAACTACCTGAGCAGGAATAGAGCCTCTTAATAGTTGAACACTTAATGTCTCCTGGTTTTTGTTAGTACATCCAAGCAGTGACTGTAAAAGTATAAGTGTAATACTACCTTGCAAAAAAGACCGTCTATGCATTGATTTGAGATTTTAGTTATAACTCATACTATTTAACCAAATTGCCTGATTCCCTTTACTAGGGTAGCAATAAGGCATCGCCAGCCATAATTAAGAAGATTTCTGTAAGCAACAATCTCAGGTTATTGAGAGTAGGGTATACGCTTGCTCACTAATCTTTCATATTTTAGGATTTTTCAAATCAGACACATTATTGAAGTCTTAAAAGAGCAATAAGTAACAGTGAATAGAATTGTAGACATTCTAATGTACAGTAGGCAGAAAGATGTGTTAAAACCCATGATTTTGACAATATTTCAGGATAAATTAGCTTTTTATAAGTATTGTTCGTTGAATTGATGATCCGATATCTTGCACCATTCTCAATAACTGTAAGGTGGACACTTTTTACAACGTAAAAATCAGGGTTTGAGGAAACTTAGGCAGTGCCACCCTACAAAAATTGCAACAAAGTAACTGGCGCAAGATGTAAGTTATTGAATTTCTCGCAATCAAAACAATTAGCCAAAATAGCTATATCTTGATAAGTATAATTACTGCTATCTCCCTTAAGTCAGAGCTAGTAACTAGAGGCTAGAGACTATAAAAGAGAGGTTTTTATCGCGAGCATTGGGCAATGAAATTCTATGGGTGTCTGCCGCTAGTATATTGGTTGATTCTTACCTTAGTCATAAGTCAGTATGTCTCTACCCGCAGATATTCTTTTTTGATAAATTTGTCAAAATTTAGTGATATCTAAGCTAATAAATTTCCGTTAATAGCTATGACGATTAGCTTTGTTAAGCTTGAGTATGTTTGAGGAATTTTTCTTCGATATACTGCCAAAAACCAGAGACAGCAAGGTAAAACATTGATTTTTTTGAAAAAACCCCCAAAAAGTAAATTTTCTCAATGCTAAAATTGAGTAAGCCTATAGGCAATATTTAGAAATGTTACTAATTGATTAATTAAATGTTCAATCCTAAAAAATAATATTAAAAATTAAAAAAATCATAAGTATATTTAACGTTGCCAGTAAATTGAATAACATAGAGAAAAATAAGCGGACGAGGGTATTAAATGGAGCCATTACAAAAGCAAGTCCTGACATTGAGTTATAAACTGGATGCCCTCTACCAAGTGATTGAGCAGCTTGATAATAAAGTATCTCAAGCTTTATCGGCGTGCTGCTTGGAAACAACACACGAGGATAGAGATAATGTTTTAGAAAATGTTGAGACTGGTCGCTTACAGTTTAAAGCGCAATTTAGTCTTAACCCGGAGATGGAACACAAAGATGTAATAGCAGACGGTATTTATCCAGACTCGAATCTTCAGGGAGGAGACAAACAAATTACGCCAGAAATTCAAATCCAAAGACTGACAGCACAGTTAACGGCTGCATACAACCGGATTGCTGCTCTAGAAGAACAATTACTACTCAAAAGAATTCACTAATAAATTCATTAGTTAAGATTTCATAGTTGATGTTGTTTTGACTCTAGACTACTGACTATTGAGTTGAAACAGCCTGTCAAGTTGAGCTTCAATAGCTTTTAAAAGTTGATGTTGCTGCCAATCGTAAGTGAGATGAGCGGCAATGCAAGCTCCTCCAGCCCCCATGCCTTCTTTGACAAAACCCTGTTCATAGGCTCGAAGTTGGGGGTAAACAGAATTAGCAAAACTTAATTGAGTGGCTAGTAAGGGCGGAGGAGCACCGCCCAATTTTATGCAATGTTCACCCACTAGCTGCGCTAAATCTACAGTGCCTCCTGTCGGATCTTCTGCTACCCAGCGTGTTGTGCCGATGACTACTGCTTCTGGGTGCCAGACTAAGTTATAAGCTTGAGCGATCGCGCTCATAAGTGCGTATACTGCCAGCATTTGCGTACCACCAGCGAGCATAACACCACAACTGCGACTAAGAGCGATCGCCATTCCCGCTGTAACAACTTGCATGGGATCGCCCACCGTCGCTACAAGTTGGAGAGGATCGACTGAGGACACGGGGACGCGGGGATAGAGGGACGACGACGCGGGGAAAAGTTCTCTATCCGCGTCTGAGCTTCTCCGCATCTGGGTTTCTTCTCCTCTTTCCCTCATCTTCTCCAAACCTGCCTGCACTACTGCCCACTTTTGAGTGTGGTTGCAAACAGGGTGACTGCTGTTGACTTTTCCAACTGCGTTTATACCTAAACCAGTGAGAATTGCTAAAGCGGTTGTCGTTCCGGCGACAACACACTCACCCAAGACTAGGTAACCTTTTTGAGCTTTGCCAGCTAGGCGATCGCCCCATAATAGTCCTTGTTCTAGCAAGTGGTGTACCATTTCTAGTTCCATTGCATTACCGTGACTTAAGCAGCGAGCCGGAGAACCACCCAAATCAATTACTGGCACAGCAGGGGGCTGAGGCAAACCAGCATTAAATAAATCAATTGGTATATTGAATTCCTCTACCACCGCACGGGAAATTAACACCGGAGATGCACCAGCAATCAGAGGTGGTAAAGGATATTGAGGTTTTTTTTCTGTACCGTAGTAGAGAAATTCGGCATCAGCAACTGCTGTGTATTTGCGATCCTCAATCGTGCGACCGGCTGCGGAAATTCCGGGAATTAAACAAGTGTCAGTAAATCCTAAAATACAAGCAAATACGGGTGAGCAACCATGATAGCGAGCAAGCCATTCCTTTCCCTGTTGGGTTTGGGTATAAATACGAATTAAGTCATTAGTCATTAGCTTAAGACAAAGGACAAGTGACCATTACTCATAATCCATCAAAACTTGTACCCAACGGGGTGGGCGGGGAATGGGATTGCCTAAGCGATCCAAGAGCAGCCACGCTGCTAGATGTACGACGAATAGGTAAATAAAATTATTGAATATGATTAAAGCGATCGCTCCGAGATTGATTGTATAAACACTGGGAGATGATAGGATGCCCAGCCTGAGAAATAACCACTCGATCATATCTGTAACTTGGTTAATCACATACACCCAAAGGTCTTCCCCTGACAACAAAGACAACAGCCACAACCGAAAAAATACTCCCACAGTACCCAATATTGCACCCAAGCTAATTGAAACAATCCAGGGAACGCGACGATGCCAGGTTGCCCCTAAAAGTACGCCCATAAAACCGAAAGGCATGACAAATAGCGAACTACGTACAGGCCCCATCAATACCGATAGCAGCAAACCACAAGTGACTGCTGCCATCCACGCTGCTCGTTGACCCCAACGCAGGTAAACTAGAGCGATCGGTACTGGGAAAAATATCCGCAACACTGGGCCTAAAGGAAAATAGAAATTAATAAACCAAATTAAGCTAGCGGCACTGGCTAAAAATGCTGTTTCCACCATTCTCAAGGGTGCATCTAGCTTTAATTGGGGTTGTCTTAAATGATTTTGTTTATCTGTATATGGAGAAGTTACAGAGTTGTAGGGATGGGAGTTGGGGTGTTCTTCTGGCTCATCGGTTGGAGAATCTATAATGCTCATATTAGAGAAGCTAAACAATCATTCTTTCTAAAGCTGACACATCTGGGATACAAATGACTTCTTGATCCCGTTTGATCAACCCTTTCTTTTCTAGTCTTGTCAAAACTCTTGTCACTGTTTCCCGTGCCAGTCCGCTTAAACTACTTAACTCCCGATGAGGTAAATTCGGAATTTCTGTTCCCGTTTCTCCTTTTTTCCCTTGTCCCTCTGCCAAAAATAATAACGTATCTGCTACACGCGATTGGCTATCAGATTCTCGTAAACGCAGTCGCCGATTAACTTGCCGCAAGCGTCGTGCCATTAATTGTGCCAATCTTACCCCTGCCAAAGGTTCTGTCTGAAGTAACTTGAGAAAATCTTGAGCAGGCATACTGCCAATCACAGTCGCAGTCAAGGTAATCACGTCAGTGGAGCGAGGCACTTCGTCGAGTGCAGCCATTTCACCGAATAATTCTCCTTTACCGATAATATTTAGTGTGACTTCTTTACCTTCTAAATTGTAAGTACGAATTTTTACCCATCCCTCAATAATAAAATATACAGAGCCTCCCCAGTCATTTTCTAGTAGGATCACTTGATTGGCTGGGTGAGTGCGGGTAACCAGATGAGTGAAGGCTATTTCTATAGCGCTTCCGGGCAATCCTTGAAAAAAGGGAGCCGATAAAATCCAGGGATTGGCGGGTGTCTGGACGCTATGCCGATCTTCCATTACGAAATCTAATTGATAAACGCTGCAATAAACACAACAAACAAAAGCGCCATTCTCAGCCTCAGTACAATTCGTCGTGAATCGGAGTAAGAAAACAATAGTGCCGATCGCTCTGGATAAAGAGTTAGACTTCAGGCTACTTCCGAACCCCTTTTCATGATGACGTGTACTGAACTATCAAAGCACAAGCCCTTTCCAAGCTAAAACTAAACTATATTACACAATCAAGTGACAAGAGGATTCTCAACTATTTTTACCAGGTAACAGAAACTAGGTAAAAATCTGGGTGGGTGTTTTGCCCGCCTTCGGAACTAGTACAAGATATATGGCTGGCTACCTATACTGCAACCATGATGACCGGAGTATAGGCAAGTTATATCAATCATACTCAAGCTCCTAAAATTTTGCTAAGACTGTTTTCAGCTATTGCTAAAATTTGTAGCAATCATGCCTATCGCCGAAATTAACTGCCTGTTGTAAAATATTTCGTTTTAGTAACTTCTTGAAAATAAATTTTGGAACTTTTGGAAAATTAGGTTGATGTTGGTTTTTAGCTCAAATTTTACAAACAGTACAGATGGTCGCAATTAACTGACCAATTTAACAAGAGGTTGAAAATTAAAAATAATGCATAACTTTTGGTTTTTTAGTACCGTGTAAACACCGAGCAGATTTCTTGGGGGTTGCGAACTCAGTGGCGATCGCCCACGAGATCAGAACGCTCAACTGATGCATAACATAATCACAGTAGTAATAAAGTAATTTCTGCAATATCAGACGTACAGTTTTAGCGAAGGTAAATTAAAGTGACTTCCCGCACAACTGAAATTCAAACATTGATCGCAGACATTGATAGTGTACTTACCAACAAACGCCTCTCTAAGCTGCTCTCTAGCGAAGGAGAACTGCCAAGACAGGTTTTAGAAAGAGTTCGTAACTTTCTTGTTAGTTGCACGGAAACTGAGGCGGAAGTAGGTAGCCCAGAAAACCAAGAACAAAATCAGCAACAACGGCTGCTATCACCTTTACTAGCAAGATTTGTTGTTAAAAATAATCACTCTTCTTTATCGCGGCACAAGCAAGCCAACCAAGAAAGAGAAGATGTGAACTCAACCGAGACGAACTTATTTTCGTCATTGTTGGCACCATTACAAGCAGAAATACAAGGACTTTTACAAGAGCGGGCAAGCCTTGTTCAGGAAATTAGGCAGTTAGAACAAAGACGTTTACAAAGCTACTCCCTTGCCCAGCAGTTGGCAAACCAAGAACAAATCATTACAGATTTTTTACAGGCAGTAACAAATCGACTAGGGGGCAATTTTCAGCCTCAGAAGTCGCCAACTTTGGCTAATTCCCCACAGGAGCAATGGCTCGCCCTTGGTGCTGCTGGTTCATCTGCGGCAAATAACAAAGGTGAGCTAGAACAAGTATCTTCTTCTGGTGAACCTTTATTAGAGTCACAAGATCAGCTAGCGCGGTTAACACGTCTTGCGAATGAATTGGATCGACGGCTACTTGCCCTTGATGGCAGTGTAAATGTGGTGTTTGAGTCATTACAGCGCAATATTCACACCTATAATGAGTCTTTGTCCCAGGCATTGGCAAGAATGTACAGTAAGGGACTGCAAGGAGAACAGTTACTGGCGGGCTTAATTAATAATTTTGCCCAGCAGGCGCAGCTACAAATCAGTTCTCAGGAACCGTTTACCATTGATATCCATAAAGAAACCCTACCTGCCAATCTCAGAAGCTTGGAGGCAGGTAATACAATTTCCGAATCTACACAAAACGATACTTCAACTGCATTTACAAGTAATTTACCAGCAACTGACTCTGTGCTCAGTCAGGATAATTTAGGGACAGAGCTAGATCAAGATGTGCAAAACACGCCGGATGCTACTCATATCACCAGTCATGAAGTAGAGCCGGAGAACTCTGTGTCCATTCGCGATGAAGTAGAGCAACTTTATGCCAGTTTGTTTGGCACTGAAATTGCAGTTAACTCTGAAATTCCTGCTGAGGAAGTTAATACTGAAGTCGCAGTTGATCAGGTAACTATTGATGAAACTCCTGCAAGCAATCAACCAACCTCAGAATTTGTTCCTCAAGAAGTAATTATTGAAAATACAGATACTCTAGAAGAATCATCTGTTGATGAAACTACTGGAAATAATCAGCAAATATCAGAGTTGTTTCATCAAGAAGTAATTGTTAAAAATACAGATGTTCCAGAGGAATTTCTTGTTGATGAAACTGATACTATCAGTCAGCAAGAACCAGAATTTGTTCCTCAAGAAGTAGTTTTTGAAGCTCCCAATCTTCCAGATGAATTACCTAGTGATTTTTTGAATACTGTTGAAATTCAGACTTCGGATACCAGCGATGAAATTCAATTACCAGATTCTATTCTTAGTGGCTCAGATCCTTGGTTTGATGAACCGGATGCAGGTCTTTTAGATTCAGGTAATATTAACGTCATCAATACACAAGATACATCCGAAGTTGTCAGGGAACAATTATTAGATTTATCGAATAAGATGACATTTGCGGAAGATACGCAAACTTCATCTGTATCACCAGACGAGCCGATTAGTGTTGATACAACTACAAATGTTGGTATTAGTCAGCAGTCATCTGAAGTAGAATTGCTAGAAATTTCGGCAAGTACAGCACCAATCCCTGTAACTGAAGAAAGAGATATTCCCTCAGAGGACTATGTTGTGGCTTCACCACAAGAAAATTTACTGGCACAAGCAGAAAATCAGAATCTAGCAGTACCAGAAATTTCCTTGGATCGAGAGCAATTACAGCAATTGGATTTGGATTTAGCTAATTTTGATGAACAAAATAATTTAGGACAGCAGGTTGCTAAAAATTTAGAATATCACGAACCAGTCGAGGGACAGCTTGCTACTACTTTTTCGAGTACGCAGTTAGCTGAAACTGAAAAAAAGGAAGACACAGCAGACTCCTCAGAAATCATTTTGCCTTCAGATTCCAACTTTGGAAATATTACAGAATCTAAGTATCACAATCGAAATTCAGCCTGGTATCTCGGCATTGATTTAGGTACAACGGGGATTTCTGCGGTATTGTTGAATCGCTCCACGGCAGAAATGTATCCTCTCTATTGGTCAGCACAAAACCAACCAGAAGCAATTTCTAACACAAAAGCATTTCGTTTACCAGCAGAAGTTTATTTGCCGCCCACAGCTTATTCTGGACATCATGTAGAAGCAGAAACTAAACAAGCGCAGGAGCAAGCGAATGCTAGTAATGCACCTGCGGTGACACAAAATCTTTTTTCTGCACAGTTAAAACCCTATTTACATATCGCCCTCCCTTACAAAAACGAACGGCAAAAATGGGAACCAGTATTGCAATTCAATGAAGTTGCGATGATTCCTTTGGTTTGGGTTACACGATCGCTCTCAAAATTGCTGTTGACGCTAAAATCTGATCGCAATAGCACAACTCTTGGTTTAATTGCATCGGCTGCTGGCCTAGATCAACAAATCTTCCATGATGCGATCAATAATCTTGCTGGTGTGATCTGCACCTGTCCTTGGAATTGGACGGAACAATATCGCTTCAATATCCGCGAAGCCTTGCTAATTAGCAAAATTGTCCAGCATCCTCAACAGGTATTTTTTGTCGAGGAAACGATCGCCTGTTTACTTTCGGAACTTGATGGTGCTAACGGTGAAACTGTCAAGTTAAGTGAGAGTCCAGTTCCTCATGCTGCTAAGATTAGCGATCGCCCTCTGGTTGGTAACACTCTGGTAATTAATATTGGGGTATCGGCAACAGAAATGGCATTGGTTGATTTGCCAGAAAACCTGGAAGATTTAACCCACGATAATTTTATGCTCCACGGTTTTGCTTATGCAGCTAAGGGAATAGAGCAAGACATAATCTGTCAATTGCTGTTGTCAACAAAATGGCGAGAATTAATTAGCCCCAATCAAGGCAATAGCAATGCAACAAGCGGTAATGCCTGGAACTGGCAACCAGCCGTTTATGGTGTAGAGCAAATGAGTTTTGCAGATTTGGGATTAGAATCGTTGAATTTACCGCGCCCCGGTGAACCGGATATTGGCGATCGCATCCGCCTTCAGCAACGGCTCGAAAGCTCTTTACTTGGTAAGGCAGTTTTGGATGCAGCCATAGCTTTAAAGTTAATTTTGCAACACCAAGAATCTTTCAGCATGGAATTATCTGATCAGCGTTGGAACCTACAGCGACGAGATTTAGAAAGCCATGTCTTTGTTCCATTTGTCCGCCGTCTTAACCGTGAACTCAACAAGTTGTTAGTAGCAAAAGGTATACCTACAGAGGCAGTTCAGCAAGCAATCCTGACTGGTGGCACGGCTAATTTGGGTGCAGTTTCTCGTTGGCTACGGCAAAAACTCCCCAACGCTAGAATTATTCAAGATGCGTACATGGATGAAAATGGTAGCCCGATTTGTAGTCGTGTAGCTTATGGTTTAGCAATGCTGCCTCTACATCCGCAGGTTTTAGAAGTACCCAAGCAACAGTACACTGATTATTTTCTGTTTACAGAGTTGTTGCGCCTGATTCCAGAGCGAGCCTTGTCCTTAAACGATGTGATCGAATTATTTGAGACTCGTGGCATCAATACTCGTACCTGTCAGCAACGCCTACTAGCTTTTCTAGAAGGTGAACTACCTCCTGGTTTTCTACCTAACGGCACAGCTTATAACTGGCTTGCCCAAATTTCTAGAGAGAATTTAGATTATAAGGCGATCGCAGAAGCACCACTTTTTGAAAAACAAGGCAACTTTATCTATCGTCCTAATTCCACACAATTGCAGTCTCTACGTCGCTATCTGGATATTATCAAAGCCAGTACTCAGCAATCGTTGGAGGAACCCTATACGGTGAATTTTGCCTTAGGAGTAGTGCGTTAGTGGAGTTTGTGATCAAGTAAAAATGCAGAACAAAAGAGGGATTGGAGATTAGGAATTAAAAACCTAGTACCCAATACCCAAATTTGTCGTCTCTAAATATCGATTTTCGATAACGAAAAGCTATACATCAGTAAGAATCTCTGTTACGATGCTGTTGAGCAGTCAGCTCGGTAAAACAGTTGGAATTTATGAGGATTGTATGGCTTCTCAACCGCATCAATCTCTCAAGCGGCAGCTAGGTATTCCAGGGGCGATCGCTCTGGGTTTAGGCTCTATTGTAGGCACAGGTGTATTTGTCAGCATTGGGTTAGCGGCGGGAATAGCAGGCCCCGCCATGCTGATTGCGGTTGCTATTGGAGCATTGGTTGCCACTTGTAATGGATTGAACAGTGCTCAATTGGCAACAAATCATCCTATTAGTGGGGGTGCCTATGAGTACGGCTACCGTTATCTCAACCCTTGGTTGGGATTTACAGCAGGCTGGATGTTTTTAATTGCCAAATCTGCCTCTGCTGCCACAGCAGCATTAGGCTTTGCCGGATATCTGTTAAATGTATTCGGTTGGTCTGACCGCTCGTTGCTGGTTCCCACTGCATTGGGGGCTGTTGTCATTCTCACTGGTTTGATTTTAACAGGCATCAAGCGTTCCAACGTGATTAATATCGGCATTGTGTCAGTTACCATCTTCTCGCTGGTCTTTTTTGTACTAGCAGGTCTACCCCTCGCCATTGCAGAAGGTGCTAAGAACTTTACACCATTTTTTCAGAGTGGAACACAGGGAAGCGCAAATACAGGAATTGCATCTGTGTTGCACGCTGCCGCTTTGATGTTTGTGGCTTATACAGGCTATGGGCGTATTGCGACCTTGGGGGAAGAAATTCGTGAACCTCGGCGCACAATTCCGAAAGCGATTATTACAACATTGATTATAACCATGTTGCTCTATATTGGAGTGGCTGTAGTTGGTATTGGCTCTGTAGGGGCAGAAACTTTGGGTAGTGTCACCCGCCAAGAGGTGGCACCATTAGAAGTTGCGGCTCGTAATTTTGTAGTGCCGGGTAGTTCCATCATTATGGCAGTGGGGGCTGTGACTGCAACCCTGGGAGTCTTGCTCAATCTGATTTTGGGTTTATCTCGTGTCCTGTTTGCAATGGGTCGCCGCCGTGATATGCCAAGGGTAGTTGCCCGATTAAATCAGTCTGCAACAACACCCTATGTTGCAGTCATGATCATGGGAATAGCGATCGCAGCCATTGTGCTAATTGGAGATGTGCGAATTACCTGGTCGTTTAGTGCGTTTACAGTATTGGTGTATTATGCGCTGACTGATTTATCCGCACTACAAATTCCTGACTCAGATCGGTTATATCCCCGATGGATTGCCTGGATTGGCTTATGTGCTTGCCTGTTTCTGGCTTTTTGGGTTGAGCAACAAATCTGGTTGGTGGGATTGGGACTGATCGCCGTTGGGCTAGTGTGGCGATGGGTTATGCAAAATCTATCTGCTTATTCTGCTGAAGATTGATACAAGAGTGGGGCTTGAATGAGATGGATGCCTTGATTTCCCGTGGAGTAAGTAAAATGCCTGCTAGATATCGAAATTATGCTCATAAAAATCTAGATTTGGTCTCAATCAAAATAGCAAAACATAGTAATCTCTGTTACTCTTCCTCAAACAATTCACCAAACAGCTCTTTCACCTTTTCCTTCGCTTCTTCTAACATGACTTTACCTTGAGGAGTTGCTCGGTAATATTTCCGCAATTGCCGCCCCGCTCGCTCCTCTACAGAAGATAAGTAGCCCTTGCTCTCCATGTCATGCAGCATTGGGTAGAGGGTTCCGGCACTGAGTTTGTAGCCGTGACGTGCCAGTTCTTCAATAATACCTAGTCCAAAAATTGGTTCTTGAACTGCATGATGCAGAATGTGAAGTCGAATCAAGCTAGAGTAAAACTCTCGTCCATCCATCGGGCAATGTTTTTGTAACATTTAAAGTTTCATTTTCGCCTATATCGGGCTAGGCATTTTGAGATTTTCCCATCCAAAGATTCCCTACCCTTGATACTATTTCACAAAAAATCTGATACAAATACAGACCATGTAGAGACAGGATATATCGCGTCTGGGCAAAATTCATGTCTATCGTAATTAACGCGAAATGGTATGAGAAGATGTCAACATCGACGGTAGCATGGGTAGTTTTGTACGTACTTCGTAATACAATCACTACTTGAAGGTGTTCACCTTGGGCGATCGCCTTTTTATAGATTCAAAAGGAAGTGTCTTTCCTAACTCATACTAAGGCGGAGGTAAAAAATGCCAACAGATTCATTATTTACCAACCGAGTAGCAGCGCTGGCGACAATGCACCAAAAAGAAAAAGTTATTGCCCCAATTTTAGAAGCAGAATTAGGAATTCAAGTTATCGTCCCTCAAAATTTTAATACTGATGCTTTCGGTACATTTACTAGAGAAATTAAACGTCCAGGTAATCAAATTGAAGCTGCAAAATTGAAAGCAGAAAAAGCCTTAGAATTAACTGGTCAAACTCTTGCAATCGCTAGTGAAGGAAGTTTTGCACTCCATCCGGAAATACCCTTTATTTCTATTAACAGAGAAATTGTAATTCTCGTAGATAAAAATAATAATTTAACAATTCTTGGAGAAGAATTTTCAACAGATACTAACCATAATCATATCGTTGTGGAAAATATCGAGCAAGCATTAAACTTTGGAAAAAAGGTTGGCTTTCCTGAACATGCTTTGGTAGCTATGTTCCGAGAATTTCCTCAAGATGAAAATGAAGTTATTAAAGGAATAATTACAGAAGAAAAATT
This sequence comes from Chlorogloeopsis sp. ULAP02, assembly GCF_038404745.2. Classification (NCBI taxonomy): domain Bacteria; kingdom Bacillati; phylum Cyanobacteriota; class Cyanophyceae; order Nostocales; family Chlorogloeopsidaceae; genus Chlorogloeopsis; species Chlorogloeopsis sp. ULAP02. Next base: position 204,512 of record NZ_JAYKTT020000001.1, on the reverse strand, counting down.
AGTAGATGCGGTGAACTTTATCATTAAAAATTCACCGACAGGAAAAGTACATCTGGAAACAGATATGCGGGCAATGTATAACCCTACACGGATGAAAAATATCGCTAAAGCCACCCAAAATTTAGTAGAAAAAATTCACAGCCGTTGTCCAAAATGTTTTACACCTGGTTTTGAGATTGTTAGAAGAATTCAGGGATTACCATGTGCGATGTGCTATACGCCAACTTCCTTGACTCTTGCTGTTATCTATCAATGTCAAAAATGTGGATTTAGTCAAGAAAAAAGATTTCCTCATGGAATTGAATACGCCGATCCAGGACAATGTATGTACTGCAATCCTTAATTATGCATGGTTAGTTAGATGTTTTCCCATCAGATACGACAGGCGAAGTCTCTCCCCAACTTCTAGTAAATACAAACGTTTCTAGGGGCTGGCGCTGGCGTGGAGCAAATTCACGTTGTCGGTATTGTTCAGGCAATTCTTCCGGATTGCCTGGATATCCAATTGCGATCGCTGCGACTGGTTCATATCCCTCAGGAATGCTATACAATTCCTGCGCCTTAGCAACATCAAATCCTGCCATTTGGTGAATAAACAAACCTAGAGAAGTTGCCTGAGTTGCCAGACTACAAGCTGCTGCCCCCACATCGTGAAAGGCATGACGATTTTCTTTTCCATTCTTTTCAAAGTAAAGCTTTGCTACCGATAGCATTAAAACAGGGGCATTCTTTGCCCACACTTGATTTCCTTCTGCTAGACAACTAAGCAAACGGTTGAATTCCTCTAGATTGTCTTGAGTCGCAACGATAAAGTGCCAAGGCTGCTCATTATACGAAGAAGCAGCCCAACGAGATGCTTCTAGCAAACTGCGAAGCTTTTCTGGTTCGACTTGCTGTTTTGCAAATGCTAGGGGACTCCAACGCTTTTGCAGCAATTGATCAATAGGATACTGGGAATTAGCAGGTTTTTCCATGATTTTCTTGGTTCTTAATTGCAACAAAAGGTAAGCTAAATTGGAAAGGCACAGCAGATACTGTCAGCTTCAGTGTAGCGACTTACAAGCATTGTTATGATCAGTCCGGATTTTGGGGACTTTGTAATTCCCGATACAGCGGTTTCAGTTGCTGGGTTGACTGACTACATCCGTTTTTTGTTAGAGCAAGATGAACAACTGCGACAAATTTGGGTGATTGGAGAAGTTTCGAGTGTTAATCATCACCGCAGTGGTTTATTTCTGACATTGCAAGATCCCGATGCAGGGGCTGCAATTAAGTGTGTAGTCTGGAATAGCCAATTACCCAAACTCATGCAAATGCCCATAGTGGGCGAGCAGATCGTGATCTTAGGCAGTATGCGAGTTTATCCCCAACGGGGAGAATATCAGCTTTCTGTTTGGCAAGCTTTACCTGCTGGTGTTGGTTTGCAAGCGCTACGTTACCAACAACTGCGAAACCGTTTAGAGGCAGAAGGTTTATTTGCTCCCCAAAGAAAGCGATCGCTTCCTCACCATCCCCAAATTATCGCTGTTGTCACTTCACCCACTGCCGCCGCTTGGGGAGATATTCAAAAGACTCTTAAACACAGGTATTCAGGTTTACATATTTTGTTCTCGCCTGCCACAGTACAAGGAGAGCAAGCACCCGAATCTATCGTCACTGCTATTCAAAGGGTAGAACAGGATGGTCGTGCCGAAGTGCTAATTTTGTCACGTGGTGGAGGTGCGGTCGAAGAATTGGCTTGCTTTAATGATGAGCGAGTGGTGCGAGCAGTTGCTAATTGTTCGATTCCCGTGATTACGGGCATTGGGCATCAAAGAGATGAGTCTTTAGTAGATTTAGTGGCAGATGAAAGTGTACATACTCCTACTGCCGCCGCACAAAGAGTGGTTCCTGCACTTGTAGATTTATATAATCAGCATCGACAGAGAATTACCACTTTACAACAGCTGGTGTATGGCGAGTTAGAAACTGCGGAAAATCAACTCCAAGGCTTGCGACATCGTTTGCGGCGGTTGCGGTTGGATGCACAGGTACAACAAGAGCTACAGGCAATAAATTGGCAACGTCGGCGACTGGTACAATCCACTAGTAGTAAATTGCAGCACGCAACTCAGCATCTAGAGATGTTGCGACAAAAATTGGCAACTCTTGATCCGAAAGCTGTATTGCAACGGGGTTATGCGGTAGTGAGGCAAGAAAATGGGATAATTGTTCGCAATGCGGCTGAGTTAGAAATAGGGCAGGATTTGTTGATTCAGTTGGGTCAGGGTGAGGTTAAAGTAAGGGTTATGGAAATTGGAAAGTAAAAAGTTTAAACCACACAGACACAGAGGAAGCAGAGAGGTTGATGATTAAGCGGAATAGTTCTTCTAATTCTAAATCTATAGAAGTTTGGAATTATGAGGCGAAGGTAGCTGAGATCGAAAATATTATTGCTCGCATTGAAGCGGGTAATTTGGAGTTAGCAGATGTGTTTGAGCAGTTTGCTAAGGCTGTGGAAAATTTACGTGAATGTGAAAAGTTTTTGCAGCAGCGACAGGAACAGGTAGATTTGTTGATTGAAACTTTGAGTGATGATTAATATATTACTTTTACTGTTAGCACGATTGTGATAGATAAAAGTGCTGTCTTCAACGATTTTCCAAAACTTGAAACCAAGAATTTAATTCTTAGGGAGACACAATTAGTTGATGCGTCAGCCGTTTTTAAGATTTTTGCAGATGATGAGGTTACTAAGTTTCATGACTTAGAAACTTTTACTTGTTTAGAACAAGCTCAGTTTTTGATTGAGCGGCGTAGAAAACGATTTCAGAATAAACAGGGAATCCGCTGGGGAATCGCGAGAAAAGAAGATAATATCATCATTGGCTCTTGCGGTTATGGCATTAAAAACGAGTTTCAGGCAGAAATTGGATATGAACTTGCTAGGGTGTATTGGCAGAAGGGCATAATGATAGAAGCTTTAAGAGCTATGATTAATTGGGGTTTTCATCAATTAGGTTTAAATCGAATTGAAGCAATGGTAATGGTTGAAAATATTGCCTCTGTGAAATTGTTAGGAAATTTAGGATTTGTAGAGGAAGGAATTTTAAGAGAATACGGTTTTTGGAAAGGACAATTTCATGATTTGAAGGTATTTTCTTTACTTAAAAGAGAGTATATAAATACCAGTGGCTCAGAAGAAAAAGTCTAATTGTAATTAATACAAATTTGTTTTTATATGTAGTGGCGTGTCAAACTAAAGAAGCTGGGTTTCTAAACTTCTACCAGGTTTTTGACAAATTAGTTTACTGTGTGTTTACAAGTGCCACTACAGCTTGAACTAATTGTTCTGGTTCAAGGGGCTTTGTCACATGTCGTTGATAGCCGCTGGTTAAGGCTCGCTGGTAATCGTTTTCTCTGGCATAGGCAGTTAGGGCAATTGCCGGAATCTGTCCGCCTTTTTCGGGGGATAAAGTCCGAATCTGTTGGATCAGGGTATAGCCATCAACATCGGGCATCCCAATATCACTGACTAACACATCTGGTTGAAAGGATTCTAAATTTGCCAGCACTTCTATGGTAGATCCAACGCTTAGGACTTCTGCTCCATATTGGGTAAGCAATACTGTTAATAGCTCACGGGCATCGGGATCATCATCGACGACGAGAACTCTAACCCCCATGAGATTGAGTTCTGCTTGTGGCGACTCATCATTGTGCTTGATTTCTGGTTCAACATTCAGTAGTGGCAAGCGGATAGTAAAAGTGGCTCCTAACCCTTCACCAGGGCTGTCGGCTGAGATGGTACCACCGTGAGCCTCAACCAACTGACGGACGATCGCTAATCCTAGCCCCAACCCCCCGTACTTGCGAGTGATCGAGGCGTCTTCCTGTCGGAACGATTCAAAGATGTAGGGGAGAAAGTCTGGATTGATACCTTTGCCTGTATCTCTTACCGCAATTTCTGCTTGATTGCCGACTCCTTCGAGTCTGATATTAACTTGCCCATAATTCGGAGTGAACTTGATGGCATTAGATAGCAAGTTCCAGACGATTTGCTGGAGACGAGCAGTATCACCAGATACTTGCCCAATATTGGGTAATTCAGGGTGGAGTGAAATTGATTTAGCAATGGCTGCTGTTTTGACTGTATCGATCGCAGCTTCGATCACAGAGGCAAGATTAACGGAGGTAGTATTGATGGTGAGTTTGCCGCGCAAAATTCTGGCAACATCAAGTAGATCATCAATTAGTTGTGTCTGTAATCTAGCGTTCCGCTCAATAGTAGCGAAGGCTTCTGCCATTTTGGTTTCATTTAGCTTGCGAGTTTGTAACAGCTTTGCCCAACCCAGGATCGGGTTAAGTGGCGATCGCAATTCGTGGGAGAGTACAGCTAGAAATTCATCTTTGATCCGGTTGGCTCGTTCGGCGGCTTCCCTTGCGGCTCGCTCTAGCTGCAACAGGCGATCGCGTTCGATTTCTGCCTGTTTGCGAGCGCTTAAATCGAGAATGAAAGCTACCGACTCTTCTCTTGCCTCTCCCACCAGGCTATAGCCCAGGAGAACTGGAACTCGGCTGCCATCTTTGCGAATGTATTCTTTCTCATAAGGGGTACAGGCACCGTTTGCCCGTGCCTCTGCGATCGCCTGTTCATCGAGCGGTAGGTATTCTGGCGGCGTGATGTCGATCCAGCGGAGTCTGCCTGCACGTAAATCTTCTCGTGTATAGCCGATAATTCTCAATAGCTCGTCGTTGGCTTCATTAATGTTCCCGTAGATGTCTCCGTAGAGAATGCCAACCACATTGGCATCTACAAATCCTCGCAGTCGGGCTTCGTTTGCTGCAAGTGCTGCTTGTGCCTGTTTGCGTTCAGTAATATCTTGAATTAACCAACGAACCCCAAAAATTCTTCCTTGAGCATCACGGATAGCTGTTCCCGTAATTGCAACTGGAATTGGATGCCCGTTTGCAGGTTTGATGCTGAGTTCATCAGTTTGCAGCTTTTGCCCTTGAGATTGCTGATGCAAATTGTTAAGCAAATTTCTAAAGGCTCGCAGATCTGGTTTACAGATGTAAACTGCTAATGGTGTATTAACCAAATAGTTTTGCTGGATTGCCACTAAAGCAGTGATCGCCTGATTTGCCTCCCGAATAATTCCATTTGCGTCAGTTACTAAATAACCATCGGGTGCAAAATTAAACAGATCCCGGTAACGTTTTCCTTCTGCTTCGGCTAGATTATGGGCAATTACTAGTTCTTCATTTTGTTGACGCAGTTCTTCTTGGGCAACTTGAAGCTCCTCTAAGGTTTCTTGCAAGGTTAAATTTGTTTGCTCTAGTTGAGCTGCTTGCTGCCTTAATCCATATTCTATTTGCTTACGATCGCTGATATCACGGTAGTAGATGCCTAACCCATCAGCAGCAGGATAGGCGTGAACTTCATACCATCGCTGCCTAGATTCATAAAAATATTCAAAATGAACAGGGGTTTGTTGTGCGATCGCTCGATGGTAGTTCTCTTCAAGAATACTGTCCCTAGTTGTCGCCCAAACTTCCCAATGGAATTTGCCAATCAGATCCTCTGGGGAAACTTGATTAATACGAGCAGTCATTTGGTTGACGTAGGTAATGCGCCAGTCTCGATCAAGTGCTACAAATGCATCTGTCATGCTTTCGAGAATATCTGTGATTTTTTGGTTAGCTGCTCGCAGATCTTGCTCGGTGCGCTGATGGTTAGCGATTTCATTGAGTAGCTTTTCCTCTAGCCGCTTTTGATGATCAATATCGGTAATTGTGCCAATCCAACCCGTAAGTTGTCCTTGGCTATCTCGCGTCGGTATCCCCCGACAGATGAACCAATGATACACGCCATCCCAACGGCAAATTCGGTATTCAATTTCAAAACGTTCTCCGTTGGCTACGGACTGCTGCCACTGCTCAAGGGTGCGATCGCGCTCATCAGGGTGAACCATAGTCACCCTCGCCAAGCCCATTGACGCGGCTTCATTTAAGCCTGTATATTCATACCAGCGTTGATTCCAGTAATTAACAGATCCCTGGACATCGGCAGTCCAAACCATTTGAGGCATGGCTTCTGCCAACTCTCGATAACGTTGTTGGCTGGCATTAAGAGCGGCGGCTGTCTGGCTGAGTTCCAGTTCTATACGCTTGTGATCGGTAATATCTCGCCACGAGGCAAAAAACCCATCATTCAACTTGGTAGCACGAATATCAAATGCTCTAACCAGTCGCTGCTCATCATCGGTATCCTCATAAACCAGTGAATTTTTAATTAATGGCTCTCCTGTCTCAACCAATCGACAGTACTCGTCGAACAAGCCCGATGTGCGATGGGCAGGCAGTAACTCACACAATCCTCTGCCAATCTGCTTGTGTTTGGGCATGCGGTTGTTCTCACAGGCTGCTGCATTGAGATAATCGATGCGAAAGTCTACAATTTGCCCCGACTCATCCCGCAGCGAGGAGAAGATGCCGAAGCAGTCTAGCATATTTTCAATGGGCGTTTGGAACTGCTCTTGATTGCGTTGCCGTTTCCGTTGCAACTGTGCATTTTCAATTGCACCCCGCATCACTAACCGCAAATTATCTGGAGTGAGCCGCTCTTTGATCAGATATTCTGTAGCTCCATTTTTGAATGCTTGCACTACAATCTCTGCATCACCACTACCAATTATCACAATCGGCGGACAGCGATCGCCCATCTGTTCTTTCATTTGCCTGAGAAAATCAAAGCTGTCGGAATGGCGAGAATTGACTTCTAAGAGGATGCCGTCGATTTGCTGTGATTGAGAAAGTGTCAGAATTTTAGTGCGATATCGTTCTGTTAGAATCTTGTATGCAAAACTCACATCTTGCTGTAATTGATGCTCATAATCGTTATTGCTCTCATCAAAGTCGGCAATGACAATAACAGTCCGGTGAGTTAACATGCTTAAGATCCAATCTGCAAAGTTTTCAATAAATCAATCGAGGTTATTAGTTTGAAGAATTTTTTGAAGATAAATTCACTCACCCTTGAGATAGTGTCAGCTTTGTGGTTCATCTTTGCCATTTTGAATCAAGGAGTCTACTATTCTAGGGTAATACGGTTGACTATAAGCCTAAGGCTTTAATCAACAAAGCCTGTAAAGGTATGCTGTGTCTGGAAAGCTGCACTTTTTAAGGTGTTGGCTACCCTGAACTGATCCGTCTTGGATTCTAGGATTAATGATTCGAGCCTTGAAAACATTTAGTCTTAATCGCTTTTTATTAAGTACTTTATAGTAATTTCCATATCTTTAAAATATATCCTCAGATTGGTGCCTGCTGAATTCAAGCACAGAGCCAGCCTTGCCCATAAATAAATTTATCTCTATAAATGTTGCTCAAGTGATGGGGATCATTAGGCTAAAAAGAAAAGAGTTAGCGGTAAGAGTAAAATTTATCTCTCACTACTAACTCTTATGGAAATAATTTTGAATTTATGCTCCTACTGCTTCTTTGGCTGCGTATAGCACTTCAGTGGTGATATCTTTAATACCTCGCTCACGAGCAAATTTTTCTGTGTTGCGCTTTACTTTCCCACGTACAAAACCAGGGATTTTATTCAATTCTGCTAGACCATCTTTTGTCCAATTCAGGTCAGATTCTGCGGAAATTCCTTTAGTAATTACTTCCTTAGTATCATGACCACCAAATATTTCTAATAGATGATCTTCCATTCCTAAAGTGAAGGAATTGTAGATCAAATCTGTAATTTGATTTGTACCTTCATAACCCAAAAATGGTTTATAACCAATTGGGAAATTTTGGACGTGAATTGGTGCAGCAATTACACCGCAAGGAATGTTTAAACGTTTACCAACATGACGTTCCATTTGTGTGCCAAAGATGGCAGAAGGTTCGACACGAGCGATCGCATCCCCAATTGCACCGTGATCGTCGGTAATAATCACTTCGTCGCAGTATTCACTTACCTGCTCTCTGAACCAGTCGGCATCGTATTTGCAGTAGGTTCCAGCCCAAACAACATGAATGCCCATTTCGCGCGCCAAAATTTTGGTTATGGCTGCGGCGTGGGTGTTATCACCAAAAACTACAGCCTTTTTGCCAGTCAAGTTTTGACAGTCGATGGAGCGGGAGAACCAAGCTGCTTGGGAGACGTGTAAGGTTTGCTCGTTGATAAAGTCTTCGTAGTCTACATCAGCGCCTTGCTCGTTAATTACCTGCTGAATTTTGCAGATGCAACGAGCAGTTTCCACTACACCCATTGGGGTGATGTTGATGTAGGGTGTCCCGAATTCTTGTTCGAGGTAGCGAGCTGCCATTAAACCAAGTTCGCGGTAAGGCACGAGGTTAAACCAAGCGCGAGGCAAGTTCTTCAATTCGTGTACAGAAGCACCTTCGGGAATCACAGTATTTACTTCAATTCCCAAGTCTGCCATCAGCCTCCTTAATTCGGTGCAGTCGTGCTGATTGTGGAAGCCAAGGGTGGAAATACCAATGATGTTAACAGAGGGCTTTTCGGTTTTGCTTTGTGGTAGTTCGTCTCTCTTACGGGCTTTTTCAATGTAGTACTGAACTATTTGATGCAAAGTGCGATCGGCAGCTTGCAGCTCGTTGACGCGGTAATGGTTCACATCTGCCAGCATCACGTCTGCTTTCGCTTCTATCTTTGCCCGCTCGACAAAGTTTTGTAGATCTTCTTGCAAAATGCTGGAGGTACAAGTAGGAGTGAGAACAATTAGATCGGGAGTTTCCTCCTTGTCTTTGCGAGTAATGTTGTCCACCACTTTTTCTTGGGAACCACGTGCCAAAACGTTACGATCAACGATACTGGCTGTTACCGGGGTGAAGTTCCGCTCCCGCTCAAGCATGGAACGCATGACGTTAAAATAGTCATCGCCAAGGGGCGCGTGCATAATGGCATGAACGTTTTTAAAAGAACTGGCAACCCGCAGAGTGCCGATGTGGGCTGGGCCTGCATACATCCAGTAAGCCAATTTCATTCGGTGTTCTCCCTTTTAATCAAACGAAGTATGTCCGAATTATGAGGTGGACAATGATTGCTTGATTATTAAATCGTTTTTGATTCTCTCAAAAGTTGCAGACTGTCAGAAGTAGGAATTTTGTAGCTTTCTATTCCCTATCAATGCCTGAAACGTCGTTGCTGTAAGGGATTGGGCGCTTGATTAAAACAACATTTCTATTGTTAAAGTGATATTAAACTTAATGTATTGGCAAATTTCTTATACATTTATGACTGAATAAAGGCAGAGGGCAGAAGGGAACAATTAGTTCTCGTTACCAGGTTGAACCTGGTAACGAGGGTTTCGAGGCTCCGCCTCCTGTTGGCTCACAGATTATACAGATACTAAGCGACGTAAGGATTCAGCCCGACGTTTGGCTATAGAGTTTTTTGGATCGTATTTAAGTGCTTCTTCGTAACTTTGCAATGCCTGAACGTTTAATTTTTTCTTCTCGTAGGCATGAGCAATATTATTGAGTGCTGTTACATAATCGGGTTTGGCTTTCAGTGCTTCCTTGTAATTACGAATTGCTAAATCATACTGTTCTTGAGCAAAGTAAGCGTAACCTAGCCCATTGTAAATGCTAGCGATATTTTCTTCTCCCTCTTCTTCCGCAGCTTTGAGAGCTTTTTGAAAAAGGGTTATAGCTTGAGAGTAAACTTTTTTTTCAGTATAGATACTAGCCAATTCGTAATACTCTTGAGCCGTACCCTGCTCTTTTGTTAATTTTTTTCGCAACTTTGAAAAAGAGCTTTCTAGCTTGCGAGTTTTGAAAATCTGACGAAAAACATTGATAAAGGTGAATAAGAGCAAACCCACCAAAATTGAGAGATAAATAACCGCTAAATTACTATCCATTGCCTTTATTAAAAATCTCTTCTCTATATTATTATCAGGTAATGTTCACGAGATTGCTTGGAGTACTTTACAACTGTTTCTCAAAGCACAGCTTCACTTTGCTTCATGTATATTCGATTTTTTCATAGAAGCTATAGAGCTAAATGCCTGCTGAATATGCCTCATCAACTTTGAGAGTTGTACCCGTAATGAATTTCGCATCGTCAGAAATCAAAAAAGCAACGACTTTAGCAAACTCAGCACAGGTTGCTGGGCGATCAAACATCATGTCGGTTGGCACATTCCATCCTTCAAGTTCTTCGAGGCTGTCTGCCACAAAGAAGGGAGCCACAGAAATCATCCGAATTCTATCGGCTTTGTAACGCTTGGCGTACAGTTTTGTAAATCCTTCCATTGCAGTGCGAAGTGTGCCACTAAATGGTGTTCCTAATGCTGGCTCATGGGAATCAGATGGGAAATGCTCGCAACACACTAACTGCTCTGCTAACTTCTAATTTACGTCTAATGTGAATTAGCCGAACTCACCTTGAGTCCACCAAATTATAGATTGATTTTGAAATCCAATTTTATGATGATACCGACCACCGATAAACCACCAGATGCACACAGATAAATTATCTGTGTTTATCTGTGTCCATCTGTGGTCGATTTCTAAAATATGATTTTTGCTTTGCCATTTTAATTCAGACCAGACCTAATTTTTAACTCTGATGATGGCAAACCCCAAAATTGAGCGCGTTGCTGAAGCCAACCTGTTTCTAAATAACGAGCGATCGCACTATTTACCTCTCGTCGTAGTGGATCATACTGTAATCCTTTTGGCATGACTACCGATAAGGGTTCGGTTGATAGCTTGGTAGAGAGCAGCCGATATTGAGGATATTGTTGCACCCAACCACTAAGGACGCTACCATCGGCAGCAAAAGCAATTGCTCCATTACTTGCTAAGAGCGATCGCGCCTGGTGATAAGACTTAACACCCACTAATTCTGCTTGAGGCAGATAGTACCTAATTGTGGCGATCGTGCTGGAGTGTTCGAGAACAGCTATTTTTTGCTTTGCTAAGTCGCTTAACCGCTGTATGGAACCATCTTTTGTGATTAATCTAGTTCCATCAAAGTAGTAAGGCAGACTCAAACTCACTAAACGGGCGCGTGACTCTGTAGCGGTAACTCTAGCAATGGCAATGTCAACCTGATTGTCTAATACTTTTGAGAGGCGATCGCGATTTGCTACAGGCTGCAATTTCACAGCATTAGCTTTGCCGAGCAAATCACTTGCTAAGGCTTTTGCTAAATCAATTTCTAAACCTTGTAGATTACCGCTTGCATCTCTAAATCCCAGTGGAGGCAAATTATCTTTAACAGCAACAGTTAAATAGCCCCGCCGCTGAATTTCTGACAGTTCTGCGGCAGTACTGGAAACATTAAAAGGCAAAAGGCAAAAGGCAAAAGTAAGCAGAAAAATAAGTATCTGATTGCGGGTACATCGCATTTTTCAAACACCAGGCGATGGAATATCGCGGCAATACAAACTAAGTCCGCAATACAAAGACTAATGATAGCTTGTCAAAGCAGGCTTTGTTTGTATAGAGGTAGAGACGAGATTTATTCTTCGTGTCTCCACCACTTGTAGGCGTTGTGCGTGCATTGCAATGCTCGCTCCTTCTACCTTTATCCTTTTACCTTTATGATTTAGCTTGGCTTGCTAATTCAGCAACTTTGCTGAAACCAGCTGGATCGAGAACTGCCATTTGAGCCAACATTTTACGGTTAAGTTGGACGTTGGCTTTCTTGAGATTGCCGATGAATTGGCTGTAACTCATGCCATGTTGGCGAACAGCAGCATTGATACGAGTGATCCAAAGGCGGCGGAAGTCACGCTTGCGTTTTTTGCGATCGCGATAAGCATTCCGCAGCGCTTTCATTACTTGTTGGTTGGCAGTTCTAAACAGAGTTGAGTGAGAACCACGAAAACCTTTAGCGAGCTTGAGAATCTTTTTGCGGCGTTTGCGAGCAACGTTACCGCGTTTTACCCTTGTCATAGCTTAAATTAATTCCTAAACAAATTTACAAATAGGGAAGCATTAAACGCACGTTTTCTTCATCGCGCTCGTTCACAACTGCCATTTTGGAAAGCTTGCGCTTTTTATCAGAGGTTTTGTGTTCGAGCAGGTGGTTTTTGAAAGCTTTACGACGCACGATTTTGCCGCTGCCGGTAGCGCGAAATCGCTTTGCCGCCGCTTTACGAGTTTTGAGTTTAGGCATGGATGGATTGTAAAACGACACAATCTAATATAATACTACGTTTTTTATCTGGATTGGGGATTTATCGCACCTTGGGGAAAACAAAGATGTCTGACGAGATCAACATTGTTGAATACGATCCGCGCTGGCAAGCTATGTTCGCAGCAGAGGCAGCGCGTCTTACGCAGGCGCTAGGTAAAGATTTGATTGTCGATATCGAACATATCGGTAGTACAGCAGTGCCAGGACTAGCAGCAAAACCAATCATTGACATAATGATCGGAGTGCAAACTCTTGCAGATGCAAAAGTAGCCATTCCTTTAATGGAAGCACTGGGATATGTCTATTGGCAGGACAATCCTCGCCCAGAAAGGATGTTTTTTGTGAAGGGAATGCCGCCATATGGCAAACAACGTACCCATCATGTTCACATTATTGAGGCATACGGGGAATTTTGGCAGCGCAAGTTATTTCGCGACTATTTACGAATACATTCGGATGAGGCGAAACGCTACGAAGCTCTAAAAAGAGATTTGGCGGCGCGTTTCCGTACAGATCGAGAGGCTTATACTGAGGCTAAGAGTGAATATATAAAAGCTGTAATGGAGAAAGCACGGCGCTTTTTTTTATTAACATAAGTTTTATATTTTAATTCCGCAAAGTGTAACTAATAACATTTCCAGGAAACTGACGCTTTAATGCTGGAAAAACAGGGCAAGGTGCTGAAGATTGTAAATTCTCTGGTTTACTCCAAGTGAACGGTGCTTTCTGGGCGGCAGACATCCACAACAAACGCTTTGCCCGTGTCATTGCAACGTAAAGTAAACGGTATTCCTCGGCAGTTTTCAGGTATTTTGCTTGTTCCCAAGCTTGAGTAATATCTGGTAAAGTCGATTGTCCGTGCAGGTTGGCGCGAATTTGAGCGCGGGCAACTTCTGATAAGGTAAAGCTGCCCAAAAATTGACTTTGGGGAGGAACCCAAAATCTACCAGGTATCAAGTTTTCATGCAAGAAGGGGAGAAATACGTAATCCCAGTCTAATCCTTTGGCTTTGTGCATGGTGATAATAGTAAGCTGACCACGACGCGTGTAACGAGCTTCTAAATCTTCTGTTTCTACAGGTTCAAAGCGTTCAGAACTGACGATTTCACTTAAGACACCTAACATTGTCCCCATTGAAGTATTACCAGCTATTTGCTGGTTCACTCTTTCTGCAAGTTTGTCAGCTGTTGCTAGTTCTGCTTGATCATAATTTAAAGTTAAGGCAAGGAAAGGAATTAGCTGGTAAAGAGGCAGTTCCAAGCGAGCGCGAAGTAAACTTCGACACAAACGTGCAGCTTTTTGGGCTGGTTCTGGCTGTGGCGCAGATAAGGGGCCAGGATACAAAAAGTCTTCTGGTACAGAGGCAAGGGCGTTAAGATCTTGAGTGGGAATTAATTGTCGCTCGACGAAGACTTCTAGAACTGCTTTGAGATAGTCGGGAGAATGGGGGCGATCGCAAAATTGCAGTAATATCAAAATTTCTTCTGGTACGTGAGAATGGCGATCGTGTTCACCCACATCATAAAGTGTAATTTTATGCTCTTTGCAAATAGATGTCAGTGCTTCTGCCAACCATCTGCCTTGGCGATTTTCTCGCACTAAAATAGCCGCGCTAATCTTTGTTGCGTCTTGGGAAAATAACTGAACAACTCTTTGGGAAAGCAACTCAACGGTGTGATTAATATCACGCGGAGTGTATATTTCTAGTCCCCTTCCTACGGGTTGGGGGTTCGCATCGATTTGGGGATCGTCGGAGTCAACGAGGCGAATTTTCTGGGGACGAAAAGGAGAAGCGGTAAGAGGAGGCAGTTTTTCCCCGTGTCCCCGCGTCTCCACCTCCCCGTGTCCTCCTAATTCTCCGCTTTTTTTCTCGTTTCCATAAAAGCTATTCACCCACTCCAAAACAAAGTTTGCAGCGTCGATGATAATTTTGCTACTGCGCCCGGCTTGATCCATTGTTGCCAGTCTGTTTTGGGTGTTGCAGTCTTCACAGAATTGACGGAAATAAATTGGATCGGCTGGGGTAAAAGTAGAGTTAATCGCTTGGTTAGGATCGCCGACGCGGATTAGGTTTGGTGGCTGGTTAGGGTTGTTGGGATCGGTGGCGAGAATTTCTAATAGCTTGGTTTGTAGCGGACTAGAATCTTGAGCTTCGTCTTCAAAAACAGCGAAAACTTGATTTTGCTCAATTCGGCGAGCGCTTTCGTTTTCTAACACCCGCAGTGCAGCTAAAATCATGTCATCGTAGTCAATAAAGTCACGCGATCGCATCAAGTTTTGATATTGTTCGTACAGTCCCGCCGCAACTCTTAAAATTCCATACTCATCTGTTGTTTGTTCGCTTAAGCGCAGCAAATCCTCTGGCAACAACCCAGAACTTTTTGCCTCATGAATTACCGTAGTTGCCAAGTCAGGCAAAATTTCTGTTCGCAGTACTGATTGACGACGCAATCTTTCTGTTTCTTCGCCGTCAAATTGTATACCTTTAATCAAGCGAGAATAGCGCTCTGGATGCCTAGCTATCCATTGTTCTACCGCAGTACGAATGAAGCGATGACCTTGGTTAGGTGTAATTAATGTCACATTTTCTAACTGCAAGCCAGATAAATCGGGATGGCGGCTGGCAATATTCAATGCCAAACCGTGCAGTGTATAGACAACAAAGCCGCTAGGCGGTAAAGATAATTCCTTGAGGTTTTTACGGATTTTGGCTTTAATATTAGCGGCGGCAGAGCGAGTAAAGGTGACAACTACCAATTGCCGTCGTCGTTCAGACAAGCCCAAAGCAGAACGCTGATATTGACGGGCGATCGCAATTGCTGCTGCTGCTGCCATACCCGTAGATTTACCAGCACCAGGAACCGCAGAGACAGCCAACTGTCCAGAGTGCCAATCAGCCATTTGTTGTTGTCCAGGGCGCAGGCTATTGCGAATATTTAATATAGCTGTCTCCCTCAGAGAAGACAAATCAGATGGAAGAGATTCTTTGACAGTAGGTTCTTGAGGCACGAGATATTTACTAGATATTTAAAAGTAGCGTCTTATTAAAATTTTAGATTTTAGATAAGAAAGTGGTTAGTAGGAGTGGGTTTTATTGGACTTCTTGCATTCGCACATAGTTTAGTAGAACAAGCTTTGATTCGGCTAGATTCTGTTCTAGAATTTACTAAACAAGCTGTCCTTGAGTCCAAAGCTAAGTTTGAGGCGATGGGCTTAGAGGGTGACGCTTTTGAGAAGGCGATCGCCAACAGCCTTTGTATAACCTTAGTGAATTTACGTTTCAGAAATTATTATATGATCCGGATGGAATTGCCAGTAATTTAAGGGCTTATATCAACGGATTCTCCCCAAGAGAAATTTGATTTTGATAGTGAAATTCAAAAGCTCGATGAGAGCAATCGACTTTATCTAGTTATTAAAGAGTTTTGCAAGCCTGATATTGATTTATCTCCGACTAGGATTAAAAGAATATCGCACCGCCCTCATCACTACCGCCGTCACAGGTAAGATAGATGTGCGACAAATCCCCATTCCCTAACCCCAATTAACTAATAAATTACACTTAGGAGAATTACAATGGCTACCGAATATCACGTTAAACTCATTCAACAAGGCAATATTCAAACCTTACCTATTCCCCAAGATTAACCCTGTCAACCTCAGAAGTTATCATCCGACAAGAAGACGGAAAACTTATCATAGAACCCTACAAGAAAAAATCCCTCCTCGAAACCATTTCTACCCTTGAACCATTGGATGAAGAGTTTCCCGACGTAGATGACCCAATTGAAAAGTAGAAAACTGGCTCAAATCTGATGAAGAATGATAGATCACGATAGACTCTTTAAAGAATTAATCCAAACCTTCTTTTGGGAATTTATAGAACTATTTTTACCAGAAATTTTAGAGTATCTTGTCCAAGACAGCCTCAGCTTTTTAACAGAAGAAATATTTACCGATGTTACCACTGGAGATAAAAGAAGAATAGACTTATTAGCACAAGTAAAATGGAGAGGAGAAGACAGTTATTTTCTCATACATTTAGAAAATCAGGCATACAATCAAAAAGAATTTGAACGGCGGATGTTTCATTACTTCGCTCGTTTAGATGCTAAATATTTAGTGCCAATCTTTCCTATAGTTATCTTCTCCTACGACGAACCAAAACGCCCCGAAAAAAGCCAATATACAGTTAAGTTCCCCAACAGGAAAATACTAGAATTTAATTACTTTGCCATCCAACTAAATAACCTGAATTGGCGCAATTTTTTAAATCAACCAAACCCCGTAGCTGCTGCATTAATGGCAAAAATGGACTTTAAACCAGAAGAAAGAGTCCGAGTGAAACTAGAATGCTTAAGGATGTTAGTAACACTACAGTTAAATTCTGCTAAAATAGAATTAATTTCCGGCTTTATTGATACTTATCTCAGATTAAACGCCACAGAAGAACAAGAACTTGAAACTGAACTAAAACAAGCCAACTTAGTTGAAGAGGAAGAAATCATGGAAATTGTCACCAGTTGGATGCAAAAGGGAATTGAACAAGGAGAACAAAAAATTATTAAAAGACAACTAAAACGGCGATTTAATAATATTGATTATACCTTGGAAAACCGTATTAATGATTTATCTTCCGAACAATTAGAAAACCTAGCAGATGCAATTTTTGATTTCCAATCTTTAGAAGACCTCATAAATTGGTTAGACCAGCAAGACAACTATAATCTTTAATATTGTCGTAGTTTAAATCAAGATGTACCAAGCCTCCATTCCTTAAGCACAGAAACCATCATGACTCAAAAAACTTATCAACTTACTCTAACTTTTGAGCAAATTCTGAATCTTGATTTACAACTTCCAGAACAAGCACAAGAAGAACTTATCCAAGAAATCAAGAAAAAATCTGTAAAAAAGCAAGATGGAGATTTACTTAGTGTTTTTGACAAAATTGGTAAAAATGCTCAAGCCAAAGGATTAACAGAGGAAATCCTAGAAGAATTACTCGTCGATGAATCATAAGCTAATTGTTATTGACACAAATATTTTATTAGTGCTGCCCTAAGTCCACATGGAACAGCCCGTAAAGTCTTAGATAAAGCCTATAAACAATTCAAAATTGCTCAAAGCGACGAAACTTATCAAGAATTAAAGACACGAATTTACAAATCTAAGTTCGATAAATATATCTCAGATACAGACCGACAGTCTTTTCTGGATGTAGTAAAAAAATACAGTCAATTTATAGAAATAAAATCTCAAATAAACACCTGTAGAGACCCTGACGATAACAAATTTTTAGAACTTGCTAAAGATTCCAATGCAGAATTTTTATTTATGACTAGCACTTGGCATATTGTCAGCGAATTTATGTACTAAATCCAAATTTGGTGTTGAGACGAGATGCGGGAATCACTAAAAGCGAAATCGCTAAACCAAGAAAGCAAAAAAACGTTGTTTCGTTATTTAGTGAAGCGATAAGATATCTGATTAAAACCGCTTCTACTGACAAATGATAAATCACAGACTTGATCTACATAATTTGAGTTTAGCCGGAGTCATTGCACTTGGTACTATCTTGCGCTTTTACAATTTAGACTTAAAACCTTTGTGGATGGATGAAGTGATTACTGCCATCTTCAGCTTGGGTAAAAATTACCTTGACTTGCCTTTAGAGGCAGTCTTCCCTTTAGAAAAATTGCAGGAGATTTTTATTTATCAACCAGGCAAAAGCTGTGCTCAAATAGCCCACAATCTTGCTAATCAGTCTACTCATCCGCCGTTGTTTTTTTGCTGGATGTACAGTTGGCTGGGTTTGTTCGCTCCTGTTGGAGAGAATTGGATAATTAAATTGCGATCGCTACCTGCTCTGTTTGGTGTGAGTGCGATCGCGGCTATTTATTGTCTCAATCGTCTTGCTTTTTCTAAAGCGGCTGGATTAACAGCAGCAATGTTAATGGCAGTCTCGCCTTTTGCTGTTTACCTTTCCCAAGAAGCAAGGCACTACACCTTGCCCATGTTGTTAATCACTTTATCATTACTGGGACTGATACAAATTCAAGCAGATATTTTTAAGCGTCAACAAATTAGATTTTGGATTTGGTTAAGTTGGACAATTATTAATATTATTGGTCTTTATGTCCACTACTTTTTTATTCTTGCTCTCATTGCAGAATTTGCAACATTATTAGTTGTATTGTGCCTGTATAGGGCAAATCTTACAAATCAATTGCAAGTTTGGTTAGCATCAATTTTATCTATTAGTGCAGTGATAGTGAGCTTTTTGCCCTGGTTGCCAGTGATATTAAGGGATTATCATCGTCCTGAAACTGATTGGCTCTATTCTCCAAATCATATTGCCCCTTTTTATCAAACCTTGCTGAACTGGATATTGATGGTAATTGCTCTCCCTGTTGAAAGACAGCCTCTGGCGATCGCCATCTTATCAGGAGTATCCATGCTTTGTTTTGGGATTTGGCTGGGATGGCAAGTTTGTCAAGGATTAAAGCAACTATGGTGTAAATCTACAACTCATTTAGCTACACTTACACTTTTAAGTTTTTTCGTTGTAATTTTATTAGAATTTTTTGCTATTGCCTATTTTTTAGAAAAAGATATTACAGCTATTCCTCGCTATAGTTTTGTCTATTATCCCAGCTTCTGCGCTCTTGTTGCTGCCAGCCTAATAATTACTAAAAAAGTAAAATTAAGAATTCAAAATTATTCAACTTTTAATACCTTTATTGTAAGTTTAATAAGTTGTATTTTTGTTGTTTATAATTTAGCTTTTCTCAAACCATTTATACCCGAACAAGTAGCTCAAACGATGAACCAAAACCCTTCTACACCACTGATGGTTGTGGTGGGATATGGAAATTATCAGGATGTAGCATTGGGATTGAGTTTTGCCTTAGCATTAAAAACAGTCAGGAATGGGAAAGAGAAAGCAGCCAAATCTCATATCCCATTCCCGTCTACTCATTTTGCTTTTTTCCAAAAATCACCTGATTTTCAATCTATATGGGCAAAACTTTCCCAATTACCTAATCTAACCACTTCTAAGCTCAATTTATGGGTTGTTGCTCCCGGAATTAAACGCCGTGATTATCCACAACAAGTACTACTTTCAAAATCTAATATTTGCACTATAGATGCCAAACAGCATTATCGTGTTGGCGTTCCCTATCAACTTTATCGATGTGGTGAGAAATTTTAGATCAGGATGGAAAGCACTTGCCAAAAGCTTGAAGTAATCGGAGTGAACCTTTAACGCGAATCTTCCTTCGCAGCAATGCCCAGATTATGTTTTGCTCCTTGGCTAGAAAGCGAAGCCAGTTTTCACTATCGGCAGTAATATGAATATCTGCATTGCCAACGCAACCGTCATGCACCTGTATTTTCTTATCCCTAATAATCACTGTCGCCTTGCATTCCTCTGCACCTGTGAATGTGAAGTGGTAAGTTGCATCTAAACCTTCTGATTGGTTCCTTTGAAAAGTTAACGGTAAACCACGCAGGAATCCGCGAATCGAACTTGGCTGCAATCCATTCCTAATTCTTTTTACTTTTTTATGAGGAAACCGACGTTTTACATGGGCTTCAGCATCAGAGCCGGGAACGACATATATAGTTTCCTCTTTATTCTCCAAAGGTTTAACTACTTCTTGAATGAAGTCTTTCCGATTTGTCAAAAACGCACCAATTACATCTTCTCCCGCCGGGCAAACAGCCATGCAGTAAGCAGCTTTATAGTTTGCTCCAAAAGAAAGACTTTGCCACATTGATGCTGACTCGGCACTACTCGTTTTTTGACGGTAATTTCTGGCACTCTTGCTTTCAGCAATATTTTCTACCCAATCTGTGAATCCTCCCATGAATTCCCGATAATTATGGGTATAGCAAGCTGAGAAATTAAAATGTCCATCTGTACCAATTGCTCCCACCGGGCAGGCTGTGACGCATAATTTACACTCCAAACAAGGATTATAGTCGATGGGTTGGTTGTATGCAGTTACTTCCTTATCTATTAAAATTGTCCCTAACAAGATGAAGTTGCCAAACTTAGGATGAATGACGTTACGGTGAATTCCCATATGTCCTAAGCCTGCTGCCACCGCTACGGGTTTGTGGGAAATTACCCAAACTTTGCCAGGGAAACGATCCATCTCCATCGGGAAACCCATTGCTGGATTTAAGGCTCGTACACCCCGTTGCTCAAGAACCGTGACAATCTCACGGGCAACATGATTGACTTCATCACCTGTACTGTGAAATTCTACGTTGGCAACAGAACGTGCCGGGCTGCGAACATTCTCTCTGTTCATCCGACACACAAAGCTAATCAGAGTTTTTGTCGGCGGAAAGGCAGTTAGAATGTCTTGGCGTTGGTTGGCAATTTGCGATCGCTCAATCTCGACAAAACCCACATCATCTGCCCCAGCTGCCAAACAAAGATTGCGTAACCACTCAGCATCAATCACAGAAGTAGACTTGGGATCATTACTCTGTGCTTGTTCGCGAAAATGTCTCACTGTCGGATGGTGATCGAATTTTGGCATATATATTCATCCTGTGAAAACAAAGTTTAAGGGAAATAGACAGGATTGACGCAGAAGTTATGAAATAATAAACAAACCGCAGAGAACTCGGAGAACACGGAGGTAAGAGGATTTTAGAGGGATTTTGCGTAAGTGCTAATAAAAAACAAAAGAGTGTATATACACTGATTAATTAAAAAAAATTAACGTTCTTGGAGTAAGGACACAGTTTCAGACAAACTTTTTAACAATATGCTCCATCTTTGTTGTCCTAATTGCTCTACCATAAGAGTTTGCGCCTTCTCCCATAGGGGTAGCGCTTTTTCTAAAGCGGTATTACCTTCATTTGTTAAACTTACAACTCGCATCCGTTGATCTTTGCCAGGTTCTATCTGGATCAATCCCTGTCTTTCCAATGGCTTGAGATTACGTGTTAATGTAGTTCGATCCATGACTAATTCTTGTGCAAGGCGCGTGATTGATGCCGAACCAGCTATGCTGATAGCAGCGAGAAGTGTAAACTGATTCACTAACAATCCACTTGGTTGTAGCACTTCATCGAAAAGTTGTGTGACAACGCGCGATGCTTTGCGCAGGTTAAAGCAGGTACAAGTAGCGGCGACTTTTTTACATAGAGTTAACTGAGTATTTTGGTCTTGCATAACAATCAGTGTATATACACTCTTTTTCCCTGTCAAGTGTTTGATGTGGAATTAGCGTAGCTGGGTTAGTTTAGCGCTAAGAGGCATTAAATAGGGTATCTACTTATATAGAATGTGAGTTCTATATTTATGGTATTCAAAATAAAAGTCAGTCAAATTGCTAAAAGCCTTAGGAGCTCCCGAAGAGTTAAGCAAACTTCTAAGGACGTGCTAAGACTAACTAGGCATCACTATGTGCTAGTAGCATTGATACTCAGCTTCATAATTATTGCCTGTACTAGCACCTCTAAATTAGAACCGTCTTCACTCACCCAGTTATCTAATGACAATAGAGTGTTGAAGATTTGGTGGGATAAAGGCTTTACTTTAGAAGAGGATGAAGCACTCCAACAACTTGTGAAGCGGTGGGAGCAAAAAACTGGCAACCAAATCAAGCTTTCTTTCTATAATGATGATGAGCTAGCACAGAAAGCACAAAGGGCGCTTCGAGCGGGTGTTCCGCCCGATTTGATGATAAGTTTAATAGCTGAAAGGCAGTTGAATCCGCGTCTTGCTTGGGCTGGCAAACTAGCAGATCTCTCAGATGTAATTGAACCAGTCAAAAGTTTTTATCCCAAGGCTGTACTGGAAGCTGTTCATTTGTATAACAATATAGATAAAAAGCGGAGCTACTATGCAGTCCCAATTCACCAAGCAACTATTCAAATATTTTACTGGCGGGATTTAATCAAACAAGTTGGTCGTAAAGAAAGCGATATTCCCAAAGATTGGGTTGGCTTCTGGGAGTTTTGGAAACAAGTGCAGGCTGATCTGCGAAAACAGCAAAACAAGGAAATTTACGGGCTAGGCTTTCCTTTTTCCATCGGGGCTTCAGATACCTACTACTTGTTTGAGCAGATTTTAGAGGCATACGATGTTCAAATTTTAGACATTAAAGGTCAGCTGCGTGTTGACGATCCTAAAGTCCGTCAAGGTATTATCGATAGCCTAGATTGGTATGCCAAATTTTACCAAGAGGATTATGTACCACCAGAAGCAGTGAAATGGTTAAATCCAGACAATAATCGCAACTTGCTTAACCGTGTTGTGGTGATGACACCCAATCCTACACTCTCAATTCCTAGCGCTGTACGTGAAGATGCTGATGCTTATCGCAACAAGCTAGGCACTATAGTTTTTCCTAACAAACCTAATGACAGTTCAATGCGTCATTTAGTCACTCTTAAAGAAGTAGTTTTGTTTGCTCAGTCTCAGAACCAGAAGATAGCCAAGGACTTTCTTACCTATTTAATACAACCAGAGATAATGGGAGAATATTTGAAAGCTGCTGGAGGTAGGAATTTTCCAGTACTCAAACCAATTTGGAAAGATCCTTTTTGGACTAATCCTGCCGATCCGCATATTTCGACTGTTGCTAAAACATTAACTAATGGTCAAACACGCCTATTTTATAGTACTCAGAGCCCAGCTTATAGCCTAGTTTTGGAGGAGAACGTTTGGGGCAAAGCTCTCAATCGGATCATTGCAGATGGTTTATCCCCAGAACAAGCAGCTAATGAGGTAATTGTGCAGATCAAACAAATTTTTGAGCGATGGCAGCAAGCTATATAAAAGCCAAAAATTAAAAGATAAATTTAACAATATAGAAAATTATCTTTTCTTGTGTAAAAAAATCGACAGCCTGCGTAAAGATTAAAAAAAGCGATAAATCTTTAATGGGAACAAAGCGCTCATAGTTTATGAAGTTTTGGAACCAATACTTTACCAATAATGTTACTAGTTCCTTCTTACTCCTATCCCTAGTGAGTGTTGGTGTAGTGGGAGGAGTTGCCTTCTTTAAAGCGAGAGAAGCTTTAAAACAAGCTGCTTTCAATAGACTCAGTGTGACTGCAACACTCAAAGAAGAAGAAATCACCCGCTGGTTTGAAGATCAACAGCGAGATTTTCTGCTTGTGACTCAGTTGCCAGACGTACAATCGAATATGAAGAAACTCCTAAGTCAGACAAAATCTGAGCAAGAGTATCAAGCTGCCTACAGGGTTCTCTCTCAGTACTTAGTTAGGGTAAATCACCTCAAACCCAACCTCAAGGAGATTTTTGTTCTTAATCGTAGTAATCGAGTAATTTTATCTATCAATAAAATACACGAAGGTCAATATGAACCTTTAGGTAATGTGACTTACGTTGAAAAGATTGAGCCGGGAGATTCCTTTGCTCCCATTTTTTATGTTTCACCTTTCACTGGCAAACCATCAGTCACCTTAGCAACACCTTTACGCGAATTAACAGGAGAACACAAGGGTATAATTCTAGCTCACCTAAATTTAGACCGAATTGATCGCATCGTCCGAGAACGCACAGGCTTAGGTAAAAGTGGCGAAACTTACCTAGTTGGCTCGATGGTGACAAGAAATACTTTTATTGCTAAAGAGAATGACAACAGGGGAGAATTTGCCGAGGGAGTTAGCAGTAAAGGCATCAATGCGGCAATGAGTGGAGTAAGTGGTTACGGTCTTTATTTTAACTATGCTAAAGTGCCAGTAATTGGAGTTTACCGCTGGCTCAATGACCAAGACCTTGCCTTATTAGTGGAGATGCACCAAGAAGAAGCCTTTGCTCCAGCTCGCCAACTAGCAGGGACGATTGTGGCAGTAGGATTGGTATCAGTGATATTTCTAATAATTGGAGTAAACTGGCTTACACAGCAGTTAAAAACTTCGCGCGAGCAGTTAGAGAACTACAGCCATAAACTGGAGATGAAAGCTCAGGAAGCCGAAGCTGCTAATCGTTCTAAGAGCGAATTTTTAGCCAATATGAGCCACGAATTACGCACACCATTGAATGCAATTCTTGGCTTTGCTCAATTGATGGAGCGAGATCCTGCTCTTACTCCAAAGCAATATGAATTTTTGGCTACCATTAACCGTAGTGGCAAACACCTGCTTGGTTTAATTAACGACGTTTTGGAGATGTCTAAAATTGAGGCAGGACGTGTTGCTCTTAAACCCGTACCTTTCAATTTGAGAACTTTTTTACAAACTCTGCAAGAAATGTTTTTGGTGCGAACCGAAGCCAAACAGTTATCGCTGCGGTTTGAACTTGCACCTGACTTACCTGAGTTTGTCGTTACTGATGAAGGTAAATTACGGCAAGTTCTCATCAATCTTTTGGGTAATGCAGTTAAGTTCACCTCTGCTGGCGGAGTGACGCTGCGAGCAAAGTTAGGTACTGGGTACCGGGGACTAGGGACACTTGAAGAGGACAGGGGGAATAATTCTCCCCCACTCCCCCCCTCTCCCCCTCTCCCTTTCCTCTTTTTCGAGGTTGAAGATACTGGATGCGGAATTGCACCAGAAGAAATGAAAGATTTATTTAAACCGTTTGTGCAAACTAGCAGTGGTGTTCAAATCAAGGAAGGTACTGGGTTGGGATTGGCTATTAGCCGCCAGTTTGTACAGTTGATGGGAGGCGAACTCACTTGCAACAGTGCTTTTGGGCAGGGGACGATTTTTCGGTTTGATGTACAAGTCCAAATCGCTAAATTACCAGAAGAAGTTGCTCAGACAACTCAAAGACGAGTTCTCAAGCTTGCTGCTAACGAACCAGCATACCGAATTCTTGTAGTTGATGACCATCAGGAGAATCGGGAACTGCTAGTGCAATTGTTGCAAAGTGTTGGTTTTGATACTTGCGGTGCAATTGATGGACAAGAAGCAGTCACCATTTGGCAGCAGTGGCATCCCCATCTGATTTGGATGGATATGCGAATGCCTTTGATGGACGGCTATGAATCTACCAAGCAGATTAAGGAAATGGAGAAGAGTCAACAAGATACGGAGAACTTACCCGCATCTTTTTCCCGCACGATCATCATTGCTCTGACTGCCAGTGCCTTTGAAGAACAGCGAGCCAACATCCTAGCTGTAGGTTGTGATGATTTTGTCCGCAAACCTTTTCAAGAACAGATTATTTTTGAGAAGATAGCTAAACATTTAGGGGTTAAGTATATTTATACCCAACAGCAGGAAAGCAAACAAACACAGGACTATAACAGTAACTTAAGATCAGAAAATAAGCTAAAGTCAGGCGATTTGAGCGTAATGCCCTCTTCTTGGAGAGAACAAATGTGCCAAGCAGCCTTAGAAGTTGATGCTGATAAGATTGTTCAACTGATTGAGTTAATTCCCAAAAATCATTCTACCCTGGCAGACAAACTCACAAAACTTGTACATAATTTTTGCTTTGATGAAATTCTTGAACTAACTCAGGGAGAATGTGAGTAAGAGAAAAAAGTCTATCACTAAGTATCTTGGGGTTTAACTATTCATCAATTTGCCAAGCATCCTTAGTTACCTCCTCATCTACGATTCTCTTTGGTCGTACAATCACAATAATTCGTCCTAATAAGGGAACTTCTGGTTCTGTTTCAAACCACTGAAAATCTAATTCCCCAGAATTGTTCACCACAAAGTAGCTAATTGCATCCCATCGCCGTTGAGCGCGATCAATAACTACCATTAATGGTTCTACAGTACTTTGTGTTTGGTTTGGTAGGCGATCGCTATTACACAAAATCACTACCGGATCTTCTGCACCCAATACTAGCTGCCAACCAGGTAAAGGAACCCAGGCTTGCTCGCCAGCAAATTTAACCATGCGAAATGGCCCAATTTCTTCTGCTAGAGGAACCGCTTGTAAGTCTTGTGGTGTTAATGGCAACTCACCTACCACTGGTACAAGGCGAGGCATCTCTTCCTCTGATTCCGGTCTATACAAGGGTAAACTTGGTGCAGGTTTTTTAGGTACAACAGTAAAATCTGTTAATAATTGTTCTATTTGCTGCCTAGCAGGTTGCGTGTGTGCAAATTTTAAACCCTTGGCAATCAGACGCGATCGCACTTGCAAATCTGAGTTTTGTCGCGCCAGTTTCCAACATTGATAGGCAACCGCATCACCGGGATGATTGGAAAAACCTGGGGGCAATTCACGGAAACGAGAAAAATCTTTAATTGCCTTTGCAACTTCCCGTGCTTCAAGTGCGTCAAGTTTGTTTTGCCAGGTGAGCGTGGCTGCTGCTGCACGTTCTTGTTGATTAAGCAAGCGCAACTCGTACAAAATATCACTTCCTCGCTGGGAATAATGCGAGAGTACCTCTTGTGATGTTCCTTCCTTTTCTAAAGAATTGTAAACTTGCGAGCCGACAATAACCTGATTTTGCTGAGATGGCTCAAAACCTGTAGCCTCAAAAATCGCTTGGGGATTATAACCAGCTTTTTGTAAGTGAGCGCAAGCTTGTCCCCATTCCACCCAGTTGCCTTGTTTTTGTCGCAATTTTCGCAGCAACTCTTGGGCGACATTGTCATTTTCTATAGGATTTTGAGCGTTGGGTGGTAGGTCAGTCATAAGCGATTAGCAAATTTCCAGGGCTATTCATACTTGAGCACCAAATATCTATTTTAGGTCTGGTGCTGCACAAGCACTCATAGATTTCAAAGGAACTGGGTAGAAGGGGAGAGTGGAGAAAATATTTTATACTAAGTCCGGTTAATCAGTTCTCATTAGAATTTCACCGCGTCAGGCTAAATGATAAGTCTTTAAACGGACATGATATTATTCCCGATCTGACACCTTGACTTTAGGTACTGGTTTTTTAGTTATCCCCTGACGAATTGGTAGTTCAACCACAAACTCTGTGCCTTTGTCGGGTTCAGAGTGGCAATAGATCTTGCCGTTGTGTTTCTCTGTCACAATCTGATAGCTGATAGAAAGCCCCAATCCTGTACCTTTACCGACAACCTTAGTAGTAAAAAATGGATCAAATAGCCGAGAGAGAACCTTTTTATCCATGCCGAAACCGTTGTCAGCAATCCGAATGGAAATCCAATCTTTATTGAGTAGGGAGGTAGAAATTTGGATTTCGCTGGAGTTTGCTGCGATCGCTTCCGGAGTAGCTTGCGCGTTTCGCTCTTCTAACGCATCAATAGCATTAGATAGCAAATTCATAAATACTTGATTCAACTGACCGGGATAGCATTCTATTAGAGGTAACGACGTATCGTAATCTTTGCTCACATAAATAGTGAGGCTATCGGCTGAGGGTTTCAAGCGGTTTTGCAAAATCATCAACGTGCTGTCGATGCCTTCGTGAATATTTGCCGGCTTGAAGTCGGCTTCATCTAAGCGCGAGAAGTTTCGTAAAGAAGTGACTATCTCGCGAATGCGTTCAGTCCCAACTTGCATAGACTGGAATAATTTAGGTAAGTCCTCGAATAAAAACTCGATCTCGGCTTTTTTGGAAAATTCTTGTATCTCTAATACGGCATTAGGATGATGATGCCGATAAAGTTCTACACAATGAAGTAAATCTTGTGTGTATTGGTGGGCGTGTTCTAAATTGCCATGAATGAAATTAATCGGGTTATTAATTTCGTGGGCAACCCCTGCTACTAATTGCCCCAAGCTGGCCATTTTTTCAGCGTGGATAATTTGCATTTGGGCAGTACGCAGCTCATTCAGTGCCTGCGCGAGTTGATTCGCTTCTTCACGGGTTTGACCAAGCAAACTAGATTGTTGGAATAGGTTAGCTTGACGTAGTGCTACACTGAGTTGAGCTGCCACTTGGGTGACAAATTCTAATTCAGCCTCTTCCCAATGACGCGGATGGGTACATTGGTGGATGCACAACAACCCCCACAGATCATCACCTTCCATCAGTGGTACAACAATTTGTGCTTTGACTTGGAATTGCTCAATGACATCAAGATGAGGCACCTTGGAGCCAACGCTGTTGATATCAGATATGACTTGCACTTGCCCTTGACGATACTGCGGTGCGTATTGATCACCAAAGCAATAGTCTTGTACCTTGACAGCGAGGGCAGAATCGAACTGTGGTAGCACATCTTCAGCAACAAATTCACCACTGCAAAAACCGACATCAGAATCAAAGCGGAAGATGCCGACTCGATCCGCACTCAGCGATCGCCGCACTTCCTGTACGCTAGTCTTAAAAATCGTCTCTATATCTAGAGATTCACGAATTTTGACAACTAAATCAAATAAAATCCGACGCTGTTCAGCCGATTTGTGCAGTTCGTCAGCGCGAGTTTGGATTTGAGTCATCATTTCCGAGCTTTGTAGCGCCACTCCAGCAACCTGTCCCAAAAATTCTACTTCCACGCTATCCCACTGGCGCGGTGCAGAATGTTGATAGGCAGCCAGTAATCCCCAGAGGTTCCGTCCCACAAAAATTGGGGTCAATACATAGGCGCGAATCTTGAACTGCTCCAAAATGTCTAGGTGACAGCGCGAGTGTCCGGCTTGGTAGATATCTTCTACAGCAAAATTTTCGTTGTTGCGATAGCGTCCACCTTTTGTTTCTTGCAGGTGAGTATCCTCCCAAACTAGATTTTTGCCAAAGGGATTGATGCTGTCCCACTGTGCCTCGACCATGCCGAAATGACTGACGAATTCACCACTCCAATCTGGATTAAAGCGATAAACACCAACGCGCTCAACTCGCAGCATTTTGCACACTTCTTGACAAGTGGTTTTCAAGATCAAATCAATATTGAGGGAGGAGCGAATTTTTCCGACTACTTCCGTTAGTGCGCGTTGCCGTGCGATCGCATCTTGTAGGGCGATCGCCTGTTGTTTGGACTGAGCTAAATTCTCGGATTGCTGAATCGCGACTCCTAATTGCGCCCCCACCTGTCCGAGGAACTCAACTTCGTAATTTGCCCATTGGCGCGGCCCGGAATGTTGATAAGCTGCTATGAGTCCCCACAGTTTAGATCCGATGAAGATGGGTGCTAAGGCATACGCCCGAATCTTAAATTGCTCCAAAATGTCGATGTGACAGCGCGAATGTCCGGCTTGATAAATATCGTTGACGGTAAAACTTTCGTTATTGCGGTAGCGCCCACCTTTGGCTTCTTGGAGGTAGGTATCTTCCCAAACCAGATTTTTTCCAAAGGGATGGATTCTATCCCACTGCGCCTCTACCATGCCGAACTGGCTAACAAATTCACCGCTCCAGTTTTCATTGAAGCGGTAGATTGCTGCCCGCTCTAGTTTTAGGAGTTTGCAGAGTTCCTGACAAGTGGTGTCTAGAATAATTTCGGTGTTGACAGAAGAGCGAATATTGCCTACTACTTCCGTCAAGGCGCGTTGCCGTGCAATGGCATCTTGCAGTTCTGCTGTGCGTTGTTTAGTTTGTTCTAAGATTTCTGCCTGCTGCATTGCCACACCCACATAGCTTGCGGCTTGGGCTAGGAATTCGATTTCTTCAGAGTACCATTGTCGAGGAGTGGAGTGTTGATAGGCTGCCAGTAAACCCCACAGTTTTGAACCAACGAAAATAGGGGCGATCGCATACGCTCGAATTTGAAATTGTTCTAGCACCTCAATATGACAACGAGCATGTCCTGCATCGTAAATGTCAGCCACGGCAAAAGGCTCATTTTTGCGGTATCGTCCTCCCTGAGTTTCTTGCAAATGCGAATCTTCCCAAACCAAGTCTTGCCCAAAGGCAGTCAGTGTATCCCAAGGAGATTCTGCAAAACCAAAACGATTGATGAAACTACCGCTCCAGTCATTGTTGAAGCGGTAGATTGCTACTCGCTCAATTTTCAATTGTCGACAAATATCTTGGCAAGAAGTCGAACATAGGGATTCTAAGTTTACAGATGCACGAATTTTAGCTAGAATTCTCGCTAAGATTTTTTGGTATTGAACCACAAGCTGTAGCTGGTTGTGGCACTCTTGCAGTTTTGATAGATTTGACGTTTCGTAATCGCTTGTTGTCATAGAGTGTAGGGAAATGAAATACCTACTTTTAGTGTTCCCTGATTTATTTGATTGATTGCAGCTTCAAATAAATTCTCTTTCAAGCAGCTACACTAGTGGCGGTGAATTGGTATTGAGCGATCGCTCACCGCACATAACATTGCACAGTATCTTCATAACTCTAGCGGCAGATAAAATTATGAGTTATGAGCAAAAAAGCTACTACCTATAACTTTTATTCAGTAATTACTCGTAGAAGCAAAAAAGTTATAATTGTCAGTTTTTCTGGTTTTAACTTATATAAGCTTTATATATAGACATTATAAAAATGATTTCAAGCTCAATACCAATTAGACAAATTGGCTATATTTTAGTATAAATTAAAACTAAATTATTATTGCATACAGAAATTATCTTATGGATCATCCCATTTCTGAATTAGATAAAGTACGCCTTCAATTGATGACTCTGGATAAACCAAAAAAACAAAAAATATTGGTAGTTGATGATGAACCAGATAATTTAGATCTGCTGTATCGTACCTTCCGACGGGATTTTAATGTCCTTAAAGCAGATAGTGGCATAAATGCTCTGCAAGTATTAGCAGCAGAAGGGGAAGTAGCAGTTATCATCTCCGATCAACGAATGCCAGAAATGAAAGGGACTGAGTTTCTAAGCAAAACTGTACCTCAGTTTCCCAATACGGTCAGAATTATCCTCACTGGTTTTACAGATATTGAAGACTTAGTGGAAGCGATTAATGCAGGACAAGTCTATAAGTACATTACCAAACCGTGGGATCCGGGTGAACTCAAGGCTGTTGTCCAAAGAGCGGCTGAAACCTATGATTTGCTCAACCAGCGAACGGAAGAATTGCGGCGTGCTAACGCCCATATGGCGCTACTAGCAGTTTTAGTGCAGGTTGCTGAGGAGAATTCTAGTTTAGAGGTTACTTTAAACTCAATTGCCAAGGCTTTTGGTGAAAGTTTCGCTGCCGATGGAACGATTTTGCAACTTGTGGAGGGCAGTAATCTAGTTGCTACCGAAGGTAATTACAGTTGTACGGGTTCTGTAGAAAACTGGTTAGCTCATGATCCTCTTACCAGTGCAGCGATCGCTACTGGGCAAATGCAAGTTTCAGTCAACGTTCCTCAAGATGATAAATTGGCTGGTGTTTCTCACTACTCCAATACTGGTATAGAAGCGCATTTAATTATTCCCATCACCTCCGCAGGTAAAGTGTTAGCAGTATTGTCCCTACAATGGAAAAAACCCTGCACTTTACGAGAAGATGAACTTAAACTGGTTCATCTATCAGCACAACTAGTGGCGATCGTACTTAGTTCCACTCACTATCATCAAACAGCCCATGCAGCTGACTGTAGCTAGCATCTGAAAATAAAGTCTGCCTTCACAGGTTTTGTATGTATAGCTCCAGGCTTAAGCCTGGAGCTATAAGTATCTAAACAAAATTAATTACACATTTTCTACACTCTTCCCTGTTCCCTTGCCTCGACCCGTAAATTTAATTTCGCCTAACCACTTAGTCTATAGTCTAAAGTAGTTGACCCTCCGAATTTGAGATTTTAAATTTTGAACTTTGGATTATTTTTCGTACAAGCCCCGCAAGACAGTGGGCAAAACAAATCTAAAATCGTCAATCTAAAATCCAAAATTGGTTGACTATTGACTATTGACTACTAACTAATGACTAATGGCTAACGAAATTCGCAACATCTTTGATCGTATCGCTCCTGTTTACGACCAGTTAAACGATTGGTTGAGCTTAGGACAACACCGGATTTGGAAAGAAATGACGGTCAAATGGAGCGAAGCTAAAGTAGGAGATACTTGCTTAGATTTGTGTTGCGGCAGTGGCGATTTGGCTTTTCGGCTGGCACGGCGTGTAAAAGCAACTGGAAAAGTTTACGGAGTAGATTTTTCACCTGGGCTATTAGAAATTGCTCAGACGCGCTCTCAAGCTCAGTATCCCTCTTTTGCGATCGCTTGGGTAGAAGCCGATGTTTTGGATTTACCCTTTGAGAATAACCAATTTGATGCTGCGACGATGGGCTACGGTTTACGAAATGTAACAGATATTCCTCGCTGTTTAAAAGAATTACACCGGGTTCTGAAAATAGGTGCAAAAGCCGCAATTTTAGACTTTCATCGTCCCACGGATTCGACAGCTAGAGCATTTCAGCAGTGGTATTTGGGCAATCTTGTGGTGCCGATTGCCGAACAAATGGGTTTAAAGGAAGAATACGCCTATATCAGTCCTAGCTTAGATCGGTTTCCTACAGGCAAAAATCAAGTAGAAATAGCTCTAAAAGTTGGTTTTACAACTGCCACACATTACCCCATTGCGAACGGTATGATGGGAGTGCTGGTGGTAAATAAAGCCTAATAGAGACGCGATGTTCCTCGCGTCTGTACATTAGTTCTTACCTAATGACTAATGACTCTTGACTAATGACTGAATGAATTTGGATTGGTCTCATCTTTGGCTGTATGTATCTCCCCCGATCTTAGGTGGAGTAATTGGCTATTTCACTAATGATATAGCTATCAAAATGTTATTTCGTCCTTACAGAGCAATTTACATTGGCGGACGAAGATTACCCTTCACTCCTGGATTGATTCCTCGCAACCAGGAACGTTTGGCTAAGAATATCTCCAAAACAATTATGGGATCGCTGCTCACGCCAGAGGAGTTACAGAATCTGGCGCGGCGATTGTTACAACCAGAACGCGTGGAATCAGCAATTCTCTGGTTGCTGAGAATGGCAATAGATCAAGTCAAATCCGATAAAGAGCAGAAAACAGCCAAGATTGTAGCAGGTATTTTGCGGGATTTGTTAGGGGAATCATTGCCACGTTTGCTGAAGGTGCTGGCGCGACGGGAAGACTTTTTAGAAGCCCAAATCAATCAAATTTTTGACCAAATAATTTTGGAATTTCAATTGAGTGATGAGCAAGCTTCTCGCCTTGCTGATTGGCTTTTACAAGTTGTTCTACCACCAGAGACAATTCGGTTAGCAATTATTGATTTTTTAAGCGATCGGACGATTCAGACTATTGATGAAAGCTTTCGGGAAAAAACCAGTGGTACCTATTGGGTAGTAGCAAATCTGTTTGGTTTACGCAATACATTATCGCGACTGCGGACTTATTGTTTGGATGAGAAAGAAGCTACGAATCAGCTGTTGCAGGAATGGATTCAAGATTTGCGAGTACGCGATCGCCTCAAAAATGTCTTGCAAAATTTGACTTTACAAAATTTGCCTATAGGTACCGTGCGGCAACTGCGAAAGACTACACGCGAAAGTGTTCGCCAATACCTACAAACACGTGGTAGTGATTTCCTACAAGGATTAAGTGATTCGGTTGACTGGCATAATATTGCTGTCTTACTAGTTAACCGCCTCAGTACCTCACCTGTTGTAAACACTTCTTTAGAAGTTGCGAGTCAAGAATTGGCTTTAATCTTAGAGCGTTATTTGGAAAAAGATTTAGAAGCAATTGTGACTCATGCAATTCCGATTTTGTCCATCGATCAGGTAATTATGGATAGAGTCAAGTCAACTTCACCAGCAGATTTAGAAGCTGCTATTGAGGGAATTGTTAAAAATGAATTGCAAGCAATTGTTACTTTAGGCGGTATTTTAGGTTTTATCGTGGGGTTATTTCAAGCAGCATTTTTGTTGATTAGTAATGTTTAACGAGCTAGAAGACTCCAGAATCTAGTAAATCTTAAAATTGTAGGGTGCGCTAACGTAGCGTAACGCACCTTTATCATATGGTTGATTACGGCGCAAAATCTTTTAATCACTTACAAGTTAAGTGTCCTAAGTGCGCCTAACCCACCCTACATAATTTAATATTAACTGGATGATGTGTCCTTTTATTTCATATAATTTTTCCGCCATTTTTCTAGTTTTTCAATAGTTACTGATTTTGTCACAACATTTACACCATTTCCTCGCCAATCAATTTCTGGATCTGTTGTAAAAACTCCGCACTCTAATTCCTCCAAGTTGATATCCCAAAACTCGCTAAATCGACTTTTTAAAGTTATTACCTGTTCAAAAACTTTATTTCTGTGTTTATTTCTTCTTTTTCTTTCTGTTGCTCCTGTTGCTTCAGTATCAATAAATTTAGTTTCTATTAAAAACAATTTTTGATGGGATGTGAGATAGACAAAATCACACTTTCCCAAATCTGTATAATCGGCAATTGGAGACTTTTCAAATAACAGCAATTCGGCGCAGGTTGGAAATAAATTTGTGATATTTAAAAATAAATATGCTTGCAATAAAAGTTCCTTGTCATAAGGAAACCCAACAACCCCCTCAAAAAACTTTTTAATGTCTTGTTGAGTTTGAGGTTGAATTTTTTTGCAGTATGCCACAAATTGACCTAGCGCATCTGCAGTCATTAAGTATTTGCCCCTTGCCCTGGTTACTGCATTTATCCTCATGGCATAAAAAAATAACATTTTCTCCATGAAGACTCCCACCGCATAAGTAACCAAAAAAACTAGTTACTCTGAAAAGACCTAGTAGCTATTACTGAGGTAAAATAATAAAGAAAATGTTAAAAAGCAGTTTAAATAGTATATTTTAAGGTGAAACATACATATTGAAAAAGTTGAATTGGAGATTTTTCTAACAAAGTAAAGTGTTAATTTATGCTTTTGATTTAGTCATTTACAAGTGGTTGTACACGAGCCATAAATTGGGCATTTTGCAAAGCCTGAACTGTGCTGATAGAATTTTGCACCCAAAATTGCCGTCCAAAACGAACAAGGCGACGCGAGTTTCCGGCTTGTACAACTCCGATTACAGGTACTTTTGCTTTTTCTTTTTCTCCTGATTGTTCTTGCAAAATAGTTCGCAGGCGGTGTTGTTCTTCAATTGTGGCTGCTTGTTGAGGATTGAATTCTACCATTACCATTTGTACTGTTTCGACTGGTTCTGCATCTTCAACAATAAATTGAGTTTGTTCATCGCGTCGGTCTACTTTACCCCAAATAATTAATCTTGCATCAACTTGCAGGAGCAAATTAACACGTTCATAATTTTTGGGAAAGACTACGGCTTCTGATTGTGCAGTTAAATCTTCTATTTGTAAAATGGCCATTGGATCGCCTTTTTTTGTGATTACTTTTTTCACATTATTGAGAATTACAACTGCACACAATGTTGTATCTTCCTGTTGTTCTCCTAGCTGGGAAAGGTTAATTGGAGCTAAAATTTTTGCAGTTCTACGTATAGATTTTAGTGGATGATCTGATACATAAAATCCCAAAAGTTCTTTTTCCATCCGCAATTTTTCTTGGGGAGGAAAATCAGGTACAGATTTAGCTTTAGGCGCGCTATCAAAGCTATTTTGCGGCGTATTATTCTTACTAGAAAATCCACCACCTAATAAATCAAAAAGGTTTCCTTGCCCAGTTGCTCTATCTCTAGCACGAGATTGCGCCCAATCATATACTAAATCCAAATCGTGGATGAGCTGATTGCGGTTAGAATCAAGTTTGTCAAAGGCTCCACAATAAATTAACGACTGTAAAGTGCGGCGGTTTACGGCAGTTAAATCGATGCGATCACAAAAATCAGCCAAGGATTTAAAGTCTCCTGTAGTTTCTCTTGCTTCTAAAATTGAGGCGATCGCATTTTGTCCAACATTGCGCACAGCTGACAACCCAAACACAATCTTGCCACCCAATGGAGTAAAATCGACACCAGAACTGTTAATATCTGGCGGATCGATTTGAATTCCCATATTCGTACAGGTAGCTATGTATTTCTGTACCTTGTCTGTGTCATCACAGTTAGCTGTCAACAGCGCCGCCATGTACTCTAACGGATAATTGGCTTTTAAATACGCGGTTTGGTAAGTTACATAACCGTAAGCTGTAGAATGTGATTTGTTAAAGCAATTGGAAGCTACCAAACCATTTTTAATGATGAAATTATGGTCGCGTTCCACTCCAATGTCATATACATTCTGTGTACCAAGTGATTTTTTAGCGATTATTTTAACCATGTTCTCATCCGATAAAATTTATAAATACCTCGTAAATCGGCTTGATTGTAATTGTTCAAACAAAGGCACAAGTAGGTGTTAAATGCCGTAGGGTAAGCTAAGAGCTTTGTTAAATTAATCTAGCTTACGAGACTTACTTGGTGTGCAATACATAACTACCAAGAGTGTAATACCAAATTGGCACGCGGGAGTCTAGTTTCAAAATTCTGGAATAGCCTCTTAATCAATGGTTTTCATCCAAAATCCACGCATTGGTATAAACCGCCTTCACACAAAACTGTAGGCGCTGCTAAAACCAATTGAGCAGAAACTGTCAAACTGTACTAAAATCAAGGACTTGAGTCATATAAGGAAGCAATCATGGCATCCATTCGCGAGTTGCACAAACAGCTAGTAAACAAAGAACGTTCTGCGGTGGAAATCACTCAAGAAGCTTTAGAGCGTATTCAAGCCCTAGAGCCGCAATTACACAGTTTTTTGTGCGTGACTGCTGATCAGGCATTAGAACAAGCGCGTGCCGTGGATGCCAAAATCGCCGCTGGGGAAGAAATTGGCACCCTTGCAGGAATTCCAATTGGAATTAAAGACAATATATGTACCAAAGGAATTCCTACCACCTGCGCTTCCCGCATCTTAGAAAATTTTGTACCGCCTTATGAATCAACGGTAACGCAAAAACTACTAGCAGCTGATGCGGTGATGGTGGGCAAAACCAATTTAGATGAATTTGCAATGGGGGGTTCTACAGAAACTTCCGCCTTTGGCATGACGGGCAATCCTTGGGATTTATCAAGAGTTCCAGGTGGTTCTTCAGGCGGTTCGGCAGCAGCAGTAGCAGCAGAAGAGTGTGTTGTGTCTCTTGGTTCTGATACTGGTGGTTCGATTCGTCAACCAGCATCTTTTTGTGGTGTGGTAGGCATGAAACCGACTTACGGGCTGGTTTCTCGTTATGGTTTGGTGGCGTTTGCTTCGTCTTTGGATCAAATTGGGCCTTTTGGGCGCACAGTAGAAGATGCAGCAATATTATTGAATGCGATCGCCGGGTACGATCCCAAAGACTCCACTAGCTTAAAAGTTCAAATTCCCAATTATGCCGCCAGCCTCAAACCAGATCTCAAACCTAGAGGACAACTTAGAATCGGTATTATACAAGAAACTTTTGGTGAAGGTTTAGACTCTCAAGTTGAACAAGCTATAAAACAAGCCTTAGAGCAATTACAAAACTTGGGTGCAGAAATTCATGTAATTTCTTGTCCCCGTTTCCGCTATGGCTTACCTAGTTACTATATCATTGCTCCTTCAGAAGCGTCGGCAAACCTAGCTCGTTACGATGGTGTGAAATACGGCTACCGTGCTTCTGAGGCAGATAACTTGATGGAGATGTACACCCGTACTCGTGCTACTGGCTTTGGTGCAGAAGTCAAACGCCGGATTATGGTTGGAACCTATGCCCTATCGGCTGGTTATTACGATGCCTACTATCTCAAAGCACAAAAAGTACGTACTTTGATTAAAGAAGACTTTGAGAAAGCTTTTGAACTCGTAGATATTTTAGCTTGTCCTACAGCTCCTACCACGGCATTCAAAGCAGGAGAAAAAACCTCCGATCCCTTGAGTATGTATTTAGTTGACTTAATGACTATTCCAGTCAATCTTGCTGGTTTGCCTGGTATAAGTGTACCGTGTGGTTTTGATGACAAGGGGCTACCGATTGGTTTACAGCTGATTGGTAAACCACTGCGCGAAGATCAATTGTTTCAGGTGGCTTATGCTTATGAGCAATCGACTTCATGGCACCTGCAAAAGCCTAAAATTTAGTCATTAGTCATTAGTTTTCTCTGCTAACTACTGTACGGGCGGGTTTAGAAGATAAATTCTCGATTTGATCGGTAAGATTATCAGCAAAACCCGCACGGTAGTCGCTACAACCGGGGAAACCCGACGCCAGGTGACGCCAGGTGCTTTATGCCGGGGAACCCGTCCACCCTTCGGGTTCAGCAGTCCCCCATCGCCGGAAACCGCCAAGACGGGGGCTGCTTCACCGCACTGGCTCCGCAACGCGTTGTCTCCCCGACTAACCACTAACTATTGACTATTGACTGATTCAGGGGTGAATGTTACTTGTTTGACACGCCCTGAATTTCCAAGAGGTTTTCGTTCCTTTTTGTTAGCAGAAACTAGCACAGCCCCAGCATTTTCAGAAAGAATAGTCAATTGTTTGTTTGCTGTCCAGGTTTTTCTTTCTCCCTTGTTTAGCCTACCCTCAAATGCTGTTTTGCCATCTGCTTTTACTCGCAACCATGAATGATCTTGAAGTTCAATAGTAACTTCAACAGGAAATGCTTGTGAGGAAGGAGAGGCTCCTGATTGCAATGAAGATCCTGGTTTCTCAATGGCAGCACTGAATTTATTTTGGTTTCTAGCAACGGATTCGGCTGAATTCCTGGGACTAAGTTTAAAAAACAGTACAAGGGAAGCAACAGCTAGCAAGATTGCATAAGGGACAGCAAGAGGTATATGTATGCTTTTTATGTTTAACTTTTGCTTGGGTTCAAGATTTTCGTTTTCAGAGTCGAGAAGGAAAAAATTGATTGCAAAATTTTTAGCTAAATCGGTGCCATTCAGCCCTAAGGCATCCCCGTAGCGCTTGATAAATCCTTGCACAAAAACAGGTTCGGGCAAATCTTCATATCGCCCTTCTTCCAAAGCTTCTAATAAAACTTGTCGAATCAGTGTTTTTGCGGTGATTTGTTCTATACGTAAGCCTTTTTCTAGTCGCACCTGTCGTAAATATGCTCCTACTTCCTTGAGTTGCTCTTGTTGAGCATCATTGAAGGAATTCACTGCAATCTCCTAAATTTACAAGTCTACATTGTATGGCAGTTTCCAGCTAGCTCAGGACATCAATTAATGATAAAAGCCTAATATCAATAGAGTTTCAAGTCTATTCTCTATTTTCTGCTCCCTAATATATTGGTCAAACTTTTAAACATAAATTTTTTGATAAAAACTATTAATTGTCAAATACTTTAGTTAGTTTATTTACTGTTGCATATTGTATATATAAATACTCGCATGAGAAAAAGTAAGCTGCAACATAGAATACAATTGTTAATTAATCAGCCGATCCGATAGGAGCGATCACAGTGCTAGGTGAATGTGCTGTAAGTATACTCTTTTTTTTCAGCAACCACGATTTATCTTTTTTCCATCTCCTGTTAGACTCATTTTCGGAACGAAGTACGAGTTTACCAACAAGAACTTGTATTGATTTGTACCTGAGAGTAGATTTGGCAAATCCTTTGTAGCGTCATCATAGTAGTAGAGACACGAGGAACATCGCGTCTGTACATTTAGTGTTGCTGATGATAGCAACAGTTTTGTATTGCTAAAGGAAAGGCTATGACTACAACGTTAGTAGTGCCAGATTCCATCGAGTCCTTGTTAGGGCAAGAAGCAGAAGAACTATTAACCTACAAGGCAAAAGTTCCTAAAGATTTATTACATCTACCAGGCTCGGATTTTGTAGATCGAGTGTGGCTCAATAGCGATCGCAATCCTCAAGTTTTACGCAATCTCCAGCTACTTTACTCTACTGGCAGGCTCGCTAATACTGGTTATCTTTCCATCTTGCCAGTAGACCAAGGTATTGAACACTCAGCGGGTGCATCTTTTGCACCCAATCCTCTTTACTTTGATCCAGAAAATATCATTAGGTTGGCGATCGGGGCAGGATGTAATGCTGTGGCGACAACTTTGGGAGTGTTGGGTGCAGTTTCACGCAAATATGCGCACAAAATTCCCTTCATTGTCAAACTTAACCACAACGAACTGCTAACTTACCCTAATCAATTTGACCAAATTATGTTCGCCTCTGTCGAACAAGCTTGGAATTTGGGTGCTGCGGCAGTGGGTGCAACAATTTATTTTGGATCAGAAAACTCTACCAGACAAATTCAAGAAGTCAGCCAAGCATTTAAACGCGCCCATGAACTGGGGATGGTGACAATTCTTTGGTGCTATTTGCGTAACAGCGCTTTTAAGCAAGACAAAGACTATCACGTCGCTGCCGATCTCACAGGGCAAGCAAATCATTTGGGTGTGACAATTGAAGCCGACATCATTAAACAAAAACTGCCAGAAAACAACAATGGTTATGAAGCAATAGCCAAAGCAACTGGCAAGAGTTACGGTAAAACCGACAAACGGATTTACTCAGATTTGACAACCGATCACCCCATCGATTTGACTCGTTATCAGGTGTTGAATTGTTACTGTGGACGTGCAGGGTTGATTAATTCTGGTGGCGCTTCTGGTAAAAATGACTTTGCTGAAGCTGTTCGCACCGCAGTAATTAATAAACGTGCCGGTGGTACAGGATTAATTTCTGGACGTAAGACGTTCCAACGTCCACTTGAGGAAGGTGTGAGGCTATTCAATGCGATCCAAGATGTTTATCTGTCAAAAGATGTAACGATTGCTTAGATCGTATTTTGAGGAGGGTAAAACCCTCCTTAATAGTAAAGGTCAATATTATTCCCGCAGCATTATTGCACTGATGCAAGACTTCTTTGCTGATATGTGGGGAAACAATAATAAGGACACGAAATTTCATCACGCAGAACTACGACGGCTGCTCAAAGAGACGGGGTTTGTTCCTGGTGCTTGAACCCAAAACAGACATTAGTGAGAAAATGTGTGTAATTAATTCTGTCTGAGTATTACTTGGCTGTGACAATTATTAATCGGAGATTTTGTATAAAAGTTTCTTAATTGAAAGTTTGTGAGAGTATTTTTACCATCTCCAATCAGCTAAAAATAACCTATATCTTCGTAAATTTACTCATCACTCACAATTTTTGATGGAATTGCCAAGGGCAGGGTGAACCAAAAACTTACCCCTTGCTTGCGGCTGCTATTGACGCCAATTTCACCACCATGAGCTTTAATAATTTGCTTGCAAAGATACATTCTTAAGCCAATGTCTGTAGAACAACGGGCTTGCGGCTCGCGTACATATAAGTCGAATAGGCGATCGCACTCTAACTTATTCAGGGGAGTACCGTTGTCTTGAATAGTACAGCGAATCATTTCTGCTTCCACTTTCACAGAGAGTTTTAATTTGACTCCTGGCGGATTTTTTTGCAAGCTGTGGGTAAACAAATTCACAAATACTTTCTGCAACTGTAATGGATCGGCAAACACTAATGGTAAATCTTGAGGAAGCAATTTATGGCAATAGGCTTGATTCTGCTTTAGCATTGGCTCTAAATCTTTGAGAATCACCTCTGTTAGTTTGTTAAATTTGACTGCTTCTCGATGCAGGATAATTCCCTGTGATTCACTAGAATGAATTTCCAGCAACAAGTCAATCATCCGTAGTTGGCGATCGTTACCCTCAATCATCCGCTCAATAATAGAACTAGGAACGGGAATAGAAGAAGACACGGGGACACGGGGAGATGGGGACAAGGAGAATCTATCAGCACGTTCTTGCCCCTTGTCCATAATCCCTAGTCCCTGATTAAGCAGATTTTGTAGCACCATCAAATTACCCATCACAGAAGTTCGCAAATCATGGGAGACTGTGTGCAATACCACATCTTTAACTCGATGAATTTCTTGTAGCTCTCGCATTTTTTGCCGTAATTGGGCAGTACGCTCTTCTACTTGACGTTCTAAATTTGTGTTGAGTTGTTCTAATTGTTGGTAAAGTTGTGCTTGTTGAATTGCAATGCCCAGTTGTTCTGACATCTGCTGGAGCAAATCTATTTCCATTGGTTGCCAATAACGTGGTTTACCACAGGAGTTTGCAATTAATGCTCCAAAAAATTCCTTGCCAAGCATAATTGGTACAGCCAAGGTGGCTCTTGTTTGGAATTTTTGATATAGTGCCGTAAGTTTGGGAGACACTACAATTTGAGTAATATCTTCAACTACACGCACTTTATCGGTTTTTAATAGCGTTCTCAATTCTTGCAAAATAGCTTCATCGCTTTTTAAGTCTAGAACTGATGGGTATTTAGGATTTACTGATTCGGCAAGGATTTTAGGTTCAGCATACATATTATTAATAGCAAGAAATACTCTGTCTGCCTGTAAAAATTGCCGAACTTCGTTGACAGTAGTTTGTAAAATTTGATCGAGATTGAGCGAATGTCGAATTTGCACTAGTGTTTCTGCTAACAAGCGATCGCGTTGAGAAGATAGACGTAATAATTCTTCTGCATGTTTGCGTTCAGTAATATCATTGGTGACGCAAAGCATACAAGGTTCGCCACCAAGGGTGATAATCTCCGCAGAAAGTAGCACTACTCTTTGTTCACCTGATTTGGTATAAATTTCAGTTTCTAGATTGCGAATAAATCCTTGTTGTTGTAATAAACTTTGAATTCTGTCGCCATCCCCAGAATTTTTCCAGATATTTAACTCCTTAGGAGTACGACTAATTACTTCTTCTCGACAAAAACCTGTTATTGCCAAAAATGCGTCGTTAACATCAAAATAGTTTCCATCATCGAGTTTGAGAATAGTAATTGGGATCGGGCTAGAACGAAAGGCTTTGGAAAATTTTTCTTCAGATTCTCTCAAAGCAAGTTCTGCTTGTTTGCGCTCTGTGATGTCTTGACTAATAGTGAGCAGACAAGGTGTTCCGTCTAAATCAATGATTTCGGCAGAAAGTTGTACTAAAATAAGCTCGCTAGATTTTTTACGAAATGTAAATTCTTGGTTGCGAATAGCTCCTTTTAGTTGTAGTTCTTGTAATAGCTTTGTGCGATCGCTTTCATGTACCCAAATATTTAACTCAAAAGCAGTACGACCGAGTGCTTCCAAGCGATCATAACCGCTAAGTTGTACAAAACTATCATTGACTTCTACGTAACGTCCTTCTTGTAGAGTGCTGATTGTAATTGGATTAGGGCTACAACGAAAAGCTTTAGCAAACTTTTGGGCGAGACTTTGCAATTTCACTTCTGCTTGTTTGCGTTCAGTGATATCTCGGACAATTGCCAGTACTTCGTCTTTACCGCTTTTGACTAGGCGCGCCTCATAATCTCGAATTCCTGAAGGCGTTGACAGTTTGTATTCGCAAGTTTGTAAACTCTCACTATCCAAAGTTTTAGCGATCGCCTCTTGGCAAATTAAAGTCACGTGCGGGGGTAATAAATCCTGCATACGTTTGCCAAGTATTTCTGCTTTAGGAATAGTTACATTTGCACCCTGATCTTTACAATCTAGATACTCTCCATTACGGCTAATGCGAAACATCAGATCGGGAATAGCATCCAAAATTGCTTTATAGCGTGCCTCGCTCTCTCGCAATTTTTCCTCTGTCAGCTTCCGATCTGTAATATCCATGAGTAACCCATCCCAAATAATATCGCCGTTAGGTTGCTTTTCTGGACGAGAAGCACCTTGAATCCATTTGAGTTTGCCGCTAGGAGTCACGATCCGACCTTCCCAGCACCAAGGTTCCCCTGTAATATAAGAGCTACTAACCGATTCTGCAAAAGCTTTTACATCTTCTGGATGAAGAAGTTTGTACAAAACCTGAAAATTTTTCTGCACTACTTCTGGTTCTATTTCGTACAACTCTCGACAGCCTGAACTGATGTAAACCACTCTTTGAAAACCATCCTGCTGCTGTAAAAATTGAAAAATTATCCCCGGTATATTAGCAGCAATTTTTTCTAGTGGCGGCAATGCTCTTGGCTGAAAATCCAATATATGCAGCGCTTTCACAGTTTCATCCACTTTTTGACTCTATATATTAAGCAACTGATGGATTGGGACAAGTTGTATATGGGTATTGTGGCAGGTTTTAAAGTTTTTAGATTACTGCCAGCAGAATTAAAAGTGTCCCTATTTTTAGGGTAGATGCTGCTAGGTGCGATCGCATTCACCCAAATGGGTGAGCTATGTGCATGAGAACCATATCAGCTATCACTGGTTATATAACTAGATCGCCATAAAAATTAGCTATTTTTCTGTTGTAATTCGTAACAATAACCTGTATCCAAGTAAAGGACATATCAAGTGAGAGTGTAAATTAAAATT
Source organism: Chlorogloeopsis sp. ULAP02 (assembly GCF_038404745.2). Classification (NCBI taxonomy): domain Bacteria; kingdom Bacillati; phylum Cyanobacteriota; class Cyanophyceae; order Nostocales; family Chlorogloeopsidaceae; genus Chlorogloeopsis; species Chlorogloeopsis sp. ULAP02. Next base: position 160,260 of record NZ_JAYKTT020000001.1, on the reverse strand, counting down.
AGAGATAACTTTGGTGGCAGGGAACTATACCCTCTTAATACTATATGCTTTTAGAATTACAACAAATTATTGTCAAACCAGGGCAACAAATGTTGCTTAAAGATATTAGTTGGCAGCAGTTAGAAAATATTTTAGGGGAATTGGGGGAAAATCGTGCTGCACGTCTTTCTTATAGTAATGGCTGGCTAGAAATTATGGTTCCCTGGCCTGAACATGAAAAAGATAAAGAGTTTATTGGGGATTTAGTAAAAATTATTTTAGAAGAATTACAAATTGATTTTGAGCCTTTAGGTTCAACAACCTTTAAAAATAAGTATATGAATCAAGCAGTCGAACCAGATGCTTGTTTTTACATTCAGAATTATGCTGTTGTAATTGGTAAAAATCGTATAGATTTGACTATAGATCCTCCATCAGATTTAGCGATAGAAATTGATATTACTTCCCGCACTAGATTTGATAACTATCAAATTTTAGGAGTACCTGAACTTTGGCGATATACACAGCAGGGATTACAAATTAACTTGCTAGAGCAGGGTAAATATATAGAAACTAATTTCAGCTCCAACTTTCCCGATATCCCGATTATTGAACTGATTAATCAATATGTAAAACAAAGTCTAAGTGTTGGTAGAAGTCAGGCAATCCGAGCTTTTAAAAGTTGGCTCCAGCAATATTTGCACTAGTCACTAAAAGACCATTTATTAAGTAAATCTTATCTTTAGTAAGGTGCGTTACGCTTCGCTATAACGCACCGCTGATCGGGAGTATTACTAATAAGTTTGAATAGTCAGCGAGTAACTTCCCTAGCAAAGCTTCTGATTCATAAAGCTCTTGTTTCATGGCAACTAGCCTATTTTCATCTTAAATCAGGTAAACACCGCTACTTATACAGATGATTATTTTGCCTATCTAAATTAAGTTTACGTAGCTAAAGGTATTTTTTTGCACAGTAGTTATACTACTATAAAAAACTTTTGGTGAGTTTATGTAAGTTAACAAAAATTTCTCTAAGTGTTTATACGTAAAAAAGTCCTATTAAAAGCTTTTTAGCTTTTAATAGTGTTTTAAATTTGACTTAAATTACCAATACTAATATATTCATTGTTAGGAAGAAACGATAAAGTTTTTTTCTCTATTTGTAAAAAATCTAGTTAATAAGCGGTCTATAACCGCCATGAATATTCTCTTAGTTAAAGATAAAACACTGAACGTGGAATTACTGAGCAATGTGCTAACTAAACTATTATGTTCTGTTGATGTTGCTATCAATTACGAAGAGTTTGAGAATTTAGCAGGATCTTTTGTCTATAACTTAAGATGGCTGAATTTATCCTTATTCTTGAACTTAAAAAAATTGCTGGTTCTCGTCTGTGCTTGTTTGTGCTGTGATGACGTTGCTTTATCACTCCACCGCATCGAAGCACATAAGATTGACGCTCGCGATCAACCAGCACAAATCTTTTTAGAGTGTGAGAGGGGTAGTGGAAGAATAAGATCTGTTGTCAGTGGTGGTTAGCAGGAGCAACCAACCACTAATCAACTACAAATAACCAAAAAAAATTACATTACTATTCACCCTAGACTACACATTTTCCCTGAAAAACTCGCGTGGCAGGCCCAGTCATGTAAATATGTTGATCGATTTCTGACCATTCAATTTGTAGACAGCCTCCAGGGAGCTCTACTGTAGCAGTGCGATCGCATTTGTCTGTTAACACTCCAGCAACTAATGATGCACATGCACCAGTACCGCAAGCGAGAGTAATTCCAGCACCGCGCTCCCAGACTCGCATTTTCAAGTAGTCTCGGCGTATTACTTGAATAAACTCAATATTTGTGCGCTGAGGAAAAACAGGGTGATGCTCAAATTGGGAACCAATAGTTTCCAAAGGAATCGCTGCTATATCTTCCACAAAAGTAATGCAGTGGGGGTTTCCCATACTTACACAAGTAACTTCCCAAGCTTTCCCTGCTACCTCTAGTGGCTGATTAATTACTTTTTCACCAGTGGAACACAAAGTTGTGGGAATTTCACTAGCAAGTAGCTTGGGTATACCCATATCTACCTTGACTTGATCATTGCTCATCAGTTGAGGGACGATCACACCAGCGAGGGTGTGGATGCGATATTGATCGCTTGTTCGTGAATTCCCCTCTAACTCAGCCAAAAAAGCAGCTAGGCAGCGAATGCCATTGCCACACATTTCTGGTTCCGAACCATCGGAATTAAAAATCCGCATGGTATAGTCGGTGCCATTTTCTCCAGGGAGGGCAAAAATAATACCATCAGCACCGATGCCAAAGTGGCGATCGCATAACTTCTGTGCTTGCTCTGGAGTTAGTAAGGGAGTAGATGACGAACGATTGTTAATCAAGATGAAATCATTACCCAAACCGTGATACTTAGTAAATTCGATTGCCATTTCCAAAATTGATGAACTATATTTGTGTTTTCTCCTATCTCATTAGTCATGCGTTAGTGGCTAATGACTTCGTGAGTAATTACTAATGACTATGATTACGGAATTTGACACCTCACTGCCCAGTAATAGGCAATTACAAAACCTGATTAAACAAGCATTGCCTACTGAAATCAAACTGCTAACTAGCGAGATGTTAACTGGAAAAGTTATTTGGCAAGATCCCCAGAGCATCTGCCTTGTGGATGAACACAGCCAGCAGACTCTGATTTGGAAGCAAGCGATCGCTTACATAAAAATTACAAATAATCAATAACTAGCCCTTGCTGAGGTGCGTACACCAAGGCAGGGAACAGGGAACAGGTTACAGGGAACAGAACAATTAATTAACTTACTTCCCTTCTGCCTACCTTCGGAAGCCACTACCTTCGGAAGCCGTACCTTCGGAAGCCGCTCCGCGTCTACGTGTCTACCGTCTCCTGCCTTCTGCCTTCTTAAAAATTACTAATCCCACACACTATCCGTAGGTAAATATTCTTTCAGAGCATCCGCTTCAGAAGCTTTGACTACTGGGATAGATAGTGGTTGTTCAGTTTTTGGTGCAAGCAGCTGTTCTAGTTGATTGAGACTTGGCAAGCTACCGCACAATAGTAATTGATCGCGGACTTGCAAGCTCATTTTGCCATCTGGAAAGCGGATAAACTTGCCATCTCGTCGGATTGCCTGCACCTGTACACCTAATTGTTGAAAGATATCCAAATCTGCTAGGTGTTTCCCAAGCACAGGACAATCAGTATTGAGTGTCACCCACTGACAAGCGCTGTTGTCTGTGGGAACGGCTGCTCTACCCAGGGCAAATTCATTTAAAGCAGCCAGTTCCTCATCGGAACCAACTACTAACAAGCGATCGCCTTTTTCTAACTTAGTATTAGTACTGGGATAATCTATTTCTTCGCCATTCGTGCGGCGAATAGCCATCAAGCTCACTCCCGTTAAATAACGCATATCGGCTTCTTCTAAATTCATGCCAACTAAGGGTGAACCTTCTGGAAGAGGGTACCAACGGCTGTTCAAATCTTGAGTAGCTTGGCGCAGGTGACGAGAAACTTGAGACGCTGACTGTTCTGGTTGCAAATCGAGATAATGGCGATTGCGGATTTGTTGCATTTCCCTTTGCACTACAGTACTTGAGAATCCAACAACAGTTAAAATGTAGGTTGCCATTTCCAAACTGGCTTCAAACTCTGGTTGTACAACTTCCCGCGCTCCTAATTGGTAAAGTACTTCGATATTTTTATCGTTAATGGCACGAACAACTATATCTAGTTCGGGAGATAATTCTAAGGCACGTTTGAGGCTAAGACGAATACTCATTGGATCGGGAAGTGCGATCGCCATTCCTTTGGCTTGATTGACACCAGCAGTTTCTAGGACGTGAAAACTCACGCAATTTCCGTAAACATAAGGTACACCAGCTTCGCGTAACTGCTGAATTCTGCTTTCAGATTGGTCTATCACCACCACAGGTAGGTTATGCTGCTGTAACAACTTGACTAAGTTCTTACCTACTCGCCCATAGCCGCAGACTACCACATGATCTTTGATCGGTAATTCATCGGCAACTTCTAGCGGCTTACCTTCCCCACTTAAATAGGGCTTCAGCCAAGGCATTGATTCAGCCCAGTCAAATACGATTGGTACCAATCGCACTACAAAAGGGGTAAGTACTAATGTTACTGCTGTTGTTCCTAAAATCATTAAATATATTTGTCGAGAAACTAGTCCTAGTGCTTGCCCCTCACTAGCAAGCACAAAGGAAAATTCTCCGATTTGAGCCAACCCAAACCCGGCAATTAAAGCAGTTTTTAGAGGATAGCGGAATAACTTTACTAACGGCGTAATAATTAAAAATTTACCAATAAATACTAGTGCTACTAGCCCTAGAATCAATTCCAGATGATTCCACAAAAACAGTGGATCGATTAACATCCCAATCGAGGCAAAGAATAAACTGGCAAAGATGTCTCGCAGAGGTTCCACGTAAGTCAGAGTTTGATCGGCATACTCTACTTCCGAAATCATCAAACCTGCGACAAATGCCCCCATTTCAATCGACAGCCCTAAATACTCTGTCAGTAGGGCAATTCCCAAGCACAGCGCCACTACCCCTAATAAAAACAACTCTCGGCTTTCCGTGCGGGCTAGCAATCGCAATAAAGGTGGAATCAGCCACTTACCAGCAATCACTGCACCCGCAGCAAATAAACCAATTCGAGCTAAAGCTGTCAGAACTGCAATTCCAATTGCTTCTCCTGGTTGATGCAGAGCCGGCAAGACAGCAAGCATTAGCCCCAAGGCTAAATCCTGCACCACCAAAATACCTAGCATTACCTGTCCGTGCGGCGTTTCCGTTTCATTGCGCTCCATCAAACACTTGAGCACAACCGCCGTCGAAGACAAAGATAAAATCGCCCCTAAAAACACGCCCTTAGCTGGTAAAGCTCCCCAGGCTCCCGTTACCCCACATACTAAAACAGTAACTAGAATTGTTAAGGTAATCTGTAAACTACCGCCACCAAGAGCGATCGCCTGGACTTTTTTAAGTTCCGCAAAGGAGAACTCTACTCCTAGAGCAAATAATAGAAAGGCAACGCCAAACTGTGCTAGAGTCTCAACTTGAATTAATTCTTTAATGAGTCCCAATCCGGCAGGGCCAATCACAATACCACCGATTAGATACCCAAGTAAAACAGGTTGTTTTAAAAGTGCCGCTAGCAATCCTCCACAGGCTGCAACGGCGAGAACTGATACTAAATCAACTATGAGCCTAAAATCTTCTTGCACAAGTTTTTCAAAGAAATATTAAGACCTATTAACTTCAGCATACAGTTGATTGTAACAACGTATTTTTGAGAGTTATAGCCCCTATCTTTGTCAAATTACTCGCCAAGTGATAATTTGCTTAGTTTAAAAGTATTATTTTATACTTTTAACCGATATTCTTTTAGTAAATTAATACTATTCTGTCTATTAATACTTAATACCAAACTGCCATTACTAGTATTTTTTAAATCTGTAGAGACATACCGTAGCACGTCTCTACAAAAATCTAAACTTTAAAGAGAATCGTAAAGCTTTCGTACATTAGGGGTTGCTTGTTCGATCAGACGTTGATACAACTGGTTGGCTTCGCGATCGTTCTCACTGGATGAAGCTAGTTGACAAGCTCTGGTTAATGCAGCTTCCAAAGTTGCAGCCCATATAGCCATATTTTCTAGCGTTACTAGAACATCATCTGTACTCAAGCTACCTGAAGTACTCTTAATTCGTGTCATCCATGCTTTCAAATTACTGAGGTTGTTTTCAAATGAACTTTGAGATTCTGGCATTTAGACTTTACCTATTTATGTAACTCATGAGGAATTTTTGTCATATGCTTGCAGGTTGATTGCTAACGCTACGCTGCTGCTTAATCCAATTTTGCTCGCATACTACCATATAATTAAGCAGTATATTTATCTATAAAAAAATACTAGCTAGTATAAAAAGTTATCAGTTAGTCTATCTGACGATTGCAAGATAGCACACATATTGCTTTTTGCACATAATAATTCAATCACCTCTGTAATTTAATCTTTAGCAAGTCATTTTGACAATTTATGTATATTAAGATGAACCGAGAATCTTTAGAGTATCTTTCTTAACTTGAATATTTATGAGTATAAGAATATTACTGTTACTAGTTATTTATTGTGATTATTCACCAACCACTTATAAAATTTTGTACCTCAGCAATTTTTTAAATCCGCTGTAAATGGTAGTGGCGTGACAAGGCTAAATGATGTATTAAGTGTAGGCTGGCTGGGGAGCCAGTGCGGTGGTGGACAGCGCACCCTTGCGGGTTAAGCACGTTGTAGTAACTGGCGCACCTGGCGTTTAAGCGCAGCGCAACCCAACATGAATCGGGATGTTAGGTCGATTTTACGAGATCCAACCTACAAAATATAAATTAAATTAATGCACTAAATTAGCCGTGTCAATCTAGTAGGGTGCGTTAAAGCAGTGCTTAACGCACCGCATAGTTGTGGTAAGTTCGTTACTGCTATTTCTTATTCTCTTAAACTCTCAAATTCTTGCATAGCCGTAACACCCTACTTAAACTATTAGCATGAAATAAAACTAAATCATTATTTAGTTATTTATAAATATATAAAGCTTTGCAAAAATTTAATTTTTGAATCATCACAATGCAATTGGGGAACTAATATACAATGCTTTAGTCTGTTTTTGAGCAGTAAAATTTTGATTTGTTTAAGCTTGTTCCTAATATGACTACCAAAAATTGTGCTAGTAATTCTGGCAATAATTTACTAGATTCAGTTGTGTCAAATGTTCAAAGCAAACATCTTGCAAAGATTGTCATAGGCGGAATGCTTACCGCTTTTCCTGTTGCTTTAGCATTACCTGCGGATGCTTTACAAGTAAAGATAAACCCCTCTAATCCAAAGTTGGGAGATACGCTATCGGTTTTTATTAATGTAGATAATTCAGGATCTAGTTCTAATCTAAAGGTTAGAACTGGAAATAAAACTTATCCAGCTTTTGAAATTGCTCCCAATCAGTATAGAGCTTTTATTCCCACAACACCTTTAGAAAAGCCTGGAACTAGAAAAATTCAAGTGTCAGGAGATGGTAAAGTACAAAACTTATCGGTATTAGTACAGAATCGTAAATTCCCTGTACAACGTATTACTTTACCTCCAGGTAAAGCAGGAGTAAAAGCTACAGAGTATGAACTCAAACGTGTAGCGGAATTTAAAGCCCTACAAACACCAAAAAAGTATTGGAATGGGATGTTTGGTAAACCAAATGCAGGTAGAATTACGACAATCTATGGTGTACGTCGCTACTATAATGGTAAATTTGCAAATGATTACTACCATCGTGGCGTTGACTACGCTGGAGCAGCAGGTTCGCCTGTCGTTGCCCCGGCTGCTGGACGAGTTGCTTTGGTAGGAAAGGTATCACAAGGTTTCCGGGTTCATGGTAACGTTGTTGGCGTCGATCACGGTCAAGGAGTAACAAGTATTTTTATGCACTTGAGCCGCATTAATGTCAAAGAAGGTGATTTTGTTAAACCCGGTCAATTGATTGGCACTGTAGGTTCCACTGGTGCTTCTACAGGTCCTCATTTACACTGGGGGTTATATGTAAATGGTCAATCTGTTGATCCTGTACCTTGGCGATATCAAGAATTTAAGTAGTAAATTTTTGTTTATATTCTGCTCTAATTGGGCAGAATAAATTGGATCGGTACCGTCCCTACCTCGCTTGGGTGGCTTATAAAAGATGAGCGTTATGAGTATAGAAAAAATTGTAGAACAAGCTCTCCAGGATGGTTATCTTACACCAGCAATGGAAGCAGAAGTCGGGCGCATTTGTGATAACGCTAGTGAACTCTCCATCGAAGAGTACATGGCACTGGATCGGTTGATGGGAGCGCTATTAACTGGTGAGGTGGTGGCGGTACCACGTAAACAGTTTATTAACGTGATGGAAGAATTGGTGCTAACAGAGGTGATCGCTCGTGTAGCTGAGATTGAAGCTACTAGTGACAGTTCGCTGGATGTTGGAGATATTGCTGCTTACGCCCTCAACCGCCTACCGCCTTTGTATGCGACGACGGAAGAAGGTGCTAATTACCAGCGTCAACGCGCTCAAGCAGAACTTGAGGAATTGATTGCCCAGCAAGTAAGTAAAGCGATCGCTCGTTACCTAGATCGACCAAATTTCTTCCCAGAACGGCAGGCATTAGGTAAAAACACTGGTAACGAAATTCTGCGCCAAGTTAGCACTTTACTCCAAGTCTATGCACCTAATTTTGAGCAAAAATCACACTCTTAGGGTATAGAACAGGGTTGGGGGAATAGGGAACAGAGACTAGAAGAGGACACGGGGAAGAATTCTTCACCTCTTCCCCTCTGCTCCTGGTGCTTATTTCCTAGCTCCTAGCCCCTATTTTTAAGATAGAGGCTTTAGATTTCACTAACAGGATTACTGAATTCTAAAGTTTTGTATTCTGAATTTTTATTTTAACAATTAATAATCATTAGTAATCAGTATCTAATTCCGTACTTCTACTGGTGTTCCTAAACCTACCTGTTTGTATAATAAGCGAACATCAGGATTGCGCATACGTAAGCAGCCATGAGATACAGCAGAACCCACTAGCTCATCATCTGGAGTGCCGTGAAACCCAATTTGATTGCGTCCATCTGACCAAAAACCAATCCATCTATCTCCAAGGGGGCTATCAGCTCCTGCTGGAAATACCTTGCCCGTGATCGGATGTCGCCAGGCAGGATTGAGACGCTTTTGTGAAATCTCGAAAGTACCTGTAGGTGTTTCCCAGCCTTTTTTACCTATACCGGTTGGATAACTGGCGATCACCTGACCAAGACGGTAAACATAAACGCGACGATCACTTAAATCAACTACTACTTTTGTTTGGGGAGTAGAAGTAGAAGCAGGAAACAAGGGAGCCTTTGGAGTTGAAACTTTAGCTAGGAGAGACTTTATGGGGTGAGAGGCATTGGCTTTGCCTGTGTCATCCGGCATCAAGCTCCTTGGCATTTTAAAATCTGCCGCCCTGGCTGCACCACTTCCCTGAATCTCTGAACTAGTAGAAGGTGTCATGGAAGCAGAAATGTGCCAATGGACAGCAAGAGACAAAATTGCTGTGCCAAAACAGAGCAGCATTGCTATACGCGCTACAGATTCATTTCTTGCCATCACCATCGTTTATTTTCTCCAAACTCCCTGTGAACTGAGCAATCTGCTAACACTTTTACCTAAGATACTCTACCTTTCAGGAAAAAGGTGTGCGCGTTGTGTATTTACAGATAGCTGAACATTGAAAACTTTTTTGGATTACTTGGTGATCCGGTTACCAAAAATTTACAAACTTTTATCAGTTCCATCATCTATTTGTTTCTACTCGTGGGCAAACTAGGGCTATACAGATTTTTGCCAACCTCTAGATTTGAAAGATCCAGGTGAAATTAGTCTTCTCCTGGAACCCAACAGGTGCAGCATTCAATCATTAGTATGGTGTGGGCGGGAGAAAGACCATGTTGGAAAAATTATTACTAGCAATAACAATCACATTTTCCCTCAATTTGTTTTTACAAGTTCGCATACCTAATCAATCTGATAGTGGTGCTAATTATCAACATCGACAGGAGCCATCATCAACTATTTTGGTCAGGTTGCCGCAAAAACAACAGTGATTTTTGTGACAAAGCGATAAGGAGAGCAATTCTTACTGATCGCTTTGTCATTTAAGTCTAAGCTAAAAGTAAAGCACTTTTCTTAAAAAACTTCAAAATAGACTTGATTGTGAGTGGCATCATGGCTGGAAAACTATAAGTTTTTAACTTTGGGTTACTGGTAACTACACTCTGTCATCTACATCATCATTGCATTTTAGCCAAGAGTATTTAGTCAGTTACTATTAGTGGCACAAGTATAAGTAACGTTACTGTCTACTCTAAAGATGTATCTTGAAAAGTATACAGTGTTCCAGTCATAAATCCGTCACTTACACAAGGAACCTGCCTCAGTTAAGTATGTCTAATAGATAGGGATGATTTAAAGTCAGTACGATCTATGAGTCAGTCGATTACTGTATCCTGGTCAACGGTTGATGCAACAGTTCCAGAAGCATTAGTGCAAGTTGACAAACTTTCTAACCACGACCTGATTTTGCGCTGTCAAGCAGGATTGCGTCCCGATCGTGCTGCTTTCGCAGAATTGTTGCGCCGCTATCAATCCCAAGTAGATAGGGTTTTATACCATCTTGCTCCTGATTGGGCTGATAGAGCCGATTTGGCTCAAGAAGTGTGGATTCGAGTGTATAGAAATATTAACCGATTGCAAGAACCCTCCAAATTTCGGGGCTGGTTAAGTCGCATTGCTACCAACTTGTTTTACGACGAGTTGCGCAAACGCAAGCGAGTTGTCAGTCCCTTATCCCTAGATGCTCCCCGTTCTGTGGATGATGGCGAAATGGATTGGGAAATTGCTGGAGACACTCCTGGCCCAGAGGAAGAGTTGACGACTAGAGAGTTTTACGAACAATTGCGAGAAGCGATCGCTGATTTGCCAGAAGTATTTCGCACAACCATTGTTCTAAGAGAAATTGAGGGTATGGCATATGAAGAAATAGCCGAAATCACAGGAGTTTCTTTGGGGACTGTAAAATCGAGAATAGCTAGAGCCAGAGCCAGATTGCAAACTCAATTGCAAAACTATTTAGATACCTAAAGTTTAATGTATGCATCTTCAGGTTTATGGCAAAATTTTATATTTGATTAAGATTTTTAAAGAAAATGCAGAGAACCTTGGCCAGCAGGAGAAAGAATGATTAATTTCATTAAGTTTGTTCACTCTGTCTACCCGTGCGTGAATTGGTAATAATGTTAAGATGACTACTGATTATCACTTTAACGACCATTCTTGTTTGCAATTCAATGATTTGCCAGACAAGAAGGAAAAGCATACCAATGATTTAGCGGGTGCTATGGATATGGTGAAGCGCGATCGCTTCGAGTTATTGAGTGCTTATCTCGATGGAGAGGTAACAGCTGCAGAACGTAAGCAAGTAGAACAATTGCTGGCAAATGATGCAGATGTTCAACGCTTGTATGACAGACTCTTAAAGCTGCGTCAAGGGTTGCGGACTATGCCACTACCGCAGTCTCAGCAGCCTTTAGAGAAAACAGTTCAGCAAGTGATGGGTCGTTTGCACCGCCGGGAGCGGAGAGCCTGGGTGTTAGGAGGTACTGCCATAGCTGCTACTATCATCGGTGCTATATCTGGCTTAGTACCGGGTAGTAAACTGACTGCACCACAATTGGCTATCAAACCATCAGTAGAACAAACACAACCAAATCCTGAGCCTATTGCTGTTGCACCATTAATGCTGGCTATAAACAACCCGATTATGGCTATTCCCAAGGCAGCAGAAACTTCTCCGGCAGATCCAGTCAATCAACAAAAGCAACTTAAATTAGGGGATCTGGAAAACGATTACAATTGAGTATGCAAACGGTAAGGAGTTAAAAATTTTTAATCAAGAGTGATGAAATCTATAGCATTTCATAATTCTTAATAGTTTGAAAAAATTTATGTAGAGACGCTGACATTAAACAGCGTCTCTATTTGCGATTTTCACTCCACCAGCCATCAGGTAGAAAGGTTCCTCCTAGTTTGTAAACCAGATTTGATGTCATCAAGTATACCCAAGCCCAACCAAGCGATCGCCCTTGCAGATCGTAGACTTTTGTTTGCTGGCGAATATATAAACTCTCGGAAGTAGATCTGGCAGGATAGTAATCTTCGAGTTCGTCTAATTCAACTAACACATCAAAAGAAGAAAATTCCAGTAAATATCCGTACACAGGGGTATTGCCTAGCGTCATTGCTGGATAGCCTGCTGGTAAAGCAAATAATTGACCTAATGCAAAAGCTTCAGTAGCATTAAGAACTTTACCATCACAGTAGCTTTTATAGTTTGCTTCACCTGGCTTAAGGGTGCCGTAGACAAATACCCGTAACAATCCAGAAAAGTTTTTTTTGAATTCAGTCATTGCCTTTTTTATCCAACTTAATTTCTTTGCTTACCATCTAAAATATGGAGGCAGAGAAGATTACAGATCCAGTAGGAGAATTTTTGGTGGATTCCCGATATAACCCAGCATCGATTGAGGAAAAATGGCAAACAACATGGGCTGAACTTGGCTTAGATCACACTCCCACAGATACAAATCAGCCCAAATATTATGCCCTGTCCATGTTTCCCTATCCATCGGGCAGCCTACATATGGGGCACGTCCGTAATTACACAATTACCGATGTGATTGCCCGTCTCAAGCGCATGCAAGGGTATCGGGTATTGCATCCGATGGGTTGGGATGCCTTTGGCTTGCCTGCAGAAAACGCTGCTATTGATCGGGGTGTGCCGCCAGCAAAATGGACATATCAAAATATTGAGCAGATGCGGCAGCAATTGAAGCGCCTTGGTTTATCTATCGATTGGAACTGTGAAGTTGCTACTTGTTCGCCAGATTATTACAAATGGACGCAGTGGATTTTCTTGCAGTTTTACCAAGCGGGTTTAGCCTATCAAAAGGAAGCAGCAGTCAACTGGGATCCTATTGATCAAACTGTATTGGCAAACGAACAAGTTGATAGTGAAGGACGTTCTTGGCGAAGCGGTGCCAAAGTCGAACGGAAATTATTGCGGCAGTGGTTTTTGAAGATTACCGACTATGCCGAAGAATTATTGAATGACTTGGACAAGTTGCCAGGCTGGCCAGAACCTGTCAAATTAATGCAAGCTAACTGGATTGGCAAATCCACAGGCGCTTACTTGGAATTTCCCATAGTTGGCAGTTCGGAAAAAATCGGCGTTTATACAACACGTCCAGATACAGTTTACGGCGTTAGTTATGTCGTTTTGGCACCAGAACATCCCTTGACAAAGCTGGTGACAACACCCGAACAGCAAGCAGCAGTAGAAGCATTTGTGGAAGAAGTTACTAACGAAAGCGAGTTGGAACGCACTGCCGAAGATAAGCCTAAGCGGGGTATTCCTACGGGTGGTAAGGCAATTAACCCATTTACAGGTGAAGAAATTCCAATCTGGATTGCTGACTACGTACTGTATGAGTACGGCACTGGTGCAGTTATGGGTGTACCTGCCCACGATGCACGAGATTTCAAGTTTGCCAAAGAACAGAATTTGCCGATTAAGGTAGTAATTGTGCCTGAAGGCGGCGATGCAGATGCATCTTTGACAGAAGCATATACCGAACCAGGAATTATGGTGAATTCTAGCCAGTTTGACGGTATGAATTCTACTGAAGGCAAAAAAGCAATAGTGCAATATGCCGAAAAACAAGGCTTTGGCAAAGAGCGAGTACAGTATCGCTTAAGAGACTGGTTGATTTCACGGCAACGTTACTGGGGTGCACCCATCCCCATTATTCACTGTCCTAACTGTGGTGCAGTGCCAGTTCCAGATCAAGACTTGCCTGTGAGGTTGCCAGAAGATGTGGAATTTACCGGACGTGGCGGCTCACCTTTGGCTAGATTAGAAGATTGGGTGAATGTACCTTGCCCTACTTGTGGCACACCAGCCCAGCGGGAAACTGACACGATGGATACGTTTATTGATTCCTCGTGGTATTTCTTGCGCTTTACTGATGCTAAGAATGAACAGCAGATTTTTGATTCTGCCAAAGTCAATGACTGGATGTCGGTGGATCAGTATGTAGGTGGGATTGAACACGCGATTTTGCACTTGTTGTATTCGCGTTTCTTTACTAAAGTATTGCGAGACAGAGGTTTGTTGAAATTTGATGAACCTTTCCAGCGCCTGTTGACTCAAGGCATGGTGCAAGGTTTAACTTACTTCAATCCCAATAAATCTGGTAAAGATAAATGGGTTCCTTCTCATTTAGTCGATCCTACCAATCCCCGTGATCCCCAGACTGGTGAACCACTAGAACGAATTTACGCTACCATGTCCAAGTCTAAGGGTAATGGTGTGGCACCGGAAGACGTAATTGCCAAATATGGTGTAGACACAGCCCGGATGTTTATTCTGTTTAAAGCACCACCAGAAAAAGACTTGGAATGGGATGAAGCTGATGTAGAAGGGCAATTTCGCTTTTTGAATCGAGTTTGGCGCTTGGTAACTGAGTTCGTTGTCAATCAGTCATCTCAACAAACAGCCCAATTCCAAATCACGCCACTTGCACTCAACGAGGGAACCTCCGCAACGCAGTGGCTGCAAAATCCAAAATCCAAAATCGAAAAAGACTTGCGACGAGCAATTCACATTGCGATCAAAGAAGTCAGCGAAGACGTAGAGGGTGAATATCAATTCAATACCGCTATTTCTGAATTGATGAAATTAAGTAATGCCCTAAATGATGCCACTTGCAAAGATTCGTCAGTCTATGCAGAAGGGATTGGGACTTTAGTCGTTTTGCTGGCACCTTTTGCACCCCATATCGCCGATGAACTTTGGCATTTATTGGGCAATAATAACTCAGTTCACACTGCAACCTGGCCTAAATACGATCCAGCAGCATTAGTTGCCGATGAAATCACCTTAGTAATTCAAATTATGGGTAAGACTCGCGGTGCTATTCAAGTTCCCGCTCAAGCAAACAAAGTTGAGTTAGAGAAGTATGCCCGTGAATCTGATGTTGGTCAACGTTATATTGAAGGCAAGGAGGTTAAAAAGGTGATTGTAGTGCCTGGTAAGCTGATTAACTTTGTTTTGGGCTGAGTGATGTGTGTCATTTGTTATTTGTTCAGAATTAATTACAAATGACAGCTACCCAAAGAATCAAGTATAAATAAGTAATACGTAAATGCGCTTGAGAATTTTGCTAGCTCAAGCGCATTTAGTATAAATATGAACCAATTCACTTGTTTGATGCAACATTTGAAGTTCGCAATAATCCTTTGTTTATAGTCTATCGCGAAAATAATTTGTGGCAAACATATGGTGAAGTGGTATCACTCCTTGCACAAAATCAAGAATATCTTTTCTGAGATAAAACGGGGACTTAGGTGAGTGACAGTTTCTGAACTGACACTAGTATAACCAAGCAACAAGTGTTTTTCTAAAAAGTAAGATATATGGCTATCCTAGCTCGACCCTTAGTAAAAGATGGTATAAGAACTTGCCCATCACCGTAGCAATATATTACTAAGCGTTTAAAGATTCTGGAGTAAGATAAAAAACATATATGAAAATTTTTGTTCCAGGGCGCCTGTGTCTGTTTGGTGAACATAGTGATTGGGCGGGAGGCTATCGCAGTCTCAATTCTGAGTTAGAAGTAGGTTGTACGCTACTGGTGGGTACGAATCAGGGGCTGTATGCTGAAGTAAAACCACATTCAAATCTACTAATTTTAAGCGCCTGCCTTACTGATGGCAGTTGCAAAACCTTAACTCTACCAATGGAAAAACAAGCTTTGCTTGCCGAAGCCGAAAAGGGTGGGTTTTTCAGTTATGCTGCTGGCGTTGCCTACCAATTTCTTGTCAAGTCAGATAGATATGTAGGCGGGCTAGAAATTGATAATTACCGAACAGGTTTACCGATTCAAAAAGGTTTGTCATCGAGTGCGGCTGTTTGTGTTCTGGTAGCGAGGGCATTTAATCTGGTTTATGACTTAAAAATGTCGATCCGAGAGGAGATGGAGTTTGCCTATCTAGGAGAAATTACCACCCCTTCCCGTTGCGGGCGGATGGATCAAGCTTGTGCTTACGGTAATCGTCCTATTGCTATGATCTTTGATGGCGATCGCACTGATATCATCGAACTTGGTGTTCCAACAGATTTGTTTTTTGTGATAGTTGATCTTGGTGCGAGCAAAAATACTCAGGAAATTCTCAGAAAATTGAATGAGTGTTATCCCTTCGCCCGTCACGAAGTACAAGCAAATGTTCAGAAGTATCTCGGTTCTATCAGCTATCAAATTACCCAAGCTGCTGTTTGTGCCTTGCAAGCAGGTGATGCTCAAGAAATTGGCATTTTGATGAAGCAAGCACAAGCAGAATTTGACAAGCATCTGATTCCAGCTTGCCCTCAAGAATTAACTGCACCAATTCTGCATCAACTGCTAAATTATGAACCGATTCAACCTTATATTTTGGGTGGCAAAGGCGTTGGTTCCCAAGGAGATGGCACAGCACAATTTATTGTTACAAACCAAGAAAATCAACAAAAGTTAATTAAAATTATTGAACGAGATTTTCCACAAATGCAATGTTTAGAATTAACGATTTATGCAGAAAAAACAAGTTAGAAAAGCTGTAATTCCGGCTGCGGGTTTTGGCACTCGGTTATTTCCTGCTACAAAAGTTGTTAAAAAAGAATTATTTCCAATCATTGATAAAGATGGCAGGGCAAAACCTGCCATTCAGCTAATCATAGAAGAAGCTATTAGCGCTGGCATTGAAGAAGTTGGAATTGTCATCCAGCCAGAAGATAAAAGAACTTTTATAGACTTATTTAAATTTCCACCCAAAGCAGACCTTTTTGAGAAACTTTCGCCAGAAAACCAGAAATACAGCAAATATTTGGTGGACATGGGTGACAGAATTAAGTTTTTGGTTCAAAAAGAACAGCTAGGCTACGGTCATGCTGTATACTGTGCCAAAGAATGGGTAAATAATGAGCCATTTTTGCTGTTGTTGGGCGACCATATTTACTCATCTGATACAAAAATATCTTGTGCGCGTCAGGTATTAGAAACTTACAAACAAGTTAATCAAAATGTTGTTGGTTTAACGACAATGCCAGCAGATATGCTTTATAAAGCTGGTTGTGTTACGGGAGTTTGGCAACAGAAAAACTCAATTATTTCGCTTACGCAAGTATCCGAAAAACCTACTGTTGAATATGCACGCCAGCATTTACGTGTTGAAGGTATAGCAGAAGATAAGTTTTTATGTATATTTGGGTTATATGTGTTGACGCCGAAAATATTTGATTTATTGGGAGAAAATATTAGTAATAACTTTAGAGAAAGGGGAGAATTTCAGCTCACAACCTGTCTGGATAAATTACGTCAAGCCGAAGGAATAACAGGATATGTTGTGAAAGGAAAGCTTTTTGATATTGGAATGCCGGATGCTTATTTGCAAACTTTAATTGATTTTAAGAATAGGGATAAATAGGTGTCTACGTTCCTCAACCCATGCTACAACAGAGAGCGATCGCACAGGGAATAACGAAATTACAAAATACTGTCTCCCATTTGCTCAAAAAAGAGTGTACCTTTATGAACATCAATTTTCGTTAGCTGGGTTACTTCCAAATAGAGCTAATTCTTGTTAGCTTAGAGAAATGTTAATAAATGCTGAACTTCTGCTGCAATTTCAACGTTGTAAGCGCCGCTCTTATTTAGATATCCACGGCGACTTCAGCCAAACAGATGCTGTTAATGATTTGCTCCTGAAACTGCAACAAGACAAAATCGTCCATCAGAAAAGTGTTTTGGAGCAGTGGAATTCTCGTCGCCCAGATTATAAACTGGGAGATTGGCAAAGGGGACAGACGGCGACTCTGGAGTTGATGCAGCAGGGAGTGGAGTGCATTTATCGAGGTGTGTTGCTAGCTAAATATTCTGAGATCCAGTTGCAGTTAACTGAGACGGTAGAGGAGGAGATGGGGGAAGACGCGGTGACACGGGGAGTGAGAGACGCGGAAAATTGCCCTGTGTCTTCTTCCTACCCTCAATTTGATAAATATACTTTATTAAGTCGTCCAGATTTAATGGTAAAGCTGCCTGGAAAATCCTGTTTTGGAGATTGGATGTACGTTCCGGTGAATATTGAACTGGGAAAACGCCCCAAGCAAGAATATCAAGTTGTGGCGGCATTTCACGCCCAGGTATTAGCGATCGCCCAGCAAGCGGAACCACAAATAGCTTCGTTAGTTTTGCGTGGCAAAGAGGGGCATTATTCTGTGGATCTGATGAGATGGAAACCGCAGATGCATAATATTCTCCAGGAGTTAATGCAAACGTTGGAGGAGGTGACAGCACCAGACTTATTTATGAGTCGGCAGCGCTGCAATCTTTGCCATTGGTACAGCAGTTGTTATGCGATCGCTCAATCTCAGAAACATCTCTCTCTCGTACCAGGAATTACACCCGTTCGCTACACTCAATTACAGGCATTGGGCATTACCACAGTGGAATCTCTTGCCCAAGCAAACCCAACAGCATTAGAAAATCTGCCTGGTTTTGACAGCGAAGTTGCTTGCAAACTTGTATTGCAAGCTCAATCGGTACTACAAAATCGTCCCCTGATTTTACCCTACCTGCCAGTTAGCTTGTATCACTCAACAACTTCGGTGGTGAGGGATGATTTGGAAAGCCACAGCCAAGAACAACAAAAGTTACTACCAACGCCATTAACTCAGAACAATAAATTTACAACCCCGATTGAGCTTTACTTTGATATTGAAGCACAGCCAGATTTAAATTTGGATTACTTGTTGGGGATTTTAGTTGTTGATAGACAAGCAAATACGGAAAATTTTTATTCTTTGCTTGCAGAAAAACCAGAAGACGAAGAATTGATTTGGCAGCAATTTTTGGATTTGATGTGGCAGTATCCGGATGCGCCAATTTATCATTTTTGTGTTTACGAATCTGATGCAGTCAAGCGGCTGGCGAAGCTTTACCGTACCTCCCATGCTTCTGTACAGCCAATACTGAATCGGTTTGTAGATATATACGAAAAATTAACTCAAAGCGTAGCTTTGCCAGTAGAAAGTTATGCCTTAAAAGCGATCGCTCGTTGGTTGGGTTTTGAGTGGCGCGATCCAGAAGCGAGTGGTGCTAAATGTATTTACTGGTACGATCAGTGGCTAAAAACAGGCGATCGTAATTTGTTAGAGATTATCCAGCGTTACAACGAAGATGACTGCCGTGCTACCCGCAACGTCAAAGACTGGTTAACGAAATTTTTCCAAGAAGAACTCAAAACTCAGGAATTAGAATACCCTAGTCAGAATACTCAGAACTCACGTAGTGCAACAAAAAATCAGGCATTAAATCCTCATACGCTTTCTCCCTTTCATCCTTAAAGCAGACTTGAGAGACAAACTCAGTGCGTAAGTCCTAAAATTTTTCAAATCTGCTCTGAATTTTACTCAATAATAGCTAATTGCTGATATAGATTAGCCATGATATTGTGTTGTTGAATTTTAGATTTTTTCGTCATATCATGCCGATGTACTTATTCAAAAAAATCTGGAAATTTCCACACATTATTTATTTTTTTCTACTAATTATACTAATTTTAATTCCTAGCCTCTTCTTAGGCAATATAACCTCAAATGCTGTTGAAATAACAGATATAGATTTTATTGGTTCTGCCACTTTACCTACAGGATTATCATTTCAAAATACTGAATTAGGAGGATTATCTGGTATTACTTATGATGCTAAAAACGACCTTTATTATGCCATTTCTGATGACCGTAGTCATAAATCTGCTGCTCGCATTTACACTCTGAAAATTGATTTGAGCAAAGGTTTACTTAGGGATGGCGATGTGATTCCTGTTGCTGTTTCTCCATTACTCAATAAAGCTGGTACAAACTTTAGTGCTGGTAGTATCGATCCAGAAGGTATTGCTTTAAATAAAAAGGCAAATGTGTTTATTTCTTCTGAAGGTGATGTTAATAGATTAATTGAGCCATTTATAAAAGAGTTTTCTCTAGCTTCAGGAAGAGAAATCTCAACACTACCCATACCTAAAAAATTTTTGCCACATCAAAATGGTAAGCAGGGTATCCGCAACAATTTAGCTTTTGAAAGCCTTACTATCACACCAAATGAAAAATATTTGTTCACAGCCACAGAAAATGCTCTTATTCAAGATGGTTCAGAAGTAAAGCCAAACACTGGTAGCCCTTGTCGGATTGTGCAATATAACTTACTTACCCATCAGCCAGAAAAAGAATTTCTTTACTTAACAGAAACTGTTGCTCCATTTCTGAATTTTTCTCGCAAATTTATGGGTGGGCTTACTGATTTATTAGCCTTAGATAATCAAGGAAAATTCTTGAGTTTAGAACGTCATTTTACTGGATTAGGGTTTTATATTGCGCTCTTTCAATTTGACTTGACAACTGCCTCTGACATTCATCAGATTAACAGTCTTTTAGCTGTAGATACTAAAAAAATCAAACCTGTTCAGAAAAAACTGCTGTTAGATTTGAGAAAAGTTGATGTCTTGTTAGATAACATCGAAGGTTTAACTTTTGGTTCTAAATTACCCAATGGACAACGCTCATTAATCCTTGTAAGCGACAATAATTTTAATGCCCTTCAACGTACCCAAATATTAGCCTTTAGACTCAAGATAGAAGCCCCTTTCCTCAGATTATTGCGTCGTCTTCGTTTAGTGCCAAATTCCCAACACTAATTGATTCTTCTTTGGGGAATATCTGCAATAAGCAATTATTGTACTTGTTGTTGATTGATATAATTTTCACCCAGATAATCATTTAATTACAGAAAATGGGTTGAGGGGTTAATATTTAAGTATTTTAGCTTTTTCCTAACAATATTAATCTAAAATCTAATACCATTAACTGTGCTTAGAGTGGTGCTTGCATCTCTATATAGATTGCTTTCATCATAACAATACACGTATCAATACTTAGTGATGTGATATCTTGTACCCTACCATGTGGGAAGAAGCCGCTAGCTAACGTAAAACCTTACGAAAAAAGCATCTAATGGGCGTCTACGCCACACAATTGAAAGGGCTTCTTGTGTTCTAGTTCTCGTTACCAGGTTGAACCTGGTAACGAGAGTTTTATATGTGCTGATCAATTAATAGCATTTATACTTACTATTTAAAGATAGTAAATACACTGATTCCAGCAAGAAAATTTTTATAAATCTTTGAGTTTCAGTGGTTTTTCTCATACTTATTAACTAATATTTGTGTTAAATAAGGTTTACAAACCTTTATATCTTTTTCAAGATGGCTTTAGTAAAAAGTTATGATTATTTTCTATTTATTTTTAAATGAATCTATTAAACTTTAATATTTATTTATTTTAGTAAAATCAAGTAAAAAATATTTTATTTACTTGACTGAATAATTGGAGAATCGAAAAAACTTTATGTCCCAAAATGATATTAACAATAAGAATTTACAAAAAATAGAGTTAGATGTTTATATTGGAAAATTTCTAAACAATCGCTATTTAATTAAAGATTTAATTGGTAAAGGAGGTATGGGAAAAGTATATCTAGCAGAAGATTCTGCTAAAGGTAATATACCAGTTGCAGTTAAGCTTTTGTCTATGAATTTAGTAAATCAGCAAATGTCTCAAAGATTTGCTAGAGAAATTTTTATTGGTGCTCAATTAGGTCGCAAAAGTACACATATTGTTCGAGTATTAAGCTATGGTGTAACTGAAGATAAAGTTCCTTTTTATGTAATGGAGTATTTGCAAGGAAAAAATCTAAAAAATATTCTTAAAATTGAACCATTGGATTTATCAAATTTTTTAATTGTTTGTCATCAAATTTGTTTAGGTTTACAATGCGCTCATCAAGGTGTAAATCTCAAAGGAGAAATTTATCCAATTGTTCACCGAGACATTAAGCCAGAAAATATTTTTTTAAGTGAAGGTAGTAAAGATCACCAAAAACATAAAATTGTAAAGATTCTAGATTTTGGAATTGCCAAGTTTTTAAGTGAACGTTCTGGAATGACTATAACAGAGTCTTTTATAGGTAGTTTACCTTACTGTTCTCCAGAACATATGGAAGGACGCAAACTATTGGATGTGCGCTCTGATATTTACAGTTTAGGTGTACTGATGTTTGAAATGTTAACAGGCAAACATCCGTTTCAAATCAAAAGTCATTCTTTCGGTGATTGGTATCAAGCTCATCGTTTTGAAACACCACCTGCTTTTGAGGAAGTTGCTCCTCAGTTAAAAATACCGCAAAAATTAAAAAATTTAGTCATTGGTTGTTTAGCTAAAGAAGTAAGAAATCGACCTCAAAATGTCAACCAAATATTAGTAGCTTTAGAATATATTCAGCGTCAACAAGATAGAGATATTGCTGTTAATAGTAATAGTTATCAAAATAAAGAGCTAGTACAATTAGTACCTGTAACTTCATGGTCAGAAAAACTTTGTTTGCAAAAAAAGTGGCCTAAAAATAAACCAATAGCTTCTATTTGTTTTCCACATTTGCTCCACACACAACAAAGCTCTATCCCAACTTTTTGGGCGATGTTACCCCAAAAGGAAATAGCTAGCTTTTTAAATAAAAATAATTGTGTAGAATTTATATTTCAAAAAAATCTTTATCCAGTTTTATTATGGATTACTGTCTTATCTGATGTACAAGTTCAATTGACAAGATGGTTATCTTATTTTTTAGATTTAAAAGATAATCAAGGATACAATCTAGTACATTCTTTAGCAGCACTTGGCTACTATCATCTGCTGTTTTTTACATTAGAAGAACCAAATCATTGCAATAATGTAATTACTTTATCTCTAACTGCCGTTCAGCGTCAGCAATTATTAGATTATTTGGAGATGAGGTACAAACCAGACACTGTAATTTCATTCAATGAAAGTAAAGCTATATTGAAAACGGAATATGAAAATATGAAATCAGAAATTATGCAAAGTTTAGCAGAACAACATAAACAAGGAGAGCTAGTTGGTAAAACATGGTTTGATAAATGGATCGATATTTTTTTAAATTTATTTTTGCGTTATTCCAATCAAGATAGATAATTATAAAATTTAATTTTTAACCTTATAGATATCGTAGAGGTTGAAACAATGAATATTAGTTCGTTTAACCCTACAAACAATCTAGGGTTGCTTGCCAAACGTTATCAATTAAAAAAAATAATTGGTAGAGGAGGTATGGGAGAAGTTTTTCTGGCAGAGGATCTTTTGCTAGGAGGAATATCAGTTGCGATTAAATTCTTGTCTCAGACTTTTTCAGAAGGTAAGATGCAACAAGACTTTGCTCGCGAAGCTCGCATTTGTGCAGCATTAAGTCAACAGAGTTTACATATAGTTAAGGTAACAGATTATGGTGTAAGTGAAAATGGTAAACCTTTCTATGTAATGGAATATTTATGCGGCAAGATTTTAAAAGATTTGATTCCTACACCATTGCCGATATTTATTGCTATTTGCCGCCAGATTTGTTTGGGTTTGCAGTGCGCTCATCAAGGTATTAATATAGACGGTAAAACTTATCCACTTGTACATAGAGATATCAAGCCAGTTAATATATTAGTTGTCCCTGATCCGATATTGGGTCAGTTAGTCAAAATTTTAGATTTTGGAATTGCTAAATTTTTAACTACACAAAACACAATAGGCACTAGTAAGAGCTTTCATGGCACTTTACCCTACTGCTCACCAGAACAATTAGACGGTAATGAATTAGATAGTCGTTCTGATATTTATAGTTTGGGGGTGATGATGTTTGAGATGCTGACAGGGCAGAAACCTTGGCAACCAGAAACTGATTTTTTTGGCGCTTGGTATAAAGCTCATCACTTTCAACCACCACGGACGATCGCCGATATTAATCCCAATCTCAAACTGCCAGAGAAACTGAATGATTTAATTATGGCTTGTTTGGCAAAATCAGCCAGCGATCGCCCTCAAAATTTGGGTGAAGTTCTTAAAATATTGGAAATTCTGGCAGAGAAACTGTCTTCTCCATCTCCACCACAATCACCCGCCAGTACTGCTCAAGTTGGGATACCTGCCTCCCCTACTTTTTCATCCTCCTCAGTTGGGCATTCTGAGTTACTACCGATAAAACAAGCGTGTAAAAAGCTAGTATGGCCTAAAGATAAACCTATTCAGGAAATAGTTTTTCCTCAGCTAGTTGAGACTGAACAAGGTTTGGTGACAGGGCTATTGCTGATGATGTCTGTGCAAAATATCAGCAAGTACAACTCTTCAATGCGTTGCAACCAGTTTATTTTTGTCGCATCTCCTCACCCAATGCTGCTGTGGGTGACTTTACTTTACAGTCGAGAATTTGGCTCTAAGTGGCTACCTTGTTACTTAGATATGACAAATCCTCACAATCATAAGCTAGTGAGTTCTTTGGCTGAAAATGAACGCTATCCTTTGATTTTCTTTACTCTAGAAGTACCAAATTTCTGCACTAATGTTTTGAGCAGTTATATAGCTTTAGATCAGCGGCAAATGCTCAAAAGATGGGTAGAACAGAGTCAACGTCTACCAGCTTCGTCTTATCTACAGTTGAGCAAAAATTTGTTGAAGCAACAATATCTACAATTACAGTCTCGGATGCTACAGTATGTTG
Source organism: Chlorogloeopsis sp. ULAP02 (assembly GCF_038404745.2). Lineage (NCBI taxonomy): Bacteria > Bacillati > Cyanobacteriota > Cyanophyceae > Nostocales > Chlorogloeopsidaceae > Chlorogloeopsis > Chlorogloeopsis sp. ULAP02. The sequence goes on along the minus strand of NZ_JAYKTT020000001.1, from coordinate 135,890 downwards.
CAGCGTCAGGCTCTGTTCCTCAAATTATGTATTAGATTGAAAAACTGCCGATAATCATTCCAGCCAAGACGATAAAACCAATCCAAACATTTTGCCGAAAAATTTCACCGTAAATAGAGTTAGGCAAGTCTTCTTTAGTTAAGCGAATAAACTGCCAAATCCAGCCAGTAGTTGCAATGACAATACTAATCCAGAAGGCTAGATGAAGGTGTATGGTGATTCCTAGCCAGGCGAGAAAAAAGACGGTACCACCAAAGAAAATGCCAATTGCCATAGGAGCATAATTACCAAAAAATAAAGCACTGGAATTTACACCAATGCGCCTGTCGTCATCGCGATCGCTCATAGCATAGACGGTATCAAATCCTAGCGTCCACAGTACTGTCGCACTCCAAAGTAGCCAAGCCGATAAGGAAAGGTTCTGCGTCACTGCACTCCAGCTAATTAACACGGCAAAACCCCAGGCAATTGAAAGCACCAACTGCGGTACAGGAAATACGCGTTTAGCACCTGGATAAAGCAAAATCACTGGAACTGCTGCCACAGACAACCAAAATGAGAGTGGGTTAAGATAGAAAGCAAGAACCGCTGCACATCCGAGCGCTATCAACGCAACAACGATACCAACTTTCACCGAAAGCGCACGGGAGGCAAGGGGGCGATCGCGTGTTCTTTCCACTTCTGGATCTATATCTCTATCCCATAAGTCATTGACTACACAGCCAGCAGCACTTGTGGCGAGGGTTCCCAGAATAATCACCCCAACTAATGGTAAAGGTGGTTTCCCAGCACCTGCCAAAAACACAGCCCAAAGGGCAGGAATCATTAATATTAATCGCCCTTCTGGCTTATGCCACCGTAAAAGCCGGATGATCATAAGCCATGTTGGTTCCTGTTTGGATTCTGGTGTAGTTAGCATAGGAATCTCAAAAGTTAGACTAGGACTAGGAACAGGGAAGGAAACTGAATAACTGGTAACTGATAACTGACCCAGTTCACACATCTTCACATAATCTAGAATAATTTTATTTGATATTTGTTATTTGATATTTATAAAAGCAAAATCTAAAGTGGCAACTTGGAATCAATCTAAATAGTTCTTTGAGTTGCAAGCAGCAGGGTGAATTCTATCACTCAGGTAGAGTTATCCGGCTTTCTATCTGAGACAAATTTGTTTCACAACACTCGTGCCGTTTAATCGGCGTTGTCGGCTCCTACCATCCTAAATAGAGAGAATAAAATAGATGGTGAATTTAGTTTCTGCTAACTGGGGGAGTACACCAACTCAAACTGGTAAGCAACAGCGAATCATCGCTGCTATCGACTTGGGAACGAATTCTCTGCACATGGTAATTGTGCAGATTGAACCAACACTGCCAGCGTTCAGTATTATCGGCAGAGAAAAAGAAACTGTGAGACTGGGCGATCGCGATCTTGTCACTGGATGTTTAAAACCAGAAGTGATTGAAAGAGCGATCGCTTGCTTGCGGCGTTTCCAAGAAGTAGCTAAAACTCTCAACGCCGAGACAATCGTTGCTGTCGCAACTAGCGCTGTGCGGGAAGCCCCCAATGGTAAAGAGTTTTTACACCAGGTAGAAGTCGAGTTGGGTTTGAGCGTTGACTTGATTTCGGGGCAAGAAGAAGCACGGCGGATTTACTTGGGTGTGCTGTCGGGGATGGAATTTAACAACCAGCCCCATGTAATTATCGATATTGGCGGTGGTTCCACAGAAATAATTTTGGGCGACAGTTATGAGGAGCGAACCCTTACTAGTACCAAAATTGGTGCGGTTCGACTCACGAATGAATTGATCTCGACAGATCCCGTTAGCAACGTCGAATTTCAATACCTGCAAGCCTATGCACGCGGCATGCTGGAACGTTCTGTAGAAGAGGTATTGGCGAACTTACACTTTGGTGAATATCCTCGCTTGGTAGGAACTTCCGGTACTATCGAAACAATGGCTGCAATCAATGCTAGAGAGAAATTAGGTTTTGTGCCTAATACTCTCAACGGCTATCAGCTTAGTCTCAAAGATTTGCGAGACTCGGTAAATCGCTTGCGGAAAATGACTAACTCCGAACGGGCGACAATACCCGGTATGCCAGAAAAGCGGTCAGAAGTTATACTGGCAGGCGCAGTAATATTACAGGAAGCAATGAGTCTGTTGGGAGTAGAATCATTAACAGTGTGTGAGCGTTCACTTCGGGAAGGAGTGATTGTAGATTGGATGCTCACCCATAGCTTAATAGAAGATCGTTTGCGTTATCAAAGCTCAGTACGCCAACGCAGTGTTCTCAAAAGTGCCAAAAAATATCATGTCAATTTAGAACATAGCGATCGCGTCGCAGTATTTGCTCTCAGTATATTTGACCAAACTCAAGGTATCCTGCACAATTGGGGAGCGGAGGAAAGGCAACTGCTTTGGGCTGCTGCCATATTACATAACTGTGGTCACTATGTCAGTCATGATTCTCACCACAAACACTCTTACTATCTGATTCGTAATGGTGAATTACTTGGCTATACTGAAACCGAAATCGAAATTATTGCCAACTTAGCGCGTTATCATCGCAAATCACCGCCAAAGAAAAAGCACGAAAATTTCCGCAATCTCCTGCACAAAGAACACCGACAACTTGTCAGTCAATTGAGTGCCATTTTAAGATTGGCAGTTGCTTTAGATAGGCGACAAATTGGAGCAATCACGCAATTGAAATGTGAATTTTATCCAGATTCACGACTATTTAGAATACGAGTTTTTCCATCTCGTCCTGATGATGACTGCGGCTTAGAACTCTGGAGTTTAGATTACAAAAAAGGAGTCTTTGAGGCAGAGTTTAATGTGGAATTAGTGACGAGTTTGGAATCGTCTGCTGTTGTAGTTAGTTAGTCGATTGGTGAATAAAATAGGGTGCGTTAACGCAGTGTAACGCACCTTAAGTTTTTTCTATGAAGGTTCAATGCTTTAAATCGCATTCGCGCCTACTTAGACAGTAATTATCCAACAGTTGCTGCTCAATTACCTCTTGGCTTGCCCCTAGAGAAGATTGAAGAAATTAAAAATTAAAAATAAACCATCGAGGCGCAAGGAACGCAGAGAGAGGAAAAAGAGAATGTTACCTGTATGAATGCAACTTGGCATGACTCATCCACTTAGCGGTGTTACCTTTCCCAAACGATGATCGCCGATCCATAGTCGGCAAACACCACTGTTACCAGCAATGACAGGAGAACGCCATAGTAGCTTCAGAATGTATTTGAGGATCGCAACTGAGTATTCTTTCCTTCACAAAACGAAATATTTCGGTAAAATTAGGTAAAGCATTTTTGCAGTTGTGAAAAAAAGGCGTCAGCAATTCCATGCAGCTGAAACTCAGTGCATCTCGGCTTCCCCTCGCTCCCCTACTCCTAATCGCACCCTTTTTCCTGTGGGGTACGGCTATGGTGGCGATGAAAGGAGTTATTTCCCACACCACACCACTATTCATGGCGGGAGTGCGTATCTTACCAGCCGGGATACTGATTTTGATTGCAGCGGCAATTATGGGCAAACCCCAGCCTAGAGGCTGGGCAGCTTGGCTGTGGATTGTTTTATTTGCCTTGGTAGATGGAACTTTATTTCAAGGTTTTTTGGCAGAGGGATTGGTTAGAACTGGTGCTGGCTTAGGCTCAGTCATGATTGATTCTCAGCCATTGGCTGTGGCATTAATGTCTTGTTGGTTATTTCAAGAAAGAATTGGCTTGTGGGGATGGCTGGGGCTTTTACTTGGAGTCACAGGTATTAGTTTGATTGGCTTACCTGATGAGTGGATTCTGGGGATTTTTTCTCAGCACACTCTTTCGCCTTTCGACTTTCTAGGGCGCTCCCAAGGTGCTGCCTCTACAATCCCAATCCTTGACTCCTTGTTTCAAAGCGGTGAATGGTTAATGCTGTTGGCGGCGCTTAGTATGGCTGTAGGAACAATTTTAATCAGATTTGTTAGCCGCTATGCCGATCCTATAACCGCCACAGGTTGGCATATGATTTTGGGTGGTTTGCCTTTGTGGGCGATTTCATCAGTTGCAGAATCTCAACAATTACCTAATTTAGTAGCATCTGATTGGTTTGCTTTAGCTTACGCCACAGTGTTTGGCAGTGCGATCGCCTACGGATTATTTTTCTATTTTGCCTCTAGAGGCAATCTGACAAGTCTCAGTTCTCTCACTTTCCTTACTCCTGTATTTGCCCTGCTATTTGGCAATTTGTTGCTCAAGGAAATCCTTAGCCCTCTACAGTGGGGAGGAGTTGGTTTGACTTTAATCAGTATCTATTTGATCAACCAGCGCGATTCCTTAGCAGGGGTAAGTAAGAATGAAAAAGTACCAGAACAGATAACTACTAAACAACAGCCTGTTTTAGAAACTTCAGGGAAAAAACTGAATTCTCTAACCGTACCTGTAAGAGAATCTGAATCAGAAATTTTACCCTCAAAGAATTTGTGATGATACTAATTGTGAAATGTAGGGGCTGTATAGGATCGAGTTATATCTAACTTTCCCAAATAGGGTAGCTGCCCAGGCACGGAATAAGCACATTATTTCTCCCTCAGCTCCTGAAGCTCCCCTGCCTGCCAAAATTATTCCTCCAACCCTTTTTCCTATTCCCTGTTCCCTTGTTGTTCAAAGACATCGCTTGTCATTCTTTGGGATAAAACTTAACATTTAGCCAGATAGAAGTTATTTTGCGGTATTTTACTGGCAATCCACTTCTGGCTGAAATTTGCTACATGAGAGTATGTTCTCAATTTTGATCGTCATCGGCTTTACTGGCTTAAGTTTGGACTACATTCCAGTCAATGCAGCTATACCAAAACCAGTCCATGAATTCCTAAAACTTACCCAAGTCAGTTTGCAAGACACTAGCAACCTGGCAATTCTCAAACTTGGCAGTACAGGGAATCAAGTCAAGACACTACAAGCCCAACTACTAGAGTTAGGCTACTACGATGGTGTGATCGATGGACAGTATGGTACAGCCACACGTGATGCTGTAATTAAATTTCAGCAAAACCGAAATTTAGCAGCAAATGGAATTGCTAGTACCCAAACTACGAAACTGCTCGAAGCAGAAGTAGAAAAAAAATCTATTGTCGCCAATGTGACTCCGCAGCCTGCCCAACACAAGCGGGTATCTGGAAGACACAGTCTGATGTGGTGGTTGCTTGTGGCGATCGCCCTTTTCGGAAGTACTGGTGCATTGCTATATCTTGTAAAATGGCTTAGTAAAGGCAAAAAAAATACACCGACAGATACTTTAGAAGATACTTCAGAGTTAGAAACTTTTACTCAAGCCGAAACTAACCCAGTTACGCAACCTTCACAAAAGTTAGAAATCACAGCCAACCAAGACTCTCCTAGCTCTAATGGCATTACTCCCCCAGCAACTGATACACCGCAACCTAAAAAATTACTACCACCAATAGCTACTCCCCATCTTGCCAAAGTCAATATTGTTGAGGAATTGATCAAAGACTTAAATAGTTCCGATCCGATTCACCGAGCTAAAGCGATATGGGATTTGGGGCAACAAGGAGATTCACGAGCAATTCAGCCATTAGTAGATCTGATGATTGATGCAGATTCGCAACAACGTAGTTTAATTTTGGCTGCTTTGGCAGAAATTGGCACCCGCACGCTCAAACCGATGAACCGCGCTTTGGCAATGTCACTGCAAGATGAAAGCCCCCAAGTACGGCAAAATGCGATTCGCGATCTGACTCGCGTGTACGACATGATAGCTCAAATCAGCCAGATGTTATGTCATGCGGTGCAAGATTCCGATGTTGAAGTTCAAGCAACAGCACGATATGCTCTTGCACAAATGCATCGTATTCGTAGTTTGTCATCTCCGGAAAATCTACCAGGAACTTCATCAACAGAATTTCAAGATTGACAATCTTTAGGATTTAAAATTAACTCAAAAACAACTCTTTAACTCCTGTACTGCCAATTTCCACTGCCAATGCCGCCAATAGAAAACCTAAAAGTTGAGTAATAATTACTTCACCTTCTGCACCGATCCAATTATCAATAAAATTTGCTTGTCGCAAAATTAACCAACTAACGAACATCGCTACGATAATCCCCACTACTACACTAATATGCGGACTAGGAGATTCTGACATTAATAACATTACAGATGTAAGTGTGCCAGGCCCAGCTAATAATGGCAACGCTAAAGGAGTAATTGCTACATCACGCTCTTTGTCAATCACTGGAGTATCTAATTGTCCTTGTAGCATTTGTAAAGCAATTAATAATAGCAGTAATCCTCCAGCTACTCGTAAAGATCCCATACTGACATCCAAGTAAATCAAAATGAATTTACCAGCACAGGCAAATAGTAAAAGCACTGCTATTGCCACTAAAATGGCTTTATCTATTACTTTGTTTCTTTGTTCTGCTTCCATACCTTTGGTCAAAACCAAAAGTATTGGTATATTACCAATCGCATCCGCAAGTACAAAGACAGCAACAAAAGTTTTAATGAGAACAGACGTATCCACAGCAGATCGGATCTATCAGGGTTTTCTAACAACTTAACCTGAATCCTGTCCTATTTCCTAGCTGCCATAGGAGGATGTAGAGGAGAGGGGGAGACAAAGGACATGGAAACAAGGAGACACGGGGAGGGGGAGCAGGGGAGCTTCAGAAGCAGCGGGCAAGGGGGAGCGGGAGACAAGGGGAGTAATAAACCACTTACTGTATGGGCGGGTTTTAACGACAATCTTTCTAGGATGACGAAATATCTAAATAAACCCACCCCTACTAACTACTAACCACTAACTAATCACTATTTGATAATCTATTTTGCATAACATTTGCTAACTCTATGAAATCTTATTTAGCTGCCGCTATTCAAATGACCAGTGTGCCTGATTTGGAGAAAAACTTGGCACAAGCCGAGGAATTAATTGATTTAGCCGTGCGTCAGGGTGCAGAACTGGTTGGTTTGCCAGAAAATTTCCCCTTTATGGGAGAAGAAAAGGACAAACTTGCCCAAGCGGATGCGATCGCTCAAAAAACAGAAGATTTCTTGACAACAATGGCGCAGCGTTATCAAATTACCATCTTGGGCGGTGGTTTTCCAGTTCCTGTGGAGGGTGCAGGCAAGGTTTATAACACTGCTTTACTTATCGCTCCCAATGGTCAACAGTTGCTGCGCTACCATAAAGTACACTTATTTGATGTTAATGTTCCTGATGGCAACACCTATCGAGAATCCACTACTGTGATGGCTGGCACAGTTCTGCCCTCTATTTATCCTAGCGAAACATTGGGTAACATTGGAATTTCAGTTTGTTATGATGTCCGCTTCCCAGAAGTTTACCGCCATATGTCATCTAAGGGAGCAGATATTCTTTTTGTTCCAGCCGCCTTCACTGCGTTTACGGGTAAAGATCACTGGCAAGTATTGTTGCAAGCCCGTGCCATTGAAAACACCTGCTATGTAATTGCACCAGCCCAAACAGGATTAAACTACGATCGCCGTCAAACCCACGGACACGCCATGATTATCGATCCTTGGGGAGTCATTTTAGCCGATGCTGGTGAGAAACCGGGAGTTGCGATCGCCGAAATTAATCCCTCGCGCATCGAACAAGTCAGACGTCAAATGCCGTCTCTGCAACACCGAGTCTTTCATTAATAAGGAAACAGGGTTGGGGGAACAGATCATAAGTACTTAAGAGACGCGGTGATCGCGTCTCTTTGATTTAGCTTTCAATTGTAAAAAAATTAGAACTCGAACTAATTTGTTCGCTTTTTATATTCAAAATACAAAATATAAAACAAACTTAATTTTATCTGTTCCTCTATAAAGTTCTAAAACCCCAACCGAAGTGCTTGTTGCAAAAAGAGGGTTGGGTTAACCCCTCACAAACCCCTGTTCCCCGTTCCCTTTTATCGCAGTAGGTATAAAAAATTGAACAAGCGGATTTGGAAATTTTGCTTAATGGTGATCGCATCGCTATTGCTGTGTTGGGCATGCAGTACAAATAAGCCGGCACAGCAAGCAACTACTAACTCTCCTGGTGTAGTCGGTTCATCGGCTGCATCTAGTGCCAATACAGTTCAAGTAACCGTCAAGGAAATGGCATTCCAGCTATCAAAATCAACAGTTCCAGGTGGAGATGTAGAATTTGTGGTTACGAACGAAGGTAGATTGGCACACGAAATGGAAGTGATCAAGACTGACTTACCAATCGATAAATTGCCACTGACAAATGGCGATCGCTTAGATACAGACAAAGCTGGTAAAAAAATTGGTGAAATCGAAGCGGATGAACTTAAAAGTGATACAACCAAAACACTCAAAGTGAACTTAATTCCTGGCAAATATTTGATAGTTTGTAATCTACCAGGACACTTTCAAGCTGGGATGAGAACCATACTTACAGTGACATGAAGTACCAAACGTATTGACATAAAACAAACAACCGAGGAGCATAAACGCTTCCCGGCTGAATCAACTAGTGATGGAAATTTTTAGAAAAATAGGGACATAGCTAGATGAATATCCCTATTTATTTTCTGAAGTTACAGAGCAACAGTTTTCTTAATAGTGGCGTTGAGTTCACCTTTAGCATACTTAGCAGCAAATTCTTCCAAAGAAACTTGCTTAATTTTGCTAGCATTACCAGCAGTACCAAATTGCTGGTAGCGGTCAGCACAAACCTTCTGCATATATTTAATGGAAGGTTTGAGGAAATGACGAGGGTCAAACTCTTTAGAGTTGGCTGCCAGAGCCTCTCTTACAGCAGCGGTAATTGCCAAACGGTTGTCAGTATCAATATTTACCTTGCGTACACCGCTCTTGATACCTTTTTGGATTTCTTCCACAGGTACACCGTAGGTTTCGGGAATGGTACCACCGTACTGGTTAATTAGAGCAATCAAATCTTCGGGTACGGAGGAGGAACCGTGCATTACCAAGTGGGTGTTAGGCAAACGACGGTGAATTTCTTCAATGCGGCTGATTGCCAGAATTTCCCCAGTTGGCTTACGGGTAAATTTGTAAGCACCGTGGCTAGTACCAATAGCAACAGCCAAAGCATCTACTTGAGTTTGTTCTACAAAGTCTACCGCTTGGTCTGGATCGGTTAGCAACTGATCATGAGAAAGCTTACCTTCAAAACCGTGACCGTCTTCTTTGTCACCCATACCAGTCTCAAGAGAACCCAAGCAACCGAGTTCACCTTCGACGCTGACGCCCAATGCGTGAGCCACTTTTACCACTTCGCGGGTAACATTGACGTTGTACTCGTAGCTAGCGGGAGTTTTTGCATCAGCTTCCAGCGAACCATCCATCATTACGCTGGTAAAGCCGTTTTTGATTGCTGAGTAGCAGGTAGCAGGTTCATTACCATGATCTTGGTGCATGGCAATGGGAAGATGAGGATAGGTTTCCACCGCTGCCAAAATCAGGTGACGCAGGAAGTTTTCGCCAGCGTACTTGCGAGCGCCACGAGAAGCTTGCAAAATTACGGGGCTATCTGTTTCATGGGCAGCTAGCATAATTGACTGAATCTGCTCCATGTTGTTGACGTTGAAAGCGGGAATGCCGTAATCGTTTTCTGCCGCGTGATCTAACAGCAGCCGCATTGGCACGAGCGCCATAGATAGTCCTCCTATTGTGGTTGTCAGCTAGTCAATTTGACATACAGCGTAAATAAATATTACGCCAATCTTAAGATTATTGTGAGCTTATAGGAAATTATAACTAGTGATGGGTGTTTATGTTTAAAAAGTTTACGCCATAGTTTCTTACGCTATAGTTCAAAAGGTACAAATCAAAATTCTGGCTTGGTGTATTGAATTTCTTTATATGGGTCGCCTGGGATTCGAACCCAGAACTAATCGGTTAAAAGCCGAGTACTCTACCTTTGAGTTAGCGACCCTTCTTGCACTAATTTGCAACTTCACTACTATATCATAACGTTCTATAGATTTGTAAAGGGGTTAGAAAAAATTTACTGTGAGGCGAATCATTGCTGAGTGGCTAGTCCCTGGTTCTAACACTGTCAGCATTTCACCTGTGTTGATGGCGTTGCGGGGAGAGCTCCAAGGTTCGAGGCAATAAAAGTCCTTGCCTTTGACTGTCCAAAACACCAAGGTAGAGAAGAAATCGTCGTAATCGAGAGTTAATTTCAACTTGCGGCTGTTGTCGGTAACAGTAGCCGATTTACGCTTGAGTTGTTTAAATGCCACGTCGATTTCATCGCGGTTGAAATCAAAGTTACCATCAAACGCGTGAATTTTCTTGGTAATTTGGTCTTGGTACTCGGTGGAGGGAATTTCAAACTCTAGCTGAGTTTTGTCTGTAGTCAAAAAGTAAGGATGGAACCCTGCACTGAAGGGCATCGGTTGAGATGATTTGTTTGTGTAGTGCTGGTAAATTGTCAAGCTATTTCCTTTCATCTGATAAGTAAAAGCCAGCCCAAAGTCAAAAGGATAAGCTGCCTTTGTCTGCTCACTCGAATGGAGACTAGCTTGAAGGGAAACTCCTTCGGCAATTGAACCAATAGCTTGCCAAGATAAATCACGGGCAAAGCCATGTTGTTTAAGAGTATACTGCTTACCGTTATATGTGTAAGTGTTATCAGGCAAGTTGCCACAAATTGGAAATAGTATTGGAATACCACCACGCACACTTAATTCTGGGTTGGCAAAGCGCTCCTGATCCAGGTAGAGAATTTCTTGCCCTTGAATGCGCCAACGAGTGATGATACCACCACGTTCTGGTACAACCTCTAGCTGAGAGTTGGTGGTGCGATCGCAAAGAATAAAAGTTAAGTATTGTCTCTGTTCTAGTGATATGTCAAACACGACTTTTGAATTATGAAATTCTCCAGTTTTGTAGGGTGTATTAGGCGCTGCCAAGTTGATATTTTGCTACACAAGCAATACCAAGCGCCATAACGCACCAGAGCATTTTTAGATGGTGCGTTACACTGCGTTAACACACCCTACTCTTAATTAATCTTCAGCAAAGATATAGCGGTACAATTCGCTGGGGTTGGGTTCGGGGCTTGTTTCAGCGAACTTGACTGCTTCGTCAATTTCTTGCTGAATTTGACGATCTATCTGTTTTAATTCTTCATCTGTCGCCAGATTTTGTTCTGTCAGATAAGCAGCAAATTTTTTAATTGGATCGCGGGCAAACCAATATTCTTTTTCGGTTTTGCTGCGCAGTTCATCTGGATCTGCTAAAGAGTGACCCCGAAAACGATAGGTAAGTGCTTCAATTAATGTTGGCCCTTCACCTGCACGAGCACGGGCAACAGCATCTTGAGCTACTGCACGCACCGCCATGACATCCATCCCATCTACTTCTACACCCACCATGTTAAACACACTGGCTTTTTTGTAAATTTCTGGATCGGAAGTTGCTCGTTCGTGAGCCATACCAATAGCCCACTTGTTATTCTCAACTACAAAAATGACAGGCAATTTCCACAGCGCTGCCATGTTTAACGTTTCAAAAAATTGACCGTTGTTGCAAGCGCCATCGCCAAAAAAGCAAGCTGTAACTTGATCGGCACTTGGATCGCCTAGAACTTCACGGCGGTATTTGCTTTGAAATGCTGCCCCTGCTGCAACAGGAATACCTTCAGCTACGAAAGCGTAGCCACCTAGCAAATGATGTTCAGCAGAAAACATATGCATAGAACCGCCACGTCCTTTGCTACAACCCGTGGCTTTCCCAAAGAGTTCTGCCATGACTTCTTTTGCTGGTACTCCCGCACTTAAAGCATGAACGTGATCGCGGTAGGTACTGCAAACAAAATCTTCTCCAGGTCGCATCGCCCCTTGAATTATCCCGGTAGAGACTGCTTCCTGACCGTTGTAAAGGTGGACAAAACCAAACATTTTGCCCCTATAGTACATTTCAGCACACTTATCTTCAAAGGTGCGCCCTAAAACCATATCTTTGTACAACCGCAACCCTTCTTCTTTCTCGATTTGCGCGGTAGTGACGTCAAATTTGGGTAAAGTGCGTTCTTGAACCATTATTTTTTTACTATCCCCGTAGTAACACTTAAAGTTACCATTTTAGATAAGTTGTATTCTCACAAAGAATCAACAATATCAAGTTATTGAGTGCATACTGTTTTATCTTGTGTGTTGTAAGGGTAAGATAACCACCTTAGACCCTACAATACCAATCAGGATAACTTGCTTTCTGCATATTCATTAACAGATAAAAAATATAACCTAATTATGTCCATATTTCTTGAATAACTAATTGTCATAACAATATAATTATGTTATACTTCGGGTCGCTCACCAGCAGCAGCAAATCTATACAAACATGGTGCTTCTCTGACTGGATGCTGGAACAAGTTCCTCTGATTGATTTGCAGAAACGGTCAAACCGTAGATTCTGGCAGGAGAACAATCTTAAGTTTCTGTTAGCACGACATGATTGGCATTGCCACAAGAAGGGCTGGACAGATATAAGTGAACTTGTTGCAAAACACACTTGTAGTGTAAAACCAATCGGTTATTATTGTGGCACGGTTTTACATATCTGGAATTCTCTAGGAGAATTACGTCGATCACGCTGCAGGGGAAGTTAAGCTGTGCGAATTCCGCTAGATTACTACCGAATTTTAGGGCTACCTTTGGCGGCAAGTGAAGAGCAATTGCGGCAGGCATACAGCGATCGCATGGTGCAACTGCCAAGACGCGAATATTCCCAGGCAGCAATTAACTCTCGCAAACAACTAATTGAAGAGGCTTACGTGGTTTTATCAGATCCCAAAGAGCGAAAAGCCTACGATCAAATTTATCTTGCCCATGCCTACGGTTCGGAGAGCGATCGCAATGCAGCCGTGGCAGTAGAGAACCGTGCCTTTAATAGTAATGGCAATCTTGACTCCCAAAATCTCAGCATCGAAATCAACCCAGAAGAATTTGTCGGTGCTTTACTACTGCTGCAAGAGCTAGGAGAATATGAACTCGTACTTAAACTAGGTCATCCATACCTAGTCAATAAAAACGGTACATATTTGAGAGTCGGCTCTACTTCAGAAACTGACGAATTCGGTGAAATCGCAACTGAAAGGGCAGACATTGTTCTTACTATTGCTCTTGCCTGCTTGGAGGTTGGTCGAGAACAATGGCAACAAGGACATTACGAAAATGCTGCGGTTTCGTTAGAAACTGGTGACGAATTATTAGCGCGGGAAGGTTTATTTTCTAATGTTAGGGCTGAAATTCAGTCTGATTTATACAGACTACGACCATATCGAATTTTAGAGTTAGTAGCGCTGCCGAAAGAAAAAGTTGCTGAACGCAGCCAAGGGTTACAACTATTACAAGAAATTTTAGATGAGCGTGGCGGTGTTGATGGCACAGGCGATGACCGATCTGGTTTAAGCGTAGATGACTTTTTGCGCTTTATCCAGCAATTACGTAATTACTTAACGGTTGCTGAACAACACAAGCTATTTGAAGCAGAAAGCAAGCGTCCCTCTGCCGTCGCCACATATTTAGCTATTTATGCTCTGGTAGCACGTGGATTTAGTCAACGTCAACCGGCTTTGATTCGTCAAGCCAAGCAAATGCTAGTGCGTTTGGGCAAGCGCCAAGATGTGCATTTAGAACAGTCACTGTGTGCTTTATTACTAGGACAAACCGAAGAAGCCTCCCGTGCTTTAGAACTAAGTCAAGAGTATGAAGCCCTGGCTTTTATTCGAGAACATTCTCTCAACTCCCCAGATTTATTGCCAGGACTGTGTTTATACAGTGAGAATTGGTTGCAAAATGAAGTGTTTCCCCACTTCTGCGATTTAGTACAAGAGCGAGCTTCTCTCAAAGATTATTTTGCCGATCGCCGCGTTCAAGCATATTTAGAGCAACTACCAACAGAAACACAAATCAATAGTGATGAAATAGGGATTAACCCCCCATCTTCCCAGACACAGATAAATCGTCAGAATTACCGCGGTAATCCTAATGAAGTTCATCGCCAATTTCCTCACGATGGAAGAACTGAACAAAGAGTTCCACAAACACCAAATTACAATAGACCAAGCTATTCACAATACTCGTCATCCCAATTTTCGGCGTCACCCACTGATTCTGTCTATGAGGGTGCAAATTTAGAAATGCCCGTACTACCCTCTGAGAATAGCGATCGCAACTCCAGAGGCGCTAATTATTATGTAAATGGTGCAGAGCCATCTGTCGCATATCGGCGATCGCAACCTCAAGTCAAGCGCAAACGCAGGCCATATCCTAACCCAGGAGGACGCACTTCAGATCAACGTCCGATAACTGGGCGTCGGCGGCGGTATTTTGCTGCCGGTGCAAAAGCAAAAATGCGGTTGATGTGGATGGTTTTGATTGGTGTGACGGGAATATTAGTGTTGTGGCTTTTGATTTCAACGGCTTTGGGATGGTTGCATAATCTATTGTCACCAGCGCCTGCTCTACAAGGTGAACAATTGGTTTTACAACTGAATGAGCCGATTTTACCTATTCCAGATCGTAATAGTAAGACACTATTTCCAGAAGGGCCTTTGACAGAAGTCACGGCACGAGAAGTGATTCAAAGTTGGCTGTCAACTAAAGCTGCTGCTTTAGGGCCAAATCATGAAATTGATAGTTTAAAAGAAATTTTAGTAGGTTCGGCTCTGTCTCAATGGCAGCAAGTTGCTCAACAGGAGCAAGCAGAAAATCGCTATCGCAAGTATGAACATCGGCTAAAGATAGAATCTTTAGAGACTAGTCCAACCGATAAGAATTATGCTGCCGTTCAAGCTTCTGTGACTGAAGCGGCTCAGTTTTATGAAAATGGTCAAATAAATCAACGTAAGTCTTACAACGAAACAGTGCGAGTTAGATATAGTTTGGTTCGCCAAGGAAATGGTTGGCGTATCCGGGAAATGTCAGTCATAAATAAGGTTAGTACGATACTTTAACAGTTGTCATTAGTCATTGATATTAGTAGAAACGCAGAGGAACGCTGAGTTTGTTTCAGTTGGTGATGAAATCTTGTATTAAGCTGGTTCTCAGGGTGCACTTTAGCGCTACGGGATAGATTGCGTTACCATGACCACAATGGTCTACAACTAGAAATATGCTTTCTAATCCTGCCAGCAATAATGGGGAAATTGGTAAAGTTTTGCTGATTGGAGTTACCGGTGGCACGGGTAAAAATGTAGTTAAGGGCTTTCTCGAACAAGAAGTTACTAACTTGCGTGTGATCACTAGGAAAATAGACTTGAATCGACCTTTACTAGCAAAGATAAACGATGCAGGGGTGGAGTTAGTAGAGGCGAATCTAGATGATGAGGATTCACTAGCAATAGCCTTTGCAGGAATTTCTGCTGTTTATTGCCATGCCACAGCACCAGATTCTGCCAAGCCAGATCCACGAGAAGTTGATAGAGCTAAGTTAGTTGCTCAAGTTGCCAAAAAATCACAGATTAAGCATTTTGTATATAATTCTGCCGGTGGAGCAGACAGAAATTCTGGGGTGAGTCACATTGAGCAAAAGTACAAAGTGGAACAGGTATTGAAAGCAAATGGTTTACCAACAACCATGTTGCGGGCGTGCCTGTTTATGGAAGAATTTTGGAAGCAACATACACGACCATCGATTCTCAAAGGAGTTTTTCCATTTTCTATTCAACCGGATAAGCCCATACATTTAATTACAACAAAAGATATGGGTAGGATAGCTGCCCACATGATCAAAAATCCCTCTCAGTACGTCGGTAAAGACATTGAAATTGCTGGTGATGTGCTAACTCCCAAGCAGATAGCAGAGGAATTTTCTAGGGTACAGGAAATCACTGTTGTTCATAAAGAGGTACCTGCTTGGATTTTCTTGCTACTGTGGCGAAAACAATTGTTTGATTTGATTCAGTGGTATCGCCAAAATGGTTATCAAGCTGATGTTCCACAGTTGCGCGAAGAGTTTCCTGGGCTTTTAACCAGATTTAGTGAATTCTTGGCAGAAACTAATTGGGCAAATCCGGAACTGACTTACGAGAGTTTATAAAATAGATTTTTATGGAACAAAATATTAGCGAAGTTCTAGTTTTAGAGGAGGGACAAACGCCACCGCCAGGGACAACTGTGCCACCAAGACAAATTCGGTGGGATGACACATTTAGTTATGTAGCAAATCCTGATCGCTTCTGTCGTGAAAACTTAAAAAAGTACGGGCCTATTTTTAATACAGGGGTTTTTGGCGGTAAGACTATTTTTGTTGGCTCTGCTAGGGCAAATCAGATGGTATTTAACGGCGATTTGCAATATACCGAGATTGCCTTACCTGATACCACCATGGATATGTTTGGTGAGTATAGTTTGTTTCAACGCCCTGACTTGCACCGCCAGCGCAAAAGTGCCTTGCGTCCCGGACTGACTGGTCGTTTTTTAGAAGGATATATACCTCATATCAATCAGGCGATCGCGCATGGACTTCAAAACTGGAATATTCCTGGAAGAATAAAATTATACCCAGAGGTAGAGAAAATCTGCTTTGATGTACTGACTCCGCTGCTTTTGGGGGTGAAGTTAGATGATAGCGATCGCCAATCTTTTGAGGGGTTAGCTTTGTCTAGTAAGGCAGAACTGAAAGCTTTGTATAAAACCTACTTTGATGGTTTTTATGGCTTGTTGAGATGGAATTCTCCCTTGACTGCCTATGGTAGAGGCATGAAAGCACGAATACAGTTGCTGGAGTTTATGCGAACGGTGATTCAAAGAACAAAAGCCGCAGAAGAAAACATAAATATGACAACGGACTTTCTTGGGATGATGCTGGCAAGCCAAAAAGAAAACCCCGACGGGGTTTTTAGTGATGCCCTGATTGAAAATCAATGTCTTCTACAACTATGGGCTTCTGACTATGAAATCTCTGGATTGATATCTTCCTTAATCTACCAATTAGGACGACACCCAGAGGTACTACAGAAGCTGCGAAAAGAGCAGGGGAATTTCAGTAGCTTTTCAGCAGAGCAGTTAAAGCAGATGGTTTTTTTGGAAGCAACTATCAAAGAGACTTTACGGACTTTACCACCAAGCTCTACTGCGAAACGCCGCCTCACCAAATCGGTGATTTTGGATGGAGTACTCTATGCCAAGGGTTGCAGTGTTATGGCTGAACCACGACTAGCGCACATAATGGCAGAACATTTTCCAAAGCCGGATAAATTTGAGCCAGAGCGCTTTTTACCTCCGCGTAATGAAGGCAGAATGTACGAGTTCATTCCTTTTGGTGGGGGTGTACACGCCTGCTTAGGAGCGCAGATGGCGATGGTGGTGACTAAGATATTTGCCGCTCATCTACTGCGTTTATTTGATTGGCAATTGACAAAAGCAGCAACTTTTGTACAGTTTCCGCTTAAGAAACTCAAGGATGATTATGAAATTAGTCTGCAAAAATGTGAGAGCTTGATGTAAAGATTTTCTAGTCAGGTAGAGACGCGTTGTTCAAAGCGTCTCTACTATCACTACGCGATATTGTTGATTGCCTGATTTATAGCTGCTGGTGTTTCATAGTCTTTGATCGGTATCTGCTTCAAAATCCGAAGAACTTTCTCATCAAAACCTTTTTCTTCAGCACGCATAATCAAGTCTTTTTTACTGATTGGGTAGACAACTTCATTCAAGTTTTTCTGTAGTTGCACCAGGTTCAAGTCTGTCATGATTTTTCTCCTTAGGGTACGACGCTGTGTACTACTAAAGGGAGTACTAAATCAGTTAATCCTTTGTAATCTCCTATACTATTTTGGTGATATATGGCTTTTTGACATCAGACTAAAGGTAGAGATTTGACTGAAAATCTAAAACCAGAGAGCGATCGCCCGTTATTTTGCTTTCAACCGATGAGCAAGTGCTACCCACTCGTTGATTCGTTCACAATCAATCACTTCAAATCCTGCTTCTGTTAAAGCTGTGACAACATCATCCTCGCGATCGCTTGTAAACCCAGCGGTAATTAAAAGTCCTTGGTGTGCATCAGTCTGACGTAGCGCACGCTGAAAGTCACCAGCGAGAGCAATATGCATTCTTGCCAGAATATTGGCAACAATCAAGTCAAATGTCTGTGTAGCCTCTATTTTTTCTACATTGCCGATGGTATCGCCACCCATCCAATGCCCAAAGTCACTTCCACATCCCAGGCTTCCTTCCATGACTGTTACCTGTTGTTCTAACCCGTTACGACGTACAGCATCCTGAGTTGCATCCACAGCAGTACTGTCGTTGTCTAGCGCCAATACACTAGCTCCCAACTTTGCGATCGCCACACTCAAAATACCTGAACCTGAACCTAAATCGAGAACATTCATGCTAGGGACAACATACCTCTCAAGCAGTCGCAGAGAGACAATGGTTGCTGGGTGTAAGCCGCTACCAAAAGACAATGTTTTTTTCAATCTCAAGATGATTTCGCCTGCTACCTTAGATTGATAAGCAGTGTCAGGAGCGAGGACAACAAATCGTTTACCAATTCGATTTACAAGGGGGTTGAGTAAATCTGCGTCTGTGGTTTTGTTTTCAATCACACTCATCTGTACTTCAGTTGTTAACCCGGTGCGATGCAAAGGCGATAGTAAATTCACGATTTTTTCGACACGTATTCTGGAAGTAGCATCGTGGGGTAGATGTATGTAAATCGTAAATGCCCACTGGGGATGTTCTAAATCCCCGTCAATATCTTGTGTAATCTGAATATCATCAATATCAACAGTCTCAGCAAGCAGCGTACAAACCCAATCAACCGCCTCGTGTGTTGTATTGAGACTCAATTCGATCCATGGCATATTTTTCCTCTGTTGTCGCTGCATCACCATTACACAAACACTAACCACACAGTGAAATTTCTCTGTGGCAGACAGCCTTTCAATAGTAGCTCATGCTCAAACTAAATATTTGAAAAGGTATTGGGGATTGAGTCACACTTATGCAAGCCTTTCAGTTTCCAGCTTTTAATTATTTACCAAAAATTTTAAAATTTCTCCGACTTAGAATGTTCTAGAATAAGAAGTTTTATGAAGATACTGTTACTCTATTTATACATATCTTGGTATTTTGTAACACTTTTGTCTACCGATAGTAAAGTCTTCTATGAAGCCTCTATAAACGCTTCTGTTAAATCCTAATGTATCTATTTCTGGTTTATTTGCTGGCTGTAATTAAAAGATAAAATGAATACTATAGATTTTTTGTTTAGTTACGATATACCTTCCTTAAGTTAGATTAGGTATATATACTTTTGTATAGTAATATAAAATAAAAGATAAAAAGTAACTTTTAGTAAAGTTTGACTACATTCCACAAAGCAGTAGGGGAATAGTCTAACTGGGATTTGTTGAGCTGATAGGATGCCACACAGCATCTGTGAGCAGCGAATTTTTAATTTTAAATGAAAGAGGTAAATAAGGGAGTGACTTCGCAAACCCTTACACAAAATAATCGACGCTACGATCCAGATGCGATCGCTCGCTACTATCGCTATCGTCCTTGGCTTGCTTGGGCGCGAGCACTGGTGATTATCTGGAATTTTACTGGATTTATTCTCGGTCTCAAGTGGGATGAATGGCGAAATCAAGTAGAACAGAACAAGTTAAAACGAGCTGTTCAACTACGACAGATGCTGACACGCCTTGGCCCTACCTTTATTAAAGTTGGTCAAGCCTTATCAACGCGTCCGGATTTGGTACGTAAAGATTTCTTAGAAGAACTAGTAAAACTACAAGATCAATTACCGCCCTTTGATAATGCGATCGCCTACCAATTGATCGAAACTGAGCTAGGGCGCTCACTACAGGAAATATATAGCGAGTTGTCTGAGTCTCCTGTTGCTGCTGCTTCTTTAGGTCAAGTATATCGCGGTCGCTTGCACAGTGGTGAAGAAGTGGCGGTGAAGGTGCAGCGCCCCAATTTACGTCCGGTTCTCAGCCTCGACCTTTATTTAATGCGTTGGGCTGCAAATTGGCTATCTCCTTGGTTACCTCTCAATCTCGGTCACGATTTAAGCTTGATTGTGGACGAATTTGGGATCAAGTTATTTGAGGAAATTGATTACCTCAATGAAGGGCGCAACGCTGAAAAATTTGCCACTAACTTCCGTAACGATCCGCGTGTGAAAGTTCCAGCAATTTACTGGCGTTATACTTCCACCCGTGTTTTAACACTAGAGTGGCTGAATGGCTTTAAGCTTACTGATACGAAAAGAGTTCGCGAAGCTGGTTTAGATCCGGAGTCTATTATCGAAATTGGGGTGACTTCGGGTTTACAGCAATTATTGGAACACGGTTTCTTCCATGCCGATCCCCATCCGGGTAATTTATTTGCCATGCCCGATGGTAGAATGGGCTACATCGATTTTGGCATGATGGATCAGTTGGACGAAACCACCAAAGAAACACTGGTGGATGCGCTGGTGCATCTAATTAATAAAGACTATAACGACTTAGCACTAGACTTTGTAAATCTGGGTTTCTTAACACCAGATACGGATATTCGTCCTATTATCCCAGCCCTAGAAGCAGTATGGGGAGATGCCATTGGCAAAAATGTGGGGGATTTTAACTTCAAAACAATTACAGATAAATTCTCGGAATTAATGTACGATTACCCTTTCCGAGTTCCCGCCAAATTTGCTCTAATCATTCGTTCTTTAGTGACGCAAGAAGGTATTGCCCTTAGCCTCAACCCACAATTCAAAATTGTTGAAGTAGCCTATCCCTATGTAGCGCGGCGATTGCTGACAGGCGAATCTCCTCAATTGCGCCGACGCTTGCTGAATGTGCTGTTCAAAGATGGTAAATTCCAGTGGCAGCGGTTAGAGAATATGATTGCGATCGCTCGCACTGATGAGGACTTTGATGTATTGCCGACAGCTAAGTTGGGATTGCAATTTCTCCTGTCTGATGAGGGTAAGTTTTTGCGCCGCCAGTTAATATTAGCTCTGACTGAAGATGATCGCTTGCATACTGAAGAAGTACAGCGTTTATGGAATTTGGTAAAAGACGACTTAACACCAAATAGATTGTTTGATGTAGCGATCGGAGTTTTGGCAGAATTGTCTAGAGAAGGAGTGGCGGCAATTTTACCATCAGTTAATGCTTTGACTTCTTTCCACAGCAAAACTAGCTAATAGTTAACAGCTAATGGTTAAATAAAAAGACAATGAGCAGTTAGCAATTAGCAATTTTAATCAGGAGATTCATGTACTACTATCAGCTACAACCACCGTATTTACTACTAGTTTTCGGTTTGTTTGCTGCCTTAACATCTGGTTTAGCACTAGCTGGAACACTAAAATTAATCGCAGCAAAATGGCAAAATAAGGGTACAGAAAACTCCGATTATCAGTTGTTAAAAAGTCAATTGACTTTGCCTTTTTTAGGTATAACTGGTGGTGTAGGTTTTTTCCTATGTTCAGGATTTGAAATATTTGGTTTTCCACCCTTGCTTTCCTACGGAGTTGGCGTGCCTTTAGCAATTGTAACTTGCTTGTTTGTGTGGTTGCAGTTGAGAAGTATGCTGGTTTATGCGGAAGAAAGAGGAATCGAATCTTTAGATTTAGATTCTTGGAGATAGAGTTGCAGACAATCAAAGAATTCAGAATTCAGAATACATAAATTATTCTGGATTCTGCTTTCATAATTTTTTACTAATATTAAGAAAAACAGATTAAAGAAGAATCCAGGGATATTCTTCAAAGCTGTCACATTACTAAGCTAAAATTAGAGAAGCTTTCAGTCCCTATTGTTTTTCTATATGCCTCTGAGCGACATTTTACCAACCGTCAGTCAGCTTTCTCATCAAGATAAACTTCGGTTGATACATTTTCTTCTTTTAGCAGTTGCGAAAGAAGAAGGATGTAGCTTAGAACCTGTTGCAGATATTAAATCAGAGAGCGCACTTCTAAATCAACTATCATCAACTGAAGCTGTTGTATGGTCTCCTCAAGCAGATCGTGAGGCAGTTCAAGCCTTGTCAGATATTCTGGCAGCAGCACAAGAGGCAAATAATGCTTGATGGTCAACGTTTTCCATTCACGGAGCGAACTGATAGTCTTGAGCGATCGAGCCTCATGCCATATTTGCCCTTAACCCTTACCAACGGAAGTTTTTCTGTAGAAGTGATGGCGTTATTGGATACAGGTGCAAGTGTCAATGTTCTGCCTTACGAAATTGGTGTCCAGCTAGGGGCAGTTTGGGAAAATCAAACAGTCTCTATTCCATGAAGCGGGAACTTAGCTAATAGTGAGGCAAGAGGCTTGGTTTTGTCTGGTACAATGGCTTCATTTTCGCCTGTTTTGCTTGCATTTGCTTGGACTCAAGCGCAAGATGTACCTGTTATTCTTGGACACATGAACTTTTTTGCTGAATTCAACGTCTGTTTTTATCGGCACGAGTTAGCTTTCGAGGTTTGCCCAAGAGAAAAATGAAATCGCCGCCCTCAACGGGCGAAAAGACATATGTTTATAACTGAATCTAGTAGTTATATTGAGCTTCTGCAAAAGTTTCCACCTCGCCCAATCAAATCAGAAGCCGAGTTGCTGCCTTATGTTGCTGCTTGAAGATGGTCTTGGTTTGAAATAGTTATTGGCGATCGCACTCTTCACAACTAAACAAAACCCCACACCACCCTACCCAATCCCCTCTTTTCTCTCACCAATTAAGAAGTGCTATTAGTGAAAAATTTTATCCTTGAAATTGCGATACTTAAGTGTAATATTCCTAACTTTTTGCCTGAAAAAACTATTAGTATATCTTTGCAAGCGTACTGGTAAACTAGGACGAGTAAAGCTCTTAGGTTTAGATTCTGGAGACTTCAGATATCGATAATGTAAAAATGTATCTTTATAGGGTATATCAACATCTTCACCAGCACATAAACGTGTAAATTGCGATGCTGGTATACTCATATAATGCAGATAAGTCAACCGACGCCCTTTATCGTATAAAACGCTGTCTATGACATCAAATTTAGAACTCCAGTGATTGCCAGTAAATTGTTCTACTTCACGTTCTGCAAAGTTACAATAAGCAATTTTACTACGGCAAACCATATAATTGAATAAAGATTGATCTGGGCCTCCTAATGCCATAATATCAGCTTCACCAGCTTTTAGTTTATCTAGTAAATCTGCTAATATAGGTTCAGAAAAAATATTCCTTTTAGCTGCAAACCAACCAGCACAAAATACTTTAAGCTGCAAATTCTCATCATTAAAAACTTGTTTTTGAAGCTTGTAATTACCATCAAAAATATATTTCAAGTTAGACTTATATTGAAAATCATTGGTGACCCAATCATAATCATCTAACTTTTGATATATATAATCTAGAGGCCCCATTAATAAGGTATCGGCATCAAAGTAAATAAACTTGTCAAAGATACCATGCAGCGCACAAAGTTTTCGGTGCATAGCTAGACGATAGACTTCCGGCAAACCTCGTTCTTGCCAAACTCTTTGCGCTCGATGATGAGCTTTCCACGCTTGAGTGGCAAAGTTTTCCCAGTAATGTATAGCTGCCATATCTTCTAGCATAGTGACATTCCTTCTAGTCGCAACTTCCGCACGGATTTTGTCTAGGCGATTGTCATAGGGAATAACGCAAACAGGAATTTCTCTGCCAGCATTAACTTCTATGCTATTGAGCAAAGCAACTAGCTGATCGTAGACTACATCATTGGCTAGCGTGTAAATGCCATCTGTCATATTGCCCCTCCATTCGAGGAAATTAACGGCGAAACAGTCTTTGTAGTAAGGGAACTTTATCTTCCCTCGCTTCGTGGAGATAGCGATAGTGTTCCCACAATTTCCAATAGGAGCCACCAGGTTTAATTGGCGTGCCAGCCCAATGCAGATACTTCAGCTTGCGATCGCCATCATAAAGAACGTAGTCTTTCTCTTGAAAATGACGGGAGCCTGCCCAACTACCGGGTTCACCCCCAGGAGTTTTGACGAGATTGCGGCGTTTGGTAATGTGTTTGAGAACTAAATAGTTAAGAATAGGCTGATCTGTAACTCCACAAGAAAAATCAAAATATTCTTTATGCATTGCACATTCGCGCAATGTCTCTTCCATCATCTGTTGTGTAATGATTCCTTTTCTAGAAGCCCAAAAGCCACTATTGAAAACATCTTTGAGCTGTTCTTCAGTAAAGATTTGCTGTTCTTTCACAACTGATGAAAATATATTCCGCAAACCCTCACTACGATGATGGTAATCGCAACAAAAGAAATCTACTTCTGCAAGTTGATTTAAGCTATCAGCTATTTTTTCAAAAACAATAATATCAGTATCAATATAAATAAATTCATCTAAAGGCCCAAACCAAACTGCCAATTTTCGCATTTTGTTGGGTAGAGCTAAAAAATCTTTAGGGAAAATTTCTCCTATGCTTTGGGTAAATTGCTCTAAAAATTCTAGATGAGGAAAAATTTTTATTTTATGAAAACGAGTAAGAGTATCAGCTACATGTTGGTAATTTTCATTAAATGGAATAAGATAAACAAGAACTTTTTCGTCATAAAAACGAATACTATTAAGTAAAGCGATCGCATTATCGATAACGCGGTCATTAGCAACAATATAAATGCCCCTTTGCATAAGTTATCCTTGACTAACTAATTTTAACTTTTTCAATGCTCTTTGTAATAAACTTGGTGCAGGAGCATTATATTTTTTGGCAGGGTTTGTAAATACTGGGTATTTCTCTGGTTCGTGGAGATAACGATAATAAAGAAATAAATCCCTATAGGGAAATTCGATATTTTCTCCAGCACATACTGCTGTCATAATTCGAGGAGGAATGCCAATATAATGCAGGTAGGTGAGTTGATTACCTTTATCATAAAGAATTCGGTTTTTTTCTTCAAAATGACTGGAAGTTACACAGCAACCTGTTTTCTGACTATCGGATAGGTGATGAGAAAAGTTATAAATAGATAAGCCAGACTTCATAAACATATAGTTGAGAACTGGTTGATCGCCTGTAGAATAGAGAATTTCTCTCTCACCTGCCCTCAGATAAGATAATAATTCTGCTATTTTTTCTGGATTAAATAAGCCTTGTTTTGAAGCATAGAATCCAGAACAGAAGATTTCATTTTTAAGTCGTTTTTCGTCAAAAGTTTCTAGTAATTTATTTGAATTTGTGTTATATACTTTTTCAGGATATAAAAATTGAAAATCATAAACAACACAGTCATATTGATTTAATTTCTCAAAGACAAAATCTAGTGAATTCATCACTATAGTATCGGCATCCATATAAACAAATTTATCAAAAGGGGCATCAAAAGCGCAAAATCGCCGATGTCCGCCATAAATTCTATACTTATCTCTGTTCATGCTAGCAGGGCTAGCCTCTAGCATAAATTTATCCCAACGAGCAATTGATTCTTGATTATCATAAATCACTACATTAGGACGCTTAGTTACTTCTTCAGTAATACGCTCTATTTGTTCATCAAAAGGATAGATACAAACAGGAGTATTTTGACCTAAGATGACATCAATACTGTTGAGTAAAGCAATTAGTTGGTCGTAAACATAGTCATTTCCAAGAGTACAAATACCATTCATAATTTATAAGTTATTAGCAACAAATTTTGACAGCCAGTTAATAAGATTGAGTTCGTGTAAGATAATTTGACGGGCTTCTTGAATTGCTTCCTTTGCTGCATACCAAGCATCAGGAGAAGCTGTGACTTCTTTGATGTAGGCAATACCTTTTTCATCCAAGCTAGGCAATCGTAAAAAACTACCAGCAGGCAACAATTTATCAGCAGCCGATCCGCCATAATAAATTGGCAGACACCAAGCTAATAGTGCGTCCCATAATTTTTCACTGACATACCAATTATTACTGCTGTAGTTTTCAATTGCCAGGTTGTAATAGTAGGGTGCCATGCCATACCATTTATTACCTAATTCACCCAATGTTTTTGCCCGTGCAGGTAAGCCACGTCCATACAAATCAAATTGAATTTCACTAGCTTGTAGCGAATACAAAAACTCTAAGCGCTGGCGATGATTGGCAGTACGATTAATTCCAGAAGTAATCCAGCTGCAAGGAGCGACTTTTTTAGGTGGAGGCATTTCATTTAATTCTTGAAATGAATTAGAGTGATACCAAATGGCAGGCATATAGTCAGGATTGGGAGCAAAATCATCTGCTCCGGAAATGTAGCCACAATACTGCTGCGCTTGCTGATAATTGTATTTATTTATCTCAATAATTTCTTCTAAAGGTGGTTCTCGTAAAAGATAAATAACTCTTTTTTTGGGAACACTACGTAAGAGAGAAGTAATGTTTAATTCTGATTGTTTTTGTCGTTTACTAAATCTTTTTAACCAGGATTGTTGCTGTTTTTGAGATTTGGGAAAATCAAATTGATACATTACTAAGTAATCTGGTTTTTCTGCTAAAGCTTGTAATTGTATATTGTTCCAAATCCCAAATGCATGAGGGGTTTGTTGCCACAGCCAATCGGTTCTGTTTTCTAAACTGCGATAGCTGCTAATCATGCCAATAGTTTTAATAGTCATTTTTTTATCACTCTGTATGAAGGCAGAAGGCAGAGGGCAGAAGGAAGGAAAAGTTGACTAATTATCTGTAAGAGTTCTTTTCTTTCTTGTTAAGCAACAAGTTGAGGATGAAAAGACTCATCAACATAGCTGAGAATTTTTGCTGCTCGATTTTCCCAAGAAAACTGTTTGACAAATTCAATACTGTTAGCATAGCCTTCGATTTTGCGGGGATGAGTCTCTAAAACTTGCCTCACAGATGCGGCAAATTTACTGGGATTATCAGGCTCACACCAAGCAGCGATCGCCTGAGTATTTTTAAACTCCATTAAAGAGGGAATTTCTGTTGCCACAATTGGAGTACCAGAAGCAAAGTAATCAAATAATTTCAAAGGAGACGTAAAAGTTGCTGCTTCTCCCAAACAATGAGGATGAGCTAAAACATCGGCTGCTTGGAGCAGAGATGGTAAATCTTCATGTAAGATATAGCCGAGAAATGTAATGTTGCTTACTTGCTTCTCTTGAACTAATTGCTGATAGTTTGTTACCTCTATTTCATTACCACCTGCACAAACAAATTGAATATTTGGCATTTCTAAAGCCACATCAATTAGAACATCAATACCTTTAAACTTTCGTAGTGCTCCTGCGTAGACGACTAGTTTTTCTCTCTCATTTTTGAGCAGTTTTTGACGCCATACCACTGCTTTTTCTAGTTGTCTTTCCATAAATAAACGATTGTAGCCATTATGGAGTTTAATTACTTTTTCTGGCGGCATTCCATGTTGAATCATGGTGTCGCGAATAGTATCAGCAACTGTGACAGCAATTTGAAACAGCGAATGTTTAACTATTTCTGGTTCAAATGCCTTATCTTCGTGGTGATGGTGTTCATAAATTGCTGGTATGCCATTTTTAATTGCGGCTTTGATGAAATTCCAGTTGCGACTGTGAACAAGTTTAGTAGTAGGAAGTATGTAAAATGGAAAATAATATTTTGTGGCGATAGTATTTGAGTCGGTAAATTTACTAGAAAAATAATTAATAGGCCAAGGCATTGGTAAGGGAGCAACTTTTAGCTTGTCATGGAGGTTATAATATTTAATGATTTTTTCTGGTAGTTTATGAGGATAAAAAGGACAAGCTAAATTAATTGGGTTAAGTGCTTTCAATCCTTTATAAGGATATACCAAAACTGTAGAATAACCTAAGTTTGCGGCTGCATTGGCTGCATTTGTAGATTGTACTAAATGGGCTTCTGGCTTTGGTAAATCTTCTTGGATGAAAAAAATATAGTGCTTTTTAAATTTAGTATCTTTCATAATTTTAAATATTTAATTTTATCTTCAAAACTTTCTAGACTATTGAGTAAATGTATGGCAGATTTAAAAGCACTTTGAATAAATTGATTTTCTTGCTCAAGGCTTTCTGCATAATTGCCAGAAATTAAACGCATTAAATTTACTATTTCATTGGTATCTATACGAAATTCACTCGATATACTGCTATAACTTGGATAATTAACAGTGGCATCGGAATCTAGCTCTCTCGTAAGAGAGGGCTGCCATTTAGTTTGCAAGTTAACGATGTCTTCAAAAATATCAAGAATATTGATAATACCTAAGGCAGATTTATAAGCATCTGTAATTAATTCCTGCCGTTCTTGGGGATTATCTTTAAAGTTATCAATTAATAAGAGTAGGAAGCCAATCATCGAGTTTAGTCGCGTGCGAATTTCGTGAGAAATTCGGATTAAACTTTGCTGACGTTTGCTAGCTGTGTCTTCTTGTTCACCAAATTGGATTGAGTACAAACGCGAGTAATAACCACCTTTTTGTAAAAGTTCCTCATGGGTTCCTACCTCTACCACGCATCCTTGATCTAATACGGCTATTTGATCGGCTTTTTGTACTGTGGAGAGACGGTGAGCAATAACTAAGGTAGTGCGATCGCGACTTAAATCGTCAATCGCTGCTTGTACTAAACGTTCGGAAACGGTATCCAGTGCGCTGGTAGCTTCATCGAGAATAAGTATTTCTGGATCTTGTAGTAGCGCCCGTGCTATTGCCAGACGCTGCCTTTGCCCCCCAGATAACATGACGCCGCGATCGCCGATCAGGGTATCAAATCCTTGTGGTAATTTGCTGATAAATTCGTAGGCGTTGGCTCTTGTGGCTGCGGTAATTATTTCATCTTCGCTAGCATCTAGTTTTCCGTAGGCAATGTTATTCCGCACAGAGTCGTTGAAAAGAAAAGTATCTTGGCTGACGATTCCCATTGCTTTGCGTACAGATGTCAAAGTAAACTCGCGCAGATCGATGCCATCAATGGTAATAGAACCGGAAATCGGATCGTAAAATCTAGGTAAGAGATCTGCAATTGTCGATTTACCTGCACCTGAACTACCTACTAAAGCTAAAGTAGTTCCCCGTGGCAAATATAAATCTACATCCTTGAGTACTAACTTTTCGTGAGTTGGATAGGCAAAAGATATGTTGTTGAAATGGATACCTTGATTTAATTGAGTATAAGCAATATTACCGTCATTCATCCAAGGTTTATTATCCCAGGATAAAAAATCAACAACTAACTCCATGCTGGTAGATGTGTTGGCAAAGCTATTGCGAAGAGTATTTAACTGAGAAATTAAGGGTAGTAAGCGTAGTAGTAGTAATAAATACGTTAAAAGTACAGTTGATAGTGAAGCGATTTGCTCTTTAAAGAACGTGCGACTTAAAAAGACAATCAGCATTAAAGCAGTAATTCCCATTACCTCACTGATTGGTGCGATCGCCTCTGAATTCATATGCGATTGAAAATCTGCTTTTTCGCGATCGCGAATCAACTGCTTAATCTTTTGGAATTCTTTGTCTTCGTTAGCTGTTGCCTTTACCAGCCTAATTCCACTGAGAATCTCTAATACAGCGATTGAATATGCTTTTGACATTTCGCTGAGTTGTTTGCCAAATCTGCGAGAACGCCCAATCGCATATTGATTAATTAAAGTCACAAAAAACAGTAAAACTGTAGTGGCGATCGTCAACTGCCAGGAAATAGATAATAGTAAGCCTATAAAAACTAAAATAGTAATTCCTAAAATAATTAATTTCACACTATTGCCAATAGTACTGGCAGCACGCCCTATTTCTCCTCCTAGACGATTAATTAAATCACCAACTTTCATTTTGGTGTAATAATCTAAGTCAATTCTGAGTAATAGCTGTATACCAGCTTCGCGCATATCAGAAGTTAATCGGCGTGTTAAATAACTGGATGATAATGAACTAGAGTAAATCGCTAAATTTTTAAAAAAAATCGTCAGTATAATTGCCCCAGCCATTACCCATAATCGATTATTTTCTGGCAACTGCTCAAACGGAGACATGATCGCTTTGAGAATAGGAGGAGCACTGCTTAAATCAACCTCTTGTCCAACAATTTTTAAAATCACTGGCACAATTAAAGCTGTACCAACCCCGTTAAATAAAGCTCCTGAAAATCCTAAAATTATTGTGATAAAAATCAAGCCTGGATAGGGTTTGGCAAATCTGAATAGTAGCTTTTTGTTCAACATGGGAGCTATTAATTAGAAGGCAAGAGGCAGGAGGCAGAATGGTAAAGCCTCTTCTTGAGAGGGTTCCACTAGTTGTATTTATGTTTAATACGATTTCCCTAAATTTTGGCTTTCACTTGATTTCAAAAATTAAGTGAATTACATCTAACTAATCTTTAATTTTCAATACTATATATGTATGTTCACAACCGAGAAATTACCGACTTTAGGTTAGATGCCATTGCTTCTAAGCTATATTTTTCAACACATCTTTCTCTAGCTTTTTTGCCAAGCTCATTTGCTGCATCTAAATTTTGAAATATTGATTGAATTTGTTCGGCGATTTGTTCGGGAGAACTGGGATCAATTAAATATCCAGTTTCACCTAAAATCTCTGGAATGTCTCCTACTTTTGTCGATAATATAGGTTTAGCCATTGCCATTCCATCAGTTAACTTTAAAGGAAATTGAGCACGAGTTTCTGGAGTGTCTCGCTGTGGAACAACAATAACATCAGCAGCAGCTACCACCTCAGGCATGACATCAACAGGATATTTTGGTAGTTTGATAATCCAACGCTTCCATCGCTGTTGCAGCTCTTGATCATAGTCATCATAAGGGCTGCCACCTACAATTACCAGTTTTAAATCAGGCTGATTAATTTTATCTAGCGCTATAAGAACATCTTCTAAACCTTTATACGGTCTTGGCGCACCAGGAAACATTAAAATTCGATATCCAGTTAAACCATAGCGGTTTTTACTAGCATCACTGTCATATTGAGCAGGATGAAATAATGAGGTATCCTTACCATTAGGGATAAAAGTACCTCCAAAACGCTGCTGTAAAAATTTTGTATTTACCGTTACTGCATCAGCTTTTTTTACCAAATTATCCATCCATTTCAAGTACAAAGGATGATTAGGATTTCTCAAAGCACCATCTTGTTTGATTAAATCTCTAGCCAACTGTTTAAGTGTAGGACGATAATACCAATTATCACCACCATACCAACTCATTTCCCAGTCATCTATGTCTACAATTACTGGTCTTTGAGTATAGAATTTATTTAAAAGCGCAACGCCAAAACTAGCTGGTTGAGGCTTAATTGCATAAATAATATCTCCTTGAATATGTTTGAATAATTTTCCGATTGATTTAAAAAATTTAGGATAATTGGCACCTTCTATAGCGTAGATATCAGCATTTTGAGGAATAGCTTCATACAATCTTTTACCAAATAAAAATCCTAGAATTTCTGTTTCATATCCCAGCTTTTGTAAGGCGGTTTGTAACAGAGATGCACGAATAAAGCCATCATTGGTTGATAAATTCCAGACAAGTAATGATATTTTTAATTTTTCTTTGTCTTTTATCATATATAGTTAATCATTTTTTACGCCAAGGATTTTTAATCTGATTTGGTAAAATCACTTTAGCTAGTTTATCAATTACTTTAGTATAAATTGAGCTAGTAATATCTTTGGCATATTGAGGTCGATAAGGGTAAGTACAATGCAGTATTTTAATAGGCTCGTCATTTTTTTGATAGCAATCTTTCCATTTACTAAGATAATTATAGGCAGGCGATAATATTTTTATGCTTGGCTTCACGGTAGCGATCGCAGAAGCAAAAGCCCCTTGATCCTTCAACAGCAATTTATCTTGATTACTTCTGACAATTTCAAAGTAGTACTTAAACTTTTCAAAAAATACTTTAGTTAATTCTGTTTTTTTAAAAGCCATAAAACCGCCATTATACTGAATGCTATCTTCTTGTAGCGGTAGCTCCACTGATTGTAGAATTGATAAAACATTAGGTAAGTTATCTTCTTGTTTACCTCGCACTAAATTTGTAGCTTTAGTAATAGCAGGTTGTACATCTTCGGTTAATAAAAAATCATATTCATCTAACGCCTCAAATACATCGTTAATATTAGAAAGTAAGCAAATATCGGCATCCAAGTAGATAGTCTTCTCAAATTCACTAGATGCTTCATATAAAGCCAGCTTTGCCAAGCGGGATGCTAAAACTGTATTTTCATTTGCAGGAGCAGGTTTGAGAGTTACATTTTTGAAAACAGTGAGAAGAGGGTATAAAATCTTGGGTACACGGTCAATTAAAATAATTATTGGTTCTTGATGAAATTTTCTAACTGATGCCAAAAAATGAATACAATCTTGAAAAGAGTAAAGACCTGTCAATATAGTAATAAATACTCTACTTTTTAATGTCATATATTTTTTATTTTTTTATTGTTAATGCGTCCATTCCCAGTAACTCTTACTCCAGTCTTCGTTATAGTGAAAAATACCCTGCCATTCAAAAAATTGAACAAAATCTTTAATATCTATATTATTTCTGTTAACATCCCTAATCATGTATAAAGGACGTTCCCCATAAAAAGATGCCCACATAGTATAACTACTAGGAGGGCCAATGATATAATCACATTCAGCTAATGAATATAAATCCTCTATGATGTGATTATTGCCAAACACGTAAGATAAATTTTGAAAGTGGTAGTGTGGTTGTTGTTCATTAGAACAAATCAAAAATGTAACTTTTTGATTAGGAAATAGGGCTTGCGCCGATTCCATCACTTTTACATACTGTTCCACTTCAAAAAAATATCTGCTATCTTGATGCTGGCGATAATCTCCATGTCGGATATGAATGCCAATCACAATATCTGTTTTCTGACGAATACTAGATATTAGTTTTGATACATTATCTTGATAGTTTCTTAAAGGCTGGAAATACGTACGAATTGCTTCTTTATACTTGCGGAGTTTCTCTACTTCAGCTACAAACCATCCATCACGAAATAACCATCCTTGAAAAAAAGTAAGCTTTCCTGGTTGCAATTTTTCTACCAAATCAAAATTATTCCAGTTAAATGGTTTATTTCGTTTAATATCGATAACTTCAAAATATCTGCTATCAACTAAATAGCGATTAAATTTATAGTATAAATTACGTAGAAGTTTATTGCCAAAAATAGAAAATCGCGAAGCAGGATAGCAACACAATAAATCTCTAGCTGTAGTCTGAAAGAATTCAGCGTAATCCTCAAAAGCTGGATTCAGAACTGTTAAATTATTTTCTAGAGCAAATGCTATAAAATTAGCAAATAGTAAGAGTCTATTTCCTAACTGCCCAGATTTCGCAGATATTACCAACATACTTATAACTTCCAAAAAGGCTGTAATGACTTGATAAAATAACTGAGCAATTATGTAATTGTATTTTATCTGATTTACCAATCAACTAATTTTAAACGACTTGTTTGAATATAGTCAAATATACGATTAATTTGACGACGACTTTCATCACTAAGTTCACCATTAGTAAGTACGCTTGAAGTTAGTAAAATATGGTCTTTGCGGCTCATTTTTCCGGACGCAATAATTCGATTAACAATTTTTTCAACAGCTAAATCTGCTTGGTTTCCAATAGTTTTATACATTAAATTTTGATTACTCATATGTTTGATAATGTATGTAAAAATCTCATCCTAATATTTGCCCAACTTTTGTTTGCAAGATAAAGTTATTGTCATAATAAAAATTATGAACATTAACATCCCACAGCAAATTATTGAAGCTATTTAACTAAAATGTATGAGCAGCTTTTAGGTACTCACAATACTAAATTTATCTTTGTATCTACTTTTACACCCACAGAATTTTTACGGATAAATTGAGATACTTTTACTGAAGCGGACAGAGTTTCAGTAAAATTACAGTTAATGGTTAATTTTTTTTAACAATTATGCAAGCTGTAATCTCAAAAATATAAACCTTTCGTATTTTGATGCAGCCAGTACAAGAAGGCAGTCCGTATGAAACAAGTTTCACAGCCAGGTATGAAAATGTCTTTCTCCTACAACGCCACATGCTTTATGCCGGGAAACCCGTCCACCGCAGTGGCTCCCCTTACACCCCTACACCCATTTTCAAGACAGACGGCAGAAGGTAGATGGAATAATAAACAGATAGATAAGTGGCTCACACTCCAGCTCCTTCCATGCCACTTTCTGTGGTTACTTCAGCAGTAACTATTGAAATACTGAATATTTATAGAATTATTTAGATGGGAGGCATGGAAAATGCAAGTTCTTCGTCTAGAAGCACTTTCAGACAATTACATTTTTCTGTTGTGCGATCGCCAAAAAAATATTGCTGCCGTTGTCGATCCAGCACAAGCACAGCCAGTCTTAAAAAAACTTCATGAATTAAAGTTAAATTTAGTAGCAATATTTAACACACATCATCATGCAGATCACGTGGGTGCGAATAAAGAATTAATACAATTATTTCCAGATGTGAAAGTATACGGTGGAGCAGAGGATCGAGGGAGAATACCCGGACAAAAAGTATTTTTACAAGAAGGCGATCGCGTCGAGTTTGCAGATAGAGTTGCAGAAGTAATCTTTGTACCAGGGCATACCCGCGCTCATATCGCCTACTACTTCCCTCCCCAAAAACCAGGGGAGACAGGAGAGTTATTCTGTGGTGATACACTTTTTGCTGGTGGTTGTGGTCGTTTATTTGAAGGCACACCAACGCAAATGGTAGAATCTTTAAGCAAACTTCGTTCTCTGCCTGAGAATACACGAGTTTGGTGCGCTCACGAATATACATTGAGAAATTTACAGTTTGCTCTCACA
This sequence comes from Chlorogloeopsis sp. ULAP02, assembly GCF_038404745.2. Lineage (NCBI taxonomy): Bacteria > Bacillati > Cyanobacteriota > Cyanophyceae > Nostocales > Chlorogloeopsidaceae > Chlorogloeopsis > Chlorogloeopsis sp. ULAP02. The sequence goes on along the minus strand of NZ_JAYKTT020000001.1, from coordinate 101,099 downwards.
GTAGATGCTAGTAATCCCCACTTACAGCAAAGATATGATGAAGTAAAAGCATATCGCAGCCGAGGAGAAGCTACTGTTCCCTCATTGTTAGGTGTTGAAAAACTTACAAATCCCTTTTTACGTTGGGAGCAGCCAGCATTACAGTCTGCGGTGAACAGTCGAGATTCGGTACAAACCTTTGCACGCTTGCGAGGAATGAAAGATAGATTTTAATGAAAAGGCAGAGGGAAGGAGGCAGAAGGCAGTCCCTATGAACTTCGTATACTACCAAGTATGAAAAAAGGCATTGGGCATGGGGTATCTTTTCGGCTTCTTTGACTTCGCTTAGTACAAGTCGCTCAGGGCAAGTGAGCATTGGGCATTGGTATAAACATTTCTTCCCCTACACCCATTTTCAAGACAGAAGGCAGCAAGCACAGTCAGAACCCATAAATGAAATTAGGAGGTTCAAGACTTGCGATCGCACCCTATATTTCGCTAGGATCTCTAGGTTGATTGACTATAAGCAAACCTCCTGGGGATAAAGCTACACTCTTGTGAACTATCTTGCTGAAACCCCCAAGATATTGAGATTTTACAAGCAACAGAGAAAAAAGAAAAACAATGGCGAAACGCGTGCAGTTAGTTTTAACTCAGGATGTCAGAAAATTGGGTAGATCCGGCGACTTAGTAGAAGTAGCACCCGGTTATGCTCGTAATTATTTAATTCCCAAGAGTATGGCAACTTTTGCTACTCCTGGTATTCTCAAGCAAGTAGAACGTCGCCGGGAGTTAGAACGCCAGCGGCAACTAGAACTTAAACAACAAGCGCAAGAACAAAAAGAAGCTTTAGAGAAAGCTGGAACCTTCAATATTGCCAAGCAAGCTGGTGAAAAAGAAGCTATCTTTGGTACTGTCACCACCCAAGACGTAGCTGATGTGATTCAACAAATCACTGGTATTGAAGTGGATCGACGCGGCATCACCATACCTGATATTGGCATTTTGGGAACTTACGAAGCAGAGATTAAGCTGCATTCAGAAGTAACGGCTAAAGTCAACATTCAAGTTGTAGCTAGCTAAAAATCTACTTTTTTGGAATTGAGAACACAGATAAATTTTACGTCTGTGTTTTTTCGGTTTTTAATTTTTTGCAAAAAATATCTTTGGTGTGTAGAGACGTTGCAGTGCAACGTCTTTATATATTGGAAGTGAAAGTTATGCACTATAGGGGTAATAGTCTACTACCCTAATCTAAAATTTTTATATGTCTGAAGAACTAAATTTTCAAGGGCTAGGCAGCGATCGCTTACCTCCCCAAAATATCGAAGCAGAAGAAGCAATACTGGGAGGTATCTTGCTCGATCCAGAAGCGATCAGTAGAGTTAGCGATCGCTTAGTACCAGAAGCTTTTTACATTAGCGCTCATAAAGATATCTATCAAGCAGCACTGCGCCTTCACAGTCAAAGTAAACCTACAGACTTGCTTGCGATTACAAGTTGGTTAAATGACCATGATCTGCTGGCTCGTGTCGGTGGTAGAAATAAATTAGCTTCCCTTGTAGACAGAACAGTTTCAGCAGTTAACATCGACGCTTTGGCAACGCTGGTGATGGAAAAATACCTGCGGCGTCAGTTAATCAAAACTGGTAATGAAATTGTTCAGTTGGGTTATCAAACAGAAGACGAGTTACCACAAATCCTTGATCAAGCAGAACAAAAAGTTTTTGCGATCGCCCAAGAACGTCCGCAGTCAGGCTTAATCCACATTGCTGACACCTTGGTAAATACTTTCCAGGAAATAGAGACACGCCATCAAGGTGTAGCTTTACCGGGTATCCCTTGTGGATTTTACGATTTAGATGCGATGACAAGTGGCTTCCAGCCTTCTGATTTAATCATTGTTGCTGGCAGACCGTCAATGGGGAAAACTGCCTTCTGCCTGAATCTAGCTTATAATGTTGCCGCTTTATATAAATTACCAGTTGCAATTTTTAGTTTGGAAATGTCCAAAGAACAATTGGTACAGCGTTTATTAGCAAGCGAAGCAGAAATTGAATCTGGTTATTTGCGCAGTGGACGTATCAGTCAATCTCAGTGGGAACCTTTAAGCCGTGCGATTGGTATGCTCTCGGAAATGCCAATTTTTATTGACGATACACCGAATATTACAGTTACAGAAATGCGGAGTCAAGCACGACGCTTGCAAGCAGAAGTTGGAACGAACTTGGGGCTAATTGTGATTGATTACTTGCAATTAATGGAGGGAGCAGGTGACAATCGCGTGCAAGAATTATCTAGAATTACCCGCAAAATTAAAGGTTTAGCGCGTGAATTATCTGTGCCGGTGATTGCTCTATCTCAGTTGAGTAGAGGTGTAGAAGCACGTACTAACAAGCGTCCAATGTTATCTGATTTGAGAGAGTCGGGTTCGATTGAGCAAGATGCGGATTTAGTAATTATGCTCTACAGGGATGAATATTATAATCCTGATACTCCTGAAAGAGGTATTGCAGAAATTGTCATTGCTAAACATCGTAATGGCCCAACTGGAACTGTTAAACTTTTATTCGATCCACAATTTACGAAGTTTAAAAATTTAGCTAAACCAAGTAATTATTAACAAAAGTAGTTAGTAGGGACGGGTTCCATTGATTATCTTTGGGTTAGAACCAATAATTTCTCTTTAAACCCGCCCGTACAGTATTTAGTAGGTAGTAGGTAGTAATTGGTAGTTGCTAATTTAGAAGTTAATTTTTAGTAGGGATGGGTTTTAATAGTAATCTCTCAAAAAAAGATATATCTACAAATAAACCCGCCCCTACTAACCACCATCCACTATCCACTAACCCCTAACCAGCTTTCAACAACTCCACATCAAAAATTAGCGTCGCGTTGGGGGGAATCACACCACCAGCACCACGAGCGCCATAACCTAACTCTGGAGGGATGATTAACTGACGGCGTCCACCTACTTTCATAGTACTGAGTCCCTCATCCCAACCTTTAATCACTTGCCCAACGCCAACTTTGAAGTCGAAGGGACGATTGCGATCGCGTGAACTATCAAACTTAGTACCATCTTCTAAAGTACCAGTGTAGTGAACCGTAACCTTTTGTCCTGGTTTAGGAGTCGCCCCATCTCCCTCAACTAGATCGATATACTTCAACCCAGAGGGGGTAGTGACGACATTTTCATCTGATGCGAACATGGCAATGTTTGTAATGAGAGTTTTATTTTCAGTTGTAGCAGTGGGAGCTTGTGTCGTTTTGGTAATCTGGGCAGCGATCGCAGATTCTTGTTTACCACCGCCAACTTGCGCTAATACCAAAACTACAACACAAACCAGCATAAAACCCACGCTGAGTAAAATCGCTTTCAAAATCAGTCCTCCCTACTAAGGTTGTCTGGATGTATATATACGATGACCTGTAGGACAAAACTTAGTTTAAATCAGAAAGCGTACCCTGATGGAAAATTTGAATTTTAGATTTTAGATTCTAGACTTTAAAGTAGCCTTAATATACTACGTACACCAGAATGCATGAAAAAACTTTCTTCCCTTCTGCCTTCTGCCTTTGCCTGCCCTCTGCCATCTGCCTTCGACTAATTCTAAATTGTTAGCGCCAAAGCTTATTTTCTAAATCACGCACTTGACGCTCCAACCTGTCAATTCTACCCCGCAGTTCATCAACTTCTGACTGACGTGCAACCCCTAAATCTTGCAGCATATTTCGCATCTGCCGTTGCATATTACCTTCCCAGTTGCCCTGTTCTGATTTTAACTGCTTAACCATATCATCCATCACTGCCTTGGCTTGCTCAGGATCAAGCTTGCCATCCTTCACCATCTGCTCGCTTGCTTCCCGTATTTTGTCTGCCACCATAGAAGTTGTACCAATACCGAGCATCAATAACTGCTGCATCCAGTTGTTACTGTCCATACTGCATTCCTGTCACTTAATCTATAACCAGACGAACCTGATTTTGAAATCTAAAGCAATACACCAATGCTGAAAGGTTAATTACTCTAGATTACAGCTCTATTCTGACAGACGTATACAGGAAATAATAAGGTGTGATTATCGAACTTGAGGATGGAGGTAGAAGGCAGGAGGCAGGAGGCAGAGAGAACTCTGAGCGGCGGCTTCCGCCATCAGAAGTTCGGTGGGGCAGAAGGAAAAACCTCTTCCTAAATGGATTTCTAAGGTTAGTAGTTTAAGTTTAATTATGTTTACCTATCTTACTTTCAGTTTTATGTCTTCTGTTTTTTACTAACTTTGTAGTAATAACCGTCCATAATTCAGACTTCTGGTAAGACAAAGCAAATTTATATAAAGAAAGTTATGCTGTATCGCTTGTATAAGCCACCAAAAGCAAGCTTTTGATCTATTCTAAAGTAGAAATAATCCAAAAAGCGCGGTGAGTCATGGTTGTGAAGTTGCAACGACCGATCTTAGTGGGAGGACTGGGACTAACATTTACTCTCTGGATGTTACAAAGTTTGCATCATTCTATGGTGCAGCTAGGTGAATTTAGTGTGATGAGTTTGTTGCTAGTTGGTGGCGGTTTATGGTTATTGAAGCAAAATCGTCCTAAAAACGGTTTGCAAATGCTAGAAATGCCTGTAGATCGCGCAACGGTTGAAAATGCGATCGCTAAAGCCGAAGTTGTGATCAATCAACTAGCAAGCGAAGCAGAAAATCACCAAGCTTTAGTAACATTGCGAGAAAGAATACCCCAGCTGTACTTGGAGTTAGACAGAGAAGATATTCTTGTGGCTGTTACTGGCGGCAAGTCAGTAGGTAAAACCACTTTGATTCAGGTTTTAGAGTCTAACTGGCATCCAGAGATCCGGCAAACAGTCAGCTTGCAAGAGACACCGCCTTTGTTTGCACAAGCCAAGGAAAAATCAGATACGGCTGCATTAGCACCAGCAAAGACAACTGATTTTGTCTTGTTCCTCACAAACGGCGATTTGACAGATACAGAATTTCAAGCCATACAGCAGCTAAGGGCAGAATATCAGCAATTAATGCTGGTTTTCAATAAACAAGACCAATATTTACCAGATGAACGCGCTAATGTCTTGCTGTCATTAAAACAGCGGATGCTAGGAAATGTGGTGGCGACTGCTGTTTCTCCCCTGCCCGTCAAAGTTCGCAAGCATGGTGAGGATGGTTCGGTGCAAGAGTGGATGGAACAACCAGCACCAGACATCCAGCAGTTAACACAGCACTTAGGTGAGACTCTAGCACAGCAAGGGCAGCAACTGGTGTGGGCAACTGTGATGAGAAAAACACACCTGCTCAAAGCCGAGGCGAAAAACTACTTGAATGGAATCAGACGCGATCGCGCAAACCCAGTGATTGAACAATATCAGTGGATTGCTGCTGCTGCTGCCTTCGCCAACCCAGTACCAGCACTAGATATTTTGGCAACTGCGGCAATAAACGCCCAGATGGTAATGGATTTGGGTAATATTTACCAGCAAAAATTTTCCATCGAACAGGCAAAAACCGTAGCTGGCGAAATGGGAGGTTTAATGCTGAAGCTGGGTTTAGTCGAACTTTCTAGTAAGGCGATCGGTACTGTTCTCAAGAGTCACGCTATCACCTTTGTTGCTGGTGGTGCAGTGCAGGGTGTAAGTGCAGCTTATCTGACGCGCTTGGCTGGACTTAGCTTAGTAGAATATTTCCAACAACAGGAAGTAACCGTAAATTCTACCATTGGATTTAATGTGGAGAAATTGGGGCAAACCTTGCAAAAAGTATTTCAACAGAACCAGCAGGTGGCTTTCCTGCAAGGGTTTGTTAAGCAAGGCGTGAAGCGTTTGTTGCCGGAAGCCTCTGAGGGTGAACTTATTGGTGTTGAGAAGGCGGCGGGATAACGCAAAATTGGTTAATGATATTTGGTAATGGATGTAGCAGATGGGTGATATTTTTCCATAAATAACTTATTTGCTACATCTTTTAACTGAGTGTAATTGTATGAAAATAGCTAGGCTATGAATGCGATTCAGGGAAACTTATTCTCTGGGTTTGACTCTATGATAGATGAGTCACTGAGGAGTTATAAGAAAGAAGTTCTATCTATGCCAGACGCTGATGTGATTTTCTATCGCAATTTTTTCAATCAGCAAGAGAGCGATGAACTTTTTCAAACCTTATTGAAAGAAATTAAATGGCGACAAGACAAAATGAAGATTTACGGTAAGGAAGTAAACTTACCGAGAAAAACTGCTTGGTATGGAGATAAAGACAAGTCATATAAATTCTCAGGTATTCATCTTCAACCAGAGCTTTGGACACCTACATTACTACAAGTAAAAGAGAAAGTAGAGGAAATAGCAAAAGTTCAGTTTAATAGCGTCTTGCTAAATCTTTATCGAGATGGAAATGATGGAATTTCCTGGCACACTGATGCTGAACCAGAGTTAGGTAAAAATCCTGTAATTGGTTCTGTTCGCTTTGGTGGAACAAGAAGATTTATGTTTAGGCGTAAAGACAATAAAGACTTGAAAGCAGAAATTGAGTTAACACATGGTAGCTTTCTGCTTATGGCGGGTACTACCCAGTATTTTTGGCAGCATCAGATTCCAAAAACATCAAAGAAAGTTCAACCAAGAATTAATTTAACTTTCAGGGTTATTGCTCATTCCCTTTAATAATATTTAAATACTATACTTCTTGCAAAAATCAGGATTTAGGTTAATTACGACCACAGATGGACACCGATAAAATCTGTGTTCATCTGTGTTCATCTGTGGTCGATTTATTTAAAAATAGAATGAGTACAAAAAGCTTACTAAATAATATTTTACGATTCTTCTGGTGTTTTTATTTTCTGCTTATCAAGATTAACAATGAGCGATCGCCCCAATATTTTCTCCTTTTTTGCTGGTTCGGGATTTCTAGATTTAGGCTTTGAAACCAGTGGTTTTAATATTGTTTATGTGAATGAAATTTCTTCCTCATTTATGGAAGCATACCGCTATTGTCGAGCTAATTTAAATCTACCGTTACCAGCATACGGATACCATTTTGGAGAGGAAGCAGATGTTAATAAACTCACTGAAGGCTTCCAGGCAGTCTATTTACAAGAATTAGTACAAGACTGCCGTAAATCTAATAATATTATTGGATTTATTGGTGGCCCTCCTTGTCCTGACTTTTCCACAGGCGGTAAAAATAGAGGATATTTAGGAGATAATGGTAAACTATCAAATGCTTATGTGGAAATAATTTGTCAACAACAACCCGATTTCTTTTTATTTGAGAATGTTAAAGGTTTGTGGAAGACCAAAAAACACCGATTATTTTTTGAAGCAAAAAAACGGCAATTAATTCAAGCTGGTTACTTATTAACAGAACGTTTAATTAATGCGATTGAGTATGGTGTACCTCAAGATAGAGATAGAATCATCTTATTAGGATTCCGAATGTCTTTAATTAAAGACATGGGTATAACAATCTTGAACCATCATCAATTAACTAGAAAAATTTTCCCTTGGGAGAAACATATATTCTTCAACAAAGATAAAGTATTTGCTTATCCTTGGAGTAAAAGTTCACCTTTTCAAGAAAATTCTATCCTACCTTGTCCTCAAAATATTCCTGTGGAGCTAACAGTTGAATATTGGTTTAGAAAAAATGATGTGCTACATCACCCTAATGCCAAACACTATTTTCAACCAAGGGCAGGTATTCAAAAATTCGCTAGCATTGATGAAGGAGACGATTCCAGGAAATCTTACAAGCGTCTGCACAGATGGCGCTACTCTCCTACAGCTTGCTATGGCAATAACGAAGTACATTTACATCCTTACAAAGTACGGCGAATTTCTGTAGCTGAAGCTCTGGCAATCCAATCTTTACCTACAAAATTCGTTTTGCCAGATAATATGTCACTAACTAATATGTTTAAAACCATCGGTAATGGTGTGCCTTATTTAGCATCTAATGGATTAGCTCACACTATCTTGGATTTTCTTGCAGTTAGTAAGATAAAAATGTCATAATTAATACTTAGAATTCATAAATTTTCTAGGCAAAATACTTAACAGCAATAAATTGGTATAGATTGAAATCACGACTAAATTTAAGCAAATCAACCAACTTCTAGGAAAAATTCTAAATATATGGTGGAGTTATTTATTAAAATAGTCTTAAGTTTATATAAAAGATACATAATCAATTACTATAGCAATGGCAGCAGAGTATCCAGATATTGATATTGCGCCATACATAGATCACTCCTTACTGATTCCAACAGCTACAATCGAGCAGGTGGAACAATGGTGTGAACAAGCAGATAGATTTCACTTTGCAGCAGTTTGCGTGTATCCTGCTCATGTGCGCTTTGCAGCAGAATACCTCCACAATCAGAAGCCTAAAGTCTGTACGGTGATTGGCTTTCCCACTGGAGCAACAACTTCAGCAGTGAAGTTGTATGAAGCTCAACAAGCAGTGGAAAATGGTGCCACTGAGTTGGACGTGGTAATTAATTTGGGTTGGTTAAAAGCAGGAAAAACCGATCAGGTGCATCGAGAAATCGCCGAAATTTGTGAAGAAACTGGGCAAACAGTAAAGGTGATTTTAGAAACCAACCTACTGACGGATGCCGAAAAACGCCTGGCTGCGGAAATATGTATGGATGCGGGGGCAGCTTTTCTTAAAACCAGTACCGGTTGGAATGGGGGTGCGACAGTGGCAGACGTGCGACTTTTGAAGGAAGTTGCTAAAGATGTAGTGGGAATTAAAGCATCAGGCGGTATTCGGAGCATCGATCAAGCTTTAGACTTAATTATGGCGGGTGCTACAAGATTAGGCACGTCTCGTGGTGTCGAGTTGTTGCGACAGCGCGATACGCTAGAGAAAACAGAGTAGTCATTTGTCATCTGTCACTTGTTCTTTGTCCTATACGACCAATAACTAATGACCAATGACTAATAACTAAATGAGTAAAACTTATAAAGCAACTGGAATTAATCTCAGAACCCAAGTTTTTGGTGAGTCAGATAAAATAGTTACGATTTTGACAAAAGAATATGGACTAATTCGAGTTATTGCCCCAGGAGCACGCAAGCATAACTCCAGCTTGGGCGGCAGAAGTGCAATGTTTGTGGTCAATGATTTATTAATTGCTAAAGGGCGATCGCTAGATAAAATTACGCAAGCTCAAACTGTAAAATCCTACTCAGGCCTTGCGAAAGATTTGGGAAGGCTAGCAGCTAGTCAGTATTTAGCAGAGGTAGTGTTGTGCCAAGGTTTAAGTGAACAACCCCAAGAAGAACTATATGAGTTAATTAACGAACATCTCAAGCGAATAGAAGAATTATCCAGCCAAGAAACACCCAATGTTATGGCTCTTTTAGCTCATGGATTGTTTCAACTATTAGCTTTGGCAGGATTTACGCCAGAAGTACATATGTGTTGTTTGACTCAGCGTCCTCTCATACCAGATTTTACAGACCCTAATTGGCAAGTAGGATTTAGTATTAACGCTGGTGGCACGGTTTGCTTAACAGCGTGGGAACGCCTGAGGAAAGAGAACACGGGGAGGTGGGGACAACCAGATGTGGGGAGTAAAGAGGACATGGGGACAACCAGACGCGGGGAGGTGGGAAATATTTTTGATAGATTCTCCGCGTCTCCTACTTCCCACGTCTTTGCGTCTTCTCAAACCGCGTCTTCCTCAACATCTACTCATAGCCTCGATTACGAAACTATCTTCCACAGGCAAGAAATGCCAGCCCTTTCCAAACGTTTAAACGCAAGGGAATTGACTATACTCCAACATCTGTCGCAATCAGAGATAATGCAAGATACGACCCAAGATTGTAGCTGGTTATCTGTGGAGCAAGTTTTGCGTCAGTATGCCCAGTATCACTTCGGTCGCCCTATTCGCTCCGCTGCCTTGATTGATTCTTATTTTGCTGCAAACCATGATGCATCACTCTGATCTGGATCACAAAATCCTGCCACTGTCACCAAGTCATATAAAAAAGCAGAATAGGGCATCAGTGGCTAAAGTACCTAACCACCTCAGTGCGGTTCCAAAAACTACACCCGATTCAGCCCATGCTCAAGAAAAACCTGCAAAAAACGTTTCTCAAAATGAGCAATGGACATCAAAATCACTACCTGAAAAAAACTCTAACAATCAATCAATTAACACAGAAGTAAATACTAAACATGAAACTAACGGTCAAATTGTGCCATTAGTCAATGATGCTGTATCTGGAAAATCAAACCAAGACAAGTCCGACTCTGATGGAAAAGCTGGAGCGGATCATGCTAAAGAACATGGATTTTTGCCAGTTCTGAGAAATTCCAATTTTTTAGCACTTTGGGGAGGACAAGTTTTCTGTCAGTTGGCAGATAAAGTGTATTTGGTGTTGATGATAGCCCTGATTAATACTCATTTTCAAATAGGCGATCGCACCATTAGCGCTTGGGTGTCAGCATTAATGATGGCTTTTACCATTCCCGCCGTCTTATTCGGTTCCCTGGCTGGTGTATTTGTAGATCGCTGGTCAAAAAAGATGGTATTGGTAGGAACAAACATTTGGCGAGGTATCTTGGTTTTGGTAATTCCCCTGTTGTTGTGGCTCACCCATGATTGGCAACCAATAGGAGTCTTACCTGTAGGTTTTGCCATCATTTTGGGTGTAACTTTTTTAGTTTCCACCTTGACACAGTTTTTTGCACCAGCAGAACAGGCAGCAATTCCTTTAGTGGTGAAAGAACAGCATTTGCTCTCAGCTAACTCTCTTTACACTACAACGATGATGGCATCGGTAATTATTGGGTTTGCCATTGGTGAACCACTTTTAGCAGCAGCTGATCGCCTTTGGCTGTTAGTTGGTGGTAGTGAGGGGTTAGGTAAAGAAATTATTGTTGGTGGCAGTTATGCGATCGCCGGAATAATTTTATTGCTACTGGGAACTAACGAAAAATATTACCCACCTCAAACAGAATCGCCACATATTTTTGCTGACGTACAGGATGGGTTGCGTTATCTCAAAGATAACCCTCGGCTTCGTAATGCCCTGATCCAACTCATCGTCTTGTTTTCTGTGTTTGCAGCATTAACTGTTCTTGCCGTTCGCATGGCAGAAGTAATTCCTAACTTAAAAGCCGAGCAGTTCGGATTTTTACTAGCAGCTGGTGGTGTCGGCATCGCTGTTGGAGCAACAATATTAGGACAGTTTGGACAACGTTTTTCTTATACACAGTTAAGTTTATGTGGCTGTGCGGGCATGGTTGCATCTCTGATTGGTTTATCTATATTCACACATCAGCTATTTATTATCCTGTTGTTGGTGATGCTGTTAGGTATCTTTGGTGCATTAATTGGTATACCCATGCAGACAGCAATCCAAACAGAAACACCCCCGGAAATGCGTGGTAAAGTTTTTGGTTTGCAAAACAATGTGATTAATATTGCCCTCACCTTACCTTTAGCATTAGCAGGTGTAGCAGAAACCTTTATGGGATTGCAGGTAGTCTTTTTGGGATTAGGAGCGATCGTCTTTTTGGGTGGACTCTTGACTTTGTATACTTCTCAAGAGTAAACATCTGTTCAAAGGGATTTTACGCATTCCCTTTGCACAACTAATCATTATCACAAGTATTTGCTTTCATGGTAAACTTAAAAAAATAACAAAATCCCATTTTATTTATGTTAGGGATCAATCCTAAGTTTAGCTAGAAATATCTTCTGGCTCAGTTATTGTTTTTTAATATTGACATAGTTCAATCACAACTTAATAAATAAAACAAATAAACCTAATAATCCCCTTGGTGAACACAACATAAAAAATTTGTTTGAAGTGGGTACTGGCTGTATTTTATGATTAGTAATAAGCCACGAAGTACAAAAAGCAAAACAGTACAGAGAATAGAAACTGATACACTAAACCCGCTTTTGTAAATAGTTAATCTAAAGAATGCACATAGCTTGGATTGGAAAAAAATCACCCTTTTGCGGTAATGTAACCTACAGTCGAGAAATAACAAATGCCTTACTAGAACTGGGACACCAAGTTAGCTTTTTGCATTTTGCTCAAGAAGAATCTGAACCAGACAACTGGCCGAAATTTCAAGAAGTGTCTCTGCCTTTCATTTACAAGTCCCAGGTTTATACCATTCCCACTTTTAAAGCCACTAAAGTCTTAACCCAGTCTTTAAAGAGCATTAAACCAGACATAGTCCATGCTTCCCTCACCTTATCTCCTTTGGACTTTGTTTTACCAGAAATTTGCGAAGAATTGAATTTGCCCCTAATCGCAACTTTTCACACACCTTTTGCAGGTAAAGGAGCAAAACTGGTATCGGGAACTCAACTTTTGGCTTATCAGCTCTATGCGCCTTTTTTGGGTAATTATGATCGCGTAATTGTATTTTCCCAAATTCAACGCGAATTATTAGCGCGAATGGGTGTGCCGTCAGACAATATTGCCGTTATACCCAACGGCGTAGATGTGATTAAATATTCGCCCGGCTCATCTAAAATTAAAGCCGACTTTGACGCCGATCGCTTATTTGTTTATCAAGGACGATTAGCTCCAGAAAAAAACGTTGAAGCTCTTCTGCGTGCCTGGAAACAAGCGGAAATGGCTCCAGAAAGCAAGTTACTCATTGTGGGCGACGGCCCCTTAAAATCTTCTTTAGAACCATTTTATGGCGCCGAATACGGGATTATTTGGTTAGGATTTGTTGCCGATGAAAACCGACGCATTGATATCTTAAGGGGTGCAGATGTATTTATTTTACCTTCATTGGTAGAAGGCTTATCCCTCTCCCTTTTAGAAGCAATGGCTTGTGGAATAGCGTGTATAGCTACAGATGTGGGTGCAGATGGAGAAGTATTAGAAAAGGGAGCAGGCGTAATTCTAAATCCTAAAACAGTGCGACCTCAACTTAGAACTCTCCTGCCACTTTTCCAAGATCATCCAGAGTTAACAACCCTGCTCGGACAAAAAGCAAGAAAACGAGTGCTAGAACGCTATACCCTCAGTAATAATGTTACTGAATTAGAAATACTTTATAAGGAAGTGATCCGGCAGCAAAGTGTACAGTTCACTTGGGGCGCGTGAATGAGACGGCATCAGTAGTGTCATTTCTAGTATGGCAGTCTCTTTAAAAAATTTGAGACGAGTGATCGCATGACACTATCTAGAATTATTCTGGTTAGTGTGATTAGATTTTTTGCTAGTCAAATTTTACTTTTCTGAAACTGGGCTGTGAAAAATAAGCCTTTAACAAGATGAGTATTGTAGGCTTTATTTATTAATATTTCAAAACCACTATTTTTTACTAAGAGAATAAAACTACATAAACTATAATGCGTTACACGTGCTTTAACGTACCCTATGATTTTGTTGCGTTACGGCAAGTTCTCACTCTCTCAAACTTTCACATCTTTACATAGCCGTAATACACCCTACTACTCTCCCTTTCCTCTTCAAGCGCCCCTACTTTTAGATTCTGCATCTTGGGGTAGAGGTGGTAAGGACTATGCCACATGGTATATTCCAAAAATTAGGATCTCATGCGGTGTAGTCCAACCGCCAGTAGAAATAAAAGGTATCCGCACTCATGCCTGCCATTCAACAGCTAAAGTTTGCAGAGTTGGTTCGACAGACAAGAGCGCGTGTTTATCTCTCGCAATTTGAATTTGTATCTTCGTTTCAGAGCTTTAACCCAGGGGAGAACGGGTGGATAAAGCCTTTAGCGCTGGCTGTAAAACAAATTGAAGTGCTAGTGCATCCAATAGACGATCGCGGCAAAGATCTGCTAGAAAAATACTTTCAGGGACAAGGAGTTAAAGACTGTGAACCCTGATGTAAAGGCAACTGTTCCTGAAGATTTATTTGTAGGTGGTGGAGAGATGGGAGCGTTGATGCGATCGCACAATTGGTCGCAAACGTCCCTTGGTTGTGTTGAAAACTGGCCGCAAAGCTTGAAAACTGCTGTACGCATTATGTTAACCTCTCGCCAAGCCATGTTTGTTTGGTGGGGCGAGGAACTAATTAACCTTTACAACGACGCCTACAAAGCGATTCTTGGCGGCAAACATCCGCAAGTGCTGGGGCAACCGGCTTCCTATGTGTGGCGTGAAATTTGGGATCAGGTTGCTCCTCGTGCCGAATCGGCGATGCTCACTAATGAAGGCACTTACGATGAATCGCTGCTACTGATCATGGAGCGTAATGGCTATCCGGAGGAAACTTATTACACATTCTCCTATAGTCCGATTCCTAACGACGACGGTGGCACAGGTGGTATCATTTGCGCCAATACAGATGACACACAACGTATCATTGGCGAGCGCCAGTTGGTTCTGCTGCGGGAATTGGCAGCTAGGGCGGCAGATGCGCGTACATTTGAGCAAGCTTGTACCCTGAGTGCGAGTTGTCTGGAAACTAACCCCTATGATCTCCCCTTCGCGATGATTTATTTAGCAGATCCAGATCAGCAGCGCGTCAATCTAGCTGCTACCTGCGGGATCGGACGGGAACATCCAGCAGTTTCTGAAACTGTTACTCTCGATGCTGATGCAGTTTGGCCCTTTGCAAAAGTTCTCAAGAAGAATAAATCATGTTTAGTTTTTGATTTAGGATCGTCTTTTACCAATCTGCCGACAGGTGCTTGGAAGCGGCCGCCTCATCAAGCAATAGCTGTACCAATAGCACCATCAGGTCAAACAGGACGCATGGGAATATTAGTTGTCGGGCTAAACCCATTCAGGCTCTTTGACGATAATTATCAAAGATTCATCGATCTGATTTCGGCTCAAATCGCGGTTAGCATAGCTAATGCTCAAGCCTATGAGGAAGAACGTAAGCGGGCAGAAGCACTAGCAGAAATTGACCAGGCGAAAACTGTCTTTTTTAGCAATGTTTCTCATGAATTTCGTACCCCGTTAACTTTAATGCTAGGCCCTTTAGAGGACATTTTAGCTGCGCCTGGGGAATTGTCGAACGAACACCAGCAACAGCTAGAACTGGTACATCGTAATAGCCTCCGCTTGCTCAAGCTTGTTAATACCCTGTTAGATTTTTCGCGGATTGAAGCAGGTAGAATTCAAGCGAGCTATGAACCTACTGATTTGGCTACATTGACTACGGAGCTATCGAGTGTGTTTCGTTCTGCGATCGAGCGGGCAGGTTTGCGTCTAACTGTGGAGTGTGAACCCCTCCATGAGCCTGTTTATGTCGATCGCGATATGTGGGAGAAAATTGTACTCAACTTGCTCTCGAACGCCTTCAAGTTCACCTTTGAGGGTGAAATTACGGTGAGTCTACGTAGTGTAGAAAACAGTGTTGAATTAGTTGTGCGAGATACGGGTACGGGAATTCCTGCTGCCGAGTTGCCGCATCTATTCGAGCGTTTTCATCGCGTCCAAGGAGCAAGAGCGAGGACACACGAAGGTTCAGGAATTGGACTAGCCTTAGTGCAAGAGCTAGTCCGCTTACACGGTGGTAGTGTACAGGTTGAAAGCATTGCAGGTGAAGGATCTACTTTCACGGTCATAATTCCCACTGGTAATGCTCATTTACCGCCCGATTCTACATCCAATCGTGTCCAAACTAACTTAACTCCTGTCTCATCTACACTTGGTGCGGCTCCCTACGTAGAGGAAGCCTTAAGATGGTTGCCAGAAGAAGAGGAAGGGGAGCACGGGAAAGGGGGAGCAGGGGAGATAACTCACACAGAGGTTTCCCCTCTGCCCAGTTCTGCCCGTATTCTCCTCGTTGACGATAATGCTGATATGCGGGATTATGTCAAGCGGTTATTGAGTAGTAGTTATCAGGTTGAGGCAGTAGGTGATGGCATGGCAGCCTTGCAGGCAATAAGCGATCACCTGCCAGATTTAGTCCTTAGCGATGTGATGATGCCCCGCTTGGATGGCTTTGGCTTACTGAAGGCACTGCGAAGTGATGATCGCACTCGCGAGTTACCTATCATCCTACTTTCAGCGCGAGCTGGGGAAGAAGCACAAATTGAAGGATTAGAAGCAGGTGCGGACGATTATTTGATTAAGCCTTTTAGTGCTAAAGAATTGTTGGCTCGTGTTCGTGCTCATCTAGAAATGGCTCAACTACGTCAGGAAACGGCACAGCGAGAGCAGGTGTTACGCACTGAAGCTGAGACGGCTCGCGATCAAGTTCACAATATTTTAGAAAGTATTACTGATGCGTTTGTAGCATTTGATTACCAGTGGCGTTATACCTATGTGAATCAGGCTGCTGCTCAACTGTTAGGGCGATCGCCACAAGAATTGATTGGCAAACAAGTTTGGCAGGAGGTATTTCCGACAGAAGTTGGGGGGCTGGCATACCGGGAACTCCACCGCGCTGTGGCAGAACAAACTCCTGTTTGGTGGGAGGAGTTTGGTGAACCGATCGGGCGCTGGTTGGAAGTCAACGCTTACCCGTCTGTGGATGGAGTTGCAGTCTATTTTCGTGATATTTCTGAGCGCAAGCAAATAGAGGAGGTATTGCGAGAAAGCGAAGCCCAATTTCGTCAGTTGGCTGATGCCATGCCACAAATTGTCTGGATTACCAGAGCAAATGGCGAAGCAGAATATGTTAGTCAACGCTGGGTCGAGTATACAGGGTTAACGCTAGAGCAAACACGCAAGCGAGACTTTATTAAACGGGTGGTTCATCCAGACGATTTTGAGCCAACCTATAAAGTTTGGAATGCTTGTTTAACGACAGGAGCGCTTTATCAAACAGAATTTCGCTTAAAACGCGCATTAGACAGTGCTTATCGTTGGTTTTTATGTCGGGCAGTGCCAATTCGCGATCGGCAAGGACAAGTTGTGCAGTGGTATGGCACATTAACAGATATAGATGATCGCAAACAAGCAGAGGCAGCCCTACAGCAAAGCGAAGAACGCTATCGGTATTTAGCTGAATTAATTCCGCAATTAGTGTGGACAGCCAATTCAGAAGGAGTGTTGCTAGATGTCAATCAACGCTGGTTAAATTTTACTGGCTTAACGCTTGCTCAAGCAAAAACCGCAGGTTGGCAAACAATCATCCATCCTGACGATATACCAACTCTCAGCCAGAATTGGGCGGCGGCGCAACAAACAGGTACAAGCTATCTAGCTGAAGGACGGATGCGGCGGGCAGATGGCGTATACCGATGGCATTTACACCAAGCTATGCCGCTAAAAGATGAACAAGGACAAATTATCAAATGGTTCGGCACAGCAACTGATATTGAAGAACAAAAACAATTGGAACAGCAGCGCAGCCACCTCCTGCAACAAGAACAAGCCGCACGGGAGGAAGCCGAAGTCGCGAATCGAATCAAGGATGAATTTTTGGCAGTATTATCCCATGAGTTGCGATCGCCCTTAAATCCGATTTTGGGCTGGGCAAAACTACTTCAAGCTGGCAAGCTGGATGAGGTGGCAACCCGTCGTGCCTTAGAGACAATCGAACGTAACGCTAAATTACAAACCCAACTGATTGAAGATTTACTCGATGTTTCCCGCATTCTCCGCGGCAAGATAGTATTGAATATATCTCAGATAAATTTAGCAACTACCATTGACGCTGCCTCAGAAACAGTGCGCTTGGCTGCTCAAGCTAAAGGCATTCACATTCACAAAAACATTGACGCTAATGCAGCAATTGTATCTGGAGACTCTGCTCGTCTCCAACAAGTTGTCTGGAATTTACTCTCAAATGCCATTAAATTTACTCCTTCGGGGGGAAGAGTGGAGATTGGGCTAGAGTACATTGATTCATTTGCTCAAATTACGATTAAGGATACGGGCAAGGGCATTAGTTCAGAATTTTTGCCTTACGTCTTTGAATATTTTCGCCAGGAAGACGGTAAAACTACTCGAAAATTTGGTGGTTTGGGGCTAGGATTAGCGATCGTCCGCCACCTGACAGAATTGCATGGAGGAACGGTTAATGTAGAGAGTCGTGGTGAGGGAATGGGTGCGATATTTAGGGTGAAATTACCGTTAATGAAGGTTGTTGAAGAGAAAAATCAGGACAATCTATCCTCTATTAGCACCTTTGATTTTAGTCAACTGCAAATTCTCATAGTTGATGATGAAGCTGATATGCGAGACTTGGTACTCACCATTTTGGAACAGTATGGAGCGCAAGTGAGTGTTGCAGCATCAGCAACTGAAGCATTGGCACTGCTAGATCACTTTCAGCCCGATATATTGATTAGCGACATTGGAATGCCCGATATCGACGGCTATATGCTGATGCAACAAATTAGGAATCGATCGCCTAAACAAGGAGGATTAATGGGGGCGATAGCTCTGACTGCCTACGCCGCAGAATACGATCAAAAGCAAGCTCTGCAAGCAGGATTTCAACAACATCTAGCAAAACCCATCGAACCAGAGGAATTAGCCCAGGCGATCGTGGCATTAATTGAAAGGATGGATGAACAAAAACAACGTAGCAAGATATGAAATCTGCCAGCGCCATTGCTTGGAGGGATATGGCATTTTTAATCAATATCCATGAATAAAGCCTGCCTTACTCAAAGGGTAGGCAGGCTTCGTATTTATAGCCTCAGGCTTATAGCTCGTGGGCATTTTAAAAGCAGAGATTAAGCTACAGGGGAACTTTAATAACCGCCTTCTTCTTCGTATTCTGGTTGTCTCTCTTTAACTTTTTTGGGGATGTTTATCGGTTTTGGCGGTTCATCATCCCAAGCATCACGGTTGAGATCATCGTCGTAGTCTTCGTAATCTTCGGTATATGACTTATTATTGTAAGCTGGAGGTTCATAGGGTTGTGCTTGATATCTATCTTTACCCGTTGCCTCACTCCAATTGTCTTCTTCTTCCTCTTCGTAGCGAACCGAATCATACGCTCGCGCTTCCATTACCCGGCGTTGAGGAGGACGTTCTTCTTCGTAATAATCTTCGTCCCATTCTTGGGCAACAGGTTCGGGTGCGCGAACTTTCGGCTTAATTGGCTCGATTGGCACTCCACTTGGCAGTTGATTTGGTGGTGCAATTGCACGCGGAGCGTAGTCGTATCCTTCGGCTTCTTCTCGATCCCACGGCGCTCTGCCAATACCAAGACGCTCTAGTACACCAACTGTTAATTGGATAACGCGCTCTTCGGCTCCTTCAAATACAATTAATCTATTGGGGCCTGTACTGACAATTTCATCTACTGATAATTCGTAGGTACTCAAAAAAGAGTCGGGAATTTGCGGTAGTCCCAAAGAGGCAACGACAATGGAGTACATCTTTCCTGTTTCTCCATTGAACTTGAAACCTCGGACTCTACCTAATACTTCACCTGTTTCGGTAATAACTTCCCAGTTGATCAGGTTGCTGTAGGCTTCAATTTCAATATCTTCAATGACATCCTCGTTATCAACTAGAATTACATCCCCGATCTGGTTGATGTTGCTCAGGTACATATAGCGCGGTATGCCAGAGACGGAGATCAGGCTGTCTCGCAAGCCAAGAGCCACAACCTCTCGCTGATCTACATCAACCCAGACTTGACTGACTATTCCCAGCCGCTTGCCATTGTCACGGGTGATTACCTGAGTATTTAAAATATCGGAACGCCTAATTACTTGTTCAGAGGTCATTCTATACGGAGTCCTGATCTCGAATCCGGTTTATCTATACACTATTATTAACAAAAATTCAAGCAGATGTATTTGAGGATTGTAACTTGATACCCAAAACTTGAGTAAAAGCTCCTCTTGCTTGAGTGACGCCAATTGTGCGTTCGGCTGATTCTATCATCGGGCGACGCAAACTCACAACTATAAATTGTGCTTGTTGCGCCTGTTGTTTAATCATTTTAGCTAATCGTTCCACATTTGCCCCATCTAGAAACATATCTACTTCGTCAAACGCATAAAATGGTGATGGACGATATCTTTGAAGGGCAAAGATAAAGCTTAAAGCTGTTAAAGATTTTTCTCCTCCAGACATGGAAGCAAGACGCTGTACGGGTTTGCCTTTAGGGTGGGCAACTAAGTTAAGTCCGCTATTAAAAGGATCTTCTGGATGATCAAGTTGTAAATAGCCGTCGCCTTCAGAAAGAGTCGCAAAAATTGATTTAAAGTTTTCATTGACAGCGTCAAATGCTTCTTGAAAAGCACGTTGTCGTAAAGTAGTAAAATTCTCAATTCGCAGCAATAATTCTGTTCTTTCTGCTTCTAGTGTCTGTAATTTTTGACTGAGTTCTTCTAATCGTTTTTGGGTACGTTCGTATTGTTCCAAAGCTAGCATATTAACTGGTTCCATCGCTTGCAAGCGTTTGGAAAGCGATCGCAATTCTTTTTGTAATTCTTCTAAATCTACTTTATCTGGTACTTCTGGCAAGGGAGATGGCAAGTCTGCCGCTACTGTTTGCAGTTGTGCTTGTACGTTTGCTAGTTCTTCTCGTCTTGTTAGTTGAGTTTCTTGTAGTTTTTGCAGTTCCCACTCTAATTGTTGCTGGCGCAGCAAGTTGGAGCGTAATTCTGCTTCTGTGTGATCGCGTTTTTGTTTTTCTTCTCCCAAATTCTGTTCCATCTGCGCTAAGGCAGCGCGAGTTTGGATCATTTGCTCGTCAATTTTATTTATTTCACCACAGACGCGATTGATTGCGTCTCGACAAGTTGTTTGCTGGGTTTGGTATTCTGCAATTCGCTGTTCGGCTTCTTGGATTTTCTCTTGCAATCTTTGTTGTTGATTTTCCAGATTTGTGAGGTGTTGCTCTGCCTCTCGTAAAGTTTGCTCTTGCTGTTGCAATTGTTGCTCTTGAATTTTAATTGTTGCTTGGATTTGTTGCCATTCTTGGGGAGTTTGGGAGGCTTCTAATTCTGCCAAAGATTGGCGTAATTGTTGCAATTGCTGCTCTTGGCTCGGTAATTCCCGGTTTAAGATTTCGAGGCGAGATTGAGCAGTGGTAAATTTTTCGTTGTTTTGAGCAAGTTGCGATCGCGTTGTTTCTAATTGAGATGTCAAAGTTTTAACTTCTTTTTGCAACTGTTCTAGCAGCAGTTGCTGTTCCCGTCGGGTTTGACGTGCTTCTGTCACCTGTTGCGATAATTGTTTTGCTTTAGTAGACAAAGATGCGATCGCCTCAGTGCAACGCTCTAAAACTCTCTCAATATCTACCAAACGCTTTTTCAGCGCCGCTACTTCTTCAGATTCCGCTGCTTCCACACTACCAAACCGCAACGCTGAACGCTGGGTAATGCTGCCACCAGTCATAGCACCGCTAGTTTCCAACAATTCCCCATCCAAAGTCACAATCCGATACAAGCCCAAATTGCTACGTGCTTGCTCCAGATTGGCAAATACTACTGTGTTACCAAAAACGTAATTGAATACGTCTTTATAGCGGCGATCGCAATCAACTAAGTTAACAGCGTAGTCTACAAACCCGTTCGCATAACGCAGTGTAAAATCTTGAGTAATTTTCGGGGCATGAATCTTGTTTAACGGTAAAAAAGTCGCTCTCCCCGCCCGTTTTTGTTTGAGTAATTCAATTCCGGCAGCAGCAATTGAATCATCTTCTACAACAATATGCCCCAACCGCGCACCAGCAGCAATTTCCAATGCCAATTGATAGCGGGGTTCCACTCTTCCCAATTGAACAACTAACCCGCAAATACCAGATATTCCCGCTTGCAGGATAACTTTGCTGGCACCAGTTCCTTGCACTTCTTGCTGTGCTTGGGCTTGTGCTTCTAATTTATCCAACTGGCGTTGTTTCTCTCGCTGTTCTTGCAACAGGCGTTTTTGAGTATCCTGTTGGATTTGCAATTCTTGTTCTGTGGCAGCTAAATCTTGCGCTAAATTCTGAATAGGTTCGGTAGCACTATTAAATTCCGTTTCCAAGCGAGTACACTCAGCTTGTTTTTGGGCTAGCTGCGGTTCTAAAGTTTGGATGAGTTGAGTTTGTTCTTGAATTTGCTCCTGTAGCTGGCGATCGCGTTCCCGTAGTTGGGCTTGTTCGGTGCGTTGGGGTTCGACGGTTTGTAGTAGAGCTTCGATTTGGCGGTTAAGTGCAGTTTGTTGCTGTACCCAAGCCTCCGATGCCGAAGCAATTGCCGCCGCCGCTTGGCGAGAACTTTCTAAGACTTGTTGCGCTTCATCGCGTTGTTGTTGGTAAGACGCCACATTTTGCGTTTGCTGCTGTTGTTGTTGCGCCAGTTGTTCTATTGTTGAGGAGTGCTGTTGAATTTCTTGCTGAGTTTGAGCCAGACGCTTAACTGTTTGTTGGGAAGTAGTTTCTAATTCCGATTGCTGGCGCTGGAGTTGCTTGCGTTCTGCTTCTTGGTTAGCAAGAGCAGATTGTACCGCTAAAAGTTCATCTTCTCCCAATGCTTTGACACGGGCATTAAGTTGATCTAGTTCTGCGGTTTTTTGAGTAATTTCTGTATTTAGGGATGTGAGTTGTTCTGTAAGTTCTGTGGAAGTGCGATCGCCTGTTTGAATTTGAGTTGCTAAATTTTCTTGTTGATTTTGCAGGGTACGCCACGACAAAACAGCTTCCCACTTTTGTTTTTCCAGAAATTCAGTGCGGAGTTTTTGGTATTTTTCGGCTTTAGTTTTGTCTTGAGAGAGGCGATCACACTGGGCGGTTAATTCTGTCTCAATAATCCGACAGCTATCTTCTTTTTCTTTAACTTCTTCTAATGTTTCTTTGGCTTGGTTAATTTTACGGTCAAATGCTGCTACTCCTGCCAATTCATCAATAATTTCCCGCCTCTCGCGCTGGTTCATGGAAATAATGCTAGTGACGTCCCCTTGGAGAACAACATTGTATCCTTCAGGGTAAACACGCAGGCGTTCTAGTTCTTCATGTAACTCACTTAGCGTACAAGAAACACCGTTAATATAATAATTTGATGTGTAAGTACCTTGGGGAGTTACTCGCAGCTTTCTAGTAACACACCAGTCTGTGCCAGGTGTGGCACGAATTTTCTCGCGGCGATTTTTTTCGTCTTCTGTCTGTTGCTGTTCTGACTTTGTTTCTGCTTCAGGAGTATCAATCTCTACAGTTGAGACAATCGGCTCACTTTCTAGAAGTTCATCAGGCTCATGATCTGATAAATCAAACGTCACCGTTACACTCGCTTCAACAGTGGCGCGAGATTTGCTGGTTTGAGTAGTGTTAACTAGATCAGGTAAGCGATCGGCTCGCATTCCCTTAGAACTAGCAAGCCCCAAACAAAATAGTAACGAGTCTAGAATATTCGATTTGCCCGAACCATTTGGCCCAGAGACGACAGTAAACCCCGGCAGTAGTGGAACAGAGGTTGTACCGCCGAAGGATTTGAAATTGGTGAGTTCAACGCGCTTTATATGCACCATAGGCGCTGTTTTTCTGGGCTAATGAGTTCAAGTGTACCAATAAAGATATCAAGCGATAAGAAAATCAAGATTATAGCGGTTTTAGATTTGGTTAAACAATAAGTACAAGGCTTTGTGCTTCTACAGCGTAATGGACATAATCGAGAATCGCCAAGATTTTAAGAGTTGTAAATAATGTCTGATGTGAATTAAAACGGCAAGCAAAAATCATGTTTTAGAAATCGACCACAGATGGACACAGATAAACACAGATAATTTATCCGTGTGCATCTGTGTTTATCTGCGGAAAGTTTGTAGACGCTTTGCGGCTACGCGCAGCGTCCCGGAGGGAACTTCAAAGCTTTCCAAGACAGTGTTCGTTATCACCTAAAAATTGGTTTTTGCAATCAATCTATGATTTGGTGTGACTCAAGGTGAGTTCGGCTAATTCATATTAAACGCAGATGGGGAAAGAGGATTTTTCATGCACTTGTTGTGGAGCGATCGCCTGCTATTAAATCGCTCCTCACTCAGGCATAATAGTTTCATTAAAAGTCACGCCGCTCAGGTTAGCGCCTGTGAGGTTAGCTCCCGTGAGGTTAGCTTCTGTGAGATTAGCTCCCGCCAAGTTTGCTCCTTTGAGGTTACTCCATCTCAAATCAGCTTTGCTCAAATCAGCTTCACTTAGGTTAGCTCGCACCAGGTATGCTCCACTCAGGTGAGCCTTGTTGAGATTGGCTTTGTATAAGTTAGTTTTGTAAAGGTACGCCTCTATTAATTCCGTCTCATACAGATTTGCCTCGCCCAGATCTGCTGCAATTAAGTTAGCCCTAATCAAGTTGGCAAAACAGAGATTAGCCCGGATGAGCTTTGCTGCACCCAAATCGGCTTCTTTGAAGTTAGCGCCTTTCAACTCAGTTCCGATTAAGTTAGCATCGGCGAGCCAAGCGTCTTTGAGATTCGCCTCACTCAAATCAGAACCAATTAGATTGGCATGAGTCAGATTTGCTTGTGTAAGTGTAGCACCACTCAATTTAGCAACACTCAAGTTAGCTGCACTCAAGTCAGCTTCAATCAAAATTGCTCCGTGGAGATTAGCACTACTGAGATCGGCACCACTGAGGTTAGCTCGCACCAGTAAAGCATGATCTAAATCTACTTTGCTCAAGTTTGCCCCTTCGAGGTTTGCACCCCTAAGGTTATCTCCAGAGAGGTTAGCAGCACTTAAGTCTGGTTTAATTAGGGGATTTTGCTTTCTCCAATCAATCCAGGTGACTGCACCTGCTTTGAGTAAAGCCAGATGCTCAAAATTTGTCATCTTCTCTCCTTTATTCCTGACGCCCAGCCTGGGGATTTGTTCTACCTGCTACACTTTCAATTGCTGTTCGTGCTCCCGCTGCACCTGCAAGAATATCCCGTTCTTGCCCACCTAAGTATAGTCTTCCAAAACTGCCCACAGCTTGCACCTCAAGGATGTTAATCGCCGCTGCTTTTTCTGCTTCGTTTGCAGCTAGTGCAGCATAAGCAGCTGGCTCAACTTCTAACACATACAGTGTTTGTCCTGCCAGTAGTAGCTGTCCCCGTCGCGTGCGATTGATTAATTGTGCTTGGTAAGCATCAATGTTGCGGATAATTTGGCTAGAAACGACACGCGGTTTAATACATTCGTCTTTTTTAACTCCTAGCATTGCCAAAATAGCTTGACCAGCAGCTCGCGTTTCACCTTGGGAGCTAGAATGGACTTCTAGTAAGCCGTATAGTCTTTCTACTACCTGTACTCCAGGACGCACAGAGGCAGCTTTGAGTGCTACATCCGTAATTTTGTTAATTTCGATACCAGGAGAGATTTCAATCCACAGCGATGTATCCCCTGGCAATGGCAAGAAACCTTGAGCTACTGTTCCTATATATGCTGCGTGTTGAGGTTGCAAGCTGTCGAGAAATACGAAACTACGTAGTTCTATTCCCAAGGTTTTGCTCTCCACTCATGAGGTTAAAAGTTAACAATTGCAATATATGAGTCTAACTTTTTACTGCTAGACATTACTATTGTTCAATTCCACTAGCCTGAGAATTGACTATATTTTAATTTACAAAACTTTATGAAGCGTAGACAAGTTATTCAAAATACCGCGATCGCTACAGTTACTACTGTCACCTTAGCATCTTGTGGTAGAACTGGTACATCCCCTGGTGTAACAACCGGGTTGCCAAATGTTCGTTGGAGGATGGCGACAAGTTGGCCGAAATCTTTAGGTACTTTTATTGGTGCGGAAACTGTTGCTCAACGAGTTAAGGAAATGACTAACGGACGTTTCCGAATTACGCCCTTTGCTGCCGGCGAGTTAGTGCCAGGATTGCAAGTATTAGATGCTGTGCAAGCAGGAACAGTGGAATGTGGACACACATCCAGCTATTATTACATTGGTAAAAGTCCGGCATTGGCTTTTGCTACTTCCGTACCCTTCGGTTTAAATGCCCAACAGCAGAATGCATGGCTTTATCATGGTAGTGGCTTAGAAGCTATACAGAAAATTTATACCAGTTTTAATGTCATTAACTTTCCTGCGGGTAGTACAGGGGCGCAGATGGGGGGATGGTTCAAAAGAGAAATCAAGTCTGTTGGGGATCTCAAGGGACTAAAAATGCGAATTCCTGGATTGGGGGGACAAGTTATGTCTCGCTTGGGAGTGAATGTGCAAGTTTTACCAGGAGGCGAAATTTTCTTGGCATTGGATCGGGGTGCTATTGATGCGGCTGAGTGGGTTGGCCCTTATGATGATGAAAAGCTGGGTTTGAATAAAGCTGCCCAGTTCTACTATTATCCCGGTTGGTGGGAACCCGGCCCCACTTTAGATGTATTGGTTAATTTGAATGCCTGGAATCGTCTGCCCAAAGAATATCAAGAAGTATTGAAAGCGGCAACTTATGAAGCTAATGTCAATATGCTCACTCAGTATGATGCTTTGAATGGGCAAGTACTTTCAAAGTTAGTGGCTAGTGGTACAAAGTTGGTTCCCTACAGCCAAGATATTCTGCAAGCGGCTGAGAAAATATCCTTTGAGATATTTGCAGAAAATGCTAGTAAAGATACGAATTTTAAACAAGTTTACGAACAGTGGAAAGGCTTTAGAGAGCAGATTTACAACTGGAATCGGGTGAATGAACTGAGCTTTGCTAATTTTGTGACATCTAGTCAAAGTTAGAGAAAAACTAGTCATTGCTTTTTGTTCTGGTTTCAATCTTGTGAATGGGTTTCACGGTAAATCTGCTGGCATCGGAATAATATTTTTTTTAACGCAGAGGAACGCAAAGGTAAGCGCGGGGGAACGCAGAGTGAGTAATTTCGAGCAGAAGTTGTTGTCAGTGTGGGAAGCATAACAATGAAAACGGTAGAAAGTGCGATCGCTGTCCTATCCATCAACATCTGCATTCTGCCGCTATGCACAAGTTCTACTCCTTATTCTTTGATCATTTTGTGACTTACTCTTGTTAAATACTCGTTACCAGGTTTAACCTAGTAACGAGAACTAATGCCTCTGGCTCTTGCGATCGGGGTGCAAGATATCAAAAATCTTACTTCAAATTTGCCAAAACAGGCGTTACTTCAGCCTTTGCAATTTCAGGAATCAACACTCCATGAGCATAGACACCAGGATTTTCTTGCGAAATCACGGTGTATGATTGACGGACTTGAGCGTTCACCGCAACTGTCTTGACATCGTACATCTGCATTGCCATCTTAGGATATAGTCCAATACCGATAATTATCACCAAGAAGCAGGCAGCGATAAACACTTCACGTGGGCTAGCATCTCTGTATATTGCCTCGTTAGGCAAAACGCAATCTGTGCCAAAACAAACTGCTTCTTCAGCTTCCTGATTCTGCAAGCCACCATCTGTAAGGTTACATTTCAGTTCTGCACCAGTGCCATAAAATACTTGTCGCAGCATGGACAACAGGTAAATCGGCGTGAGGATAACTCCTACGGCAGCAAGGAAAACTGTTACAGTGCAGAAGGTTGAACTGTAGATATCGCTGGTTGTCACACCAAGGAAAACCGAGAGTTCACCAGCAAAGCCGCTCATCCCAGGGAGAGCCAAGGAAGCCATTGAACCAATGGTAAACAGGGCAAAGACTTTGGGCATGGCTTGTCCGATACCACCCATATTTTCCATTGCCATCGTGTGGGTGCGGTCATAAGTCACCCCTGCTAAGAAGAATAGCACCGATGCAATTAAGCCATGGGAAATCATTTGTAACATCGCACCGTTGATTCCCAAATCGGTAAAGGACGCTATACCCAGCAATACGAACCCCATGTGGGAAATCGACGAATATGCTAGGCGGCGCTTCATGTTTGATTGGGCAAAGGAGTTCAACGCGCCATAGATAATGTTAACAACACCCAGAATTGCCAGAACAGGTGCGAAGTAAATGTGTGCATCGCTAAGAAGTTCAAGATTTAGGCGTATTAGTCCGTAACCACCCATTTTCAGAAGTACGCCTGCCAAAATCATTGATACGGGAGCCGATGCTTCACCGTGGGCATCAGGCAACCAGGTATGCATGGGGAACACAGCAAGCTTGACGCCAAATGCAATCAGTAATCCCGCGTAAAGCAGCAGTTCTAGAGCAAGTGGGTACTCCTTCATGCCAAGACTTACTATATCAAAGGTCATGGTGCCGCCACCGTAGAGCGCCATTGCCAGTGCCGCTACTAAAATAAATATAGAAGCCGCTGCTGTGTATAGTAAAAATTTTGTTGCCGCATAGCGACGCTTCTGCCCACCCCAAATACAAACGAGTAGGTAGACAGGAATCAGTTCGACTTCCCACATGATGAAAAACAGCAGCAAGTCTTTGGCAACGAATACTCCGATCTGTGCGGCATAAAGCACGAGCATTAGAAAGTAAAATAGGCGAGGTCTACGATCAACTTGCCATGCTGAAAACATCGAGAGTGTCGTCACAAATCCTGCTAGTAGCACAAGCGGAACTGACAGCCCATCGACTGATAATGCCCAGTTTAGACCTAACTGAGGCAGCCAGGCATAATTTTCCACGAGTTGAAAACTAGCACTGCTCGTATCGTAATGCTTCCAAAAGGCATAGCACATCAAGACAAAGTCTGCGATACCTACACCCAAGGCATACCACCGCACGCGCTTACCATTTTTATCAGGCAGCACAGGGATGAGCAGTGAAGCAACTAGTGGAAGTAGGACAATCGCGGTAAGCCAGGGAAATCGCTCCGCTATCATGTCAATGAGAAAAAATACTTACTTTTGTTAATAGAATCATTCTACTAGAGTTTGTAAAGAGTTGTGAATAAATATTTACTTCGTTAGGTATAGATAAATTTCTACTTACGATGGGCGATCGCTACTTTTTGGAATTTTCTTACTCCTTGATTGGCACCCTGAGCATGAGCGCACCTACCCAATCTGATGTAGGGCCAGTTGGGAAATTAGTATGGCAGAGCGCACACTCCGCTCTAAAATTGCTGAGGGGGATCGAGCGTCGATAGTACCATTGATCGTCCACGCGCTGGATGGATGTGTATGCCTCCCCCGCCATTGCCAGTGCGTTTGCCTGACGCTCGAAGCTGTCGCGGGGGCGATCGCTTTCCTGGAGTGGGTTAATGGTACCAACTAATCGCATATCCCTGTTCTTATCGTTAAATATCAGCGAGATAGACTGCTTACCCTGCTCCACATTATCCGGCGTAGTTTCGTCGAACTCCTGCGTCAGTGCTGCAAACAAGGTGTTGAGCATTAAATCGCTCGTTTGTTGAGCAAACTCAATCTTTTCACTTGCGGGTGGATTGTTAGAGCCACGGGCAATCGCTGTGAAACTGAAACCGATGATGAATACTATTACAAGAATCCCGTAGCTGACTAGCTTTCTCAGACGCATTCTTTTATATCCTTTGTTTTTGTGTTGTTCCTTACTCAGCCACTCCACATCATGGATAAAACTTTTACCCCACTTTTTCAGTAAAGCCCAGTCTATCCAAACGGATTGCACTCAGCCTGCATCAGCGTATAAGTTACTACTATCTCTCAGTATCAGGAGTCGAAATAGACTACAGAAAACAGCGATAAAAGCAGATAAATATTAATCTTCTGAGGAAAAAGGTTTTTATTTCCTAGCTAAGTTCAAATTAGAGGCTTATTATTCAGAATCGTAGCAATTACTTAGGTAAAAAACAACTATATCGAATGTCTATTTATATACTTGTTAATCAAGCTATTACCGGGTTATTACGAAGTAAAGTTCGTTTGTATAGGTTCCTAAGAACTGTGACACCAAATTGGCGAGCGGGAGTCTTGTTTCAACATTCTGGACTAGCCTATTAATCAATGGTTTTAATCCAAAATCCAAAATTGTTACGACAAGAGTATCGAGTCGCTCCTCATTGGCAAATGATCCGGGAACATTGAAATTCTTGTGAAATCAGCAAATCAATTGCAATTTTGCCACCATCTCTGCTCTGGCAGTGACATTGAGCTTCCGAAATATTTTTTTCAATGTCTGCTTAACTGTGTTTTGACTAATCCAAAGTTCAGCAGCAATTTCTGCATTAGTTAAGCCATTTGCCACTAAGGAGGCAATCTGCAACTCTCGTGGAGTTAAGCAAGTTGCTTTTTGCGATCGCCTGAATTCTTGTTCTGTTCTCAAAAATGCTAGTTGGGCGGAAATATGAGCACAAAGCGCACTCAAATGCATTAAATCCACTGTATTGAAGGCTGGTGTTCCACTAGTTCGGGCAAAATGTACTGTACCAATTAGTTGTCCTCGCCCAACAATCGGCCCTGTCATAATATGTTCGTGGTCATATTTTTTACCACAACCACTTTGATATAGTTGGCTCTGCTTCCAATCTACTTCGGTAAAAATAATTTGCTCGTGAGCAGGTGCATGATTTTCGCTCACATATTGCATGATTGGATCGATAGCTGCACCAACACTTTGGTAGTAATCGATAAAGCTATCTGGTAAGCCTTTGATATCAATGGTAGTGTGTTGTCCTTGGCTGTCATGCAAATAAATACTCCAGTGCTGGCAAGCAAACAACTCTCCTGCTGCATCCATATAATGCAGGCGTAGTTGCAGTTCATCGTGAGCGATCGCTATTTTGTGAATTAATGTACGAAAGCTTTCAGACATGGCGAAAAAGTACTCAACTGGGTAATTTGCGGTTCAGCTAATTAGCTTTAGGATAACTGTGTTAACCACAGCATTTGCAATTACCTGTATGAATAATCAGCACCAACACACTATTGGTTTAGTTATTTACCCAGATATGACCCAATTAGATATTACAGGGCCGCACCAAGTTTTTTCTTCAATCCCTAATACTCGTGTTTTATTATTATGGAAGTCCCTTGAACCTGTGGTGAGCAATGGCGATTTAACAATTTTACCCACTACTACTTTTGCTGAATGTCCTCAACTTGATGTTTTATGTGTACCGGGTGGAGTTTTTGGTACCGTCCAAATCATGGAAGATGAAGAAGTATTGGCATTTTTGCAGGCACATGGGAAGACAGCTAAGTATGTTACTGCCGTTTGTACAGGCTCCTTAATTTTGGCAGCAGCTGGTTTGTTACAAGGGTATCGAGCAGCTTCTCATTGGGCATTTCGAGAGCAACTGGAGTTAATGGGAGTACAAGTCAGTACACAAAGAGTAGTTGTAGATGGCAACCGAATTACTGGTGGAGGTGTAACGGCAGGAATTGATTTTGCCCTGACAATCGCAGGAATACTTTGTGGTGAGGAGACTGGTAAATTCATCGAATTGATGCTTGAGTATAATCCTTCACCTCCATTCGGGGTAGGCTCACCAGAAAAAGCGGGTGTTGAATTGATACAAGCTGTAAAACAAGTTGGAGCTTCATTGATAAATGCATCCGATGCAGCTAGTAAACGAGTAGCTTCTAGGTTATCTTTAGTGAACTCTTAGCGTGCCAAAGAAGGCAACAAACCAACAATTCCTGGAAAAGCAATAATTAGCACTAGCACCAATAACTGCAGCAGAACAAACGGTACGGCACCGCGATAAATATCAGTTGTAGTAACTTCTTTGGGTGCGACACCCCGCAAATAGAACAGGGCAAAACCAAAGGGAGGTGTGAGGAAAGAAGTTTGCAGATTTGCTCCCAAAACTACACCAAACCAAACCAAGTCGATGCCTAATTTTTGAGCAACTGGTACAAATAAAGGCACAACAATGAAGGCAATCTCAAAAAAGTCGATGAAAAAGCCAAGAATAAATACTACTGCCATGCTCACAATCAAAAAGCCGATTTTGCCGCCGGGAAGATTGGTAAGCACATCGAACATAAATTGATCGCCATTTAATCCCCGAAAGACTAAACTGAAGGCTGTGGAGCCGAGCAAGATAAAAACCACCATGCTGGTGATGCGCACAGTAGAATCGCAGACTTGACGCAACGATTCCAAAGTTAGTTGACGGTAAACAGCAGCTAGTGCGATCGCTCCTGCACAACCTACAGCGCCTGCTTCTGTGGGCGTAGCGAAACCAAAAAAGATACTACCCAACACTAGTAAAATCAATACTAAAGGCGGCAGCATTACCTGAATGATTCGCCCTCCTAAGGCTTTACCACCAATATCTCGCACTTGAGCAGGTAAAGCAGGTGCTACCTCTGGCTTCAAAAACGCTACGACTAAGACATGAATCGCATAGGCACTTGCCATCATTAAACCAGGAATCACCGAACCGATGAACAAATCACCCACCGATACACCCAACTGATCCCCCAGTACTACCAATACCACGCTTGGTGGAATAATTTGTCCTAACGTTCCTGATGCGGCAATGACACCAGTAGCTAATTCTTTGTTGTAACCATAGCGCAACATAATTGGCAGAGAAATCAAACCCATCGCTACCACTGTTGCCGCCACGACACCTGTAGTCGCTGCCAAAAGCGCTCCCACCAATACCACAGCGAGCGCCAGCCCACCACGTAAGCGCCCTAACAAAATCCCCATCGTTTCTAATAACCGTTCTGCAATCCCAGACTTTTCCAGCATTGCGCCCATAAAGATAAAGTAAGGGATAGCTAGTAGAGTGTAGTTTGCCATGATGCCAAAAATTCGTTGGGGCATGGCAGTGAGAAATAGTGGATCGAATACATCTAGTGCAATACCGATCGCTGCAAATAACATCGCCACTCCACCCAGCGAAAAGGCAACTGGATAACCTAATGACAGGAACACTAAAGCACCCGCAAACATTGTAGGGCCAAGCCACTCATAATCAAATGTCATGGCGTTCCTCCTGGGATTCGAGTTCGCCTGTGAGAATTGCTAAGTTTTTGATAGCCTCAGAAATTCCTTGAAAAATTAGCAATACAAAACCGACAATAATCATTGCTTTAATTGGATAGCGTGGCAAACCACCAGGATCGGGTGATGTCTCCCAAATTCGCCATGAGGCAACGATAGCATCCCAAGAAAAAATAATTACCATGATGCAAAAAGGTATCAGAAAAAATACTGTGCCGACAAAGTCTGCTAATGCTTTACGCTTGGGTTGCCAATTACTATAAAAAACATCAACTCGGACATGTTCGTTATGTTTGAGTGCGTAAGCTGCTCCCAACAAGAACACTAAATCAAAAATATACCATTGTGCTTCTATGTAAGCATTAGAAGTCAGGTTGCTGCCGCTAAAACGTCCCAACCATCGCCCAATCACATTCCACACGCCGAGTGTTACCATTACTAGCACCAACCAACTGGTATATCGACCGATGCGTTCATTGCAGGCATCAATAATTCTTGATAGTTTTAATAGTTTTTCCAATGCACTTATTACCTCTTGAACTGTCGTAAATGTAGTGTACGGCAGAAGAGTAGAGTTTGTTGGAAATAAGGCAGCTATGCTGTGGGCAGAAGGGACAAAGATTTTCTGATTATGTGATCAATTAGATTTACCGTCGCTGCCAAAATACTCCCTATATGCACATATTTTGTCTCCACGCACATCAAAGGAAACCGCAACCCGATTTTTGTAAGGTTGTCCGAATAAAAGTCCTTCGTCTCGAAATTCAAATACAACCGTTGTCTCACTACTAGTAATACGGTCTAAGGATGTTAACTGTAAACCTGGACTAAAAGTTTGGGTAACGTATTGAAAAAATTCTTGTGCTCGTTGTTTGCCTACATTTAATCCGTGAAATTTTCCCATTGGAAACCAAAAGCTGAAGTCTTCAGTGAGTATATCTAAAAATTGCTTCCATTCACCTGTTTCCATACCATGCCTGAAATATTCAAAGGCTTGCTGGGCAACTTTTAAAGTATGTTCTGAATTTTGTACCATTGCCACCCATCCTAAAGCGAACTTAAATATTTTTACCTATTCTGTTTGATTTTCAAATTTGCTTTCCCAAAGCGACCGCACTCTACACAATTTCCCTGAGATGATCTACAAGTATGATTTACCTAAGCTGATTATGTTCTAAAAACTATACCAAAAAGTATAATCGTAATGTATGCAAAAAATATATATTATGCGTGGTATAAGATGTGTCATTCTCAGAAAATATCCATCAATCTATTAACAGTACTCAAACAAAGCTAGATAGGTTTTTAGTTTGTGGATTGGGAAGTTTAGGTCAGCATTGTGTTGTAGTCCTGAAAGAGTATGGTGCTAATGTTAGCGCAATAGATCTAGTACAACCAAAGAATTGGGATGTATCAAACTTAGAGAATTTATTAGAAGATTTATTGATCGGAGACTGCCGTCAGGCAAGTATTTTAGAACAGGCGCATATTCGTCAATGTCGAACTGTGCTTTTAGTGACAAGTGATGAGCGAGTCAATATAGAAGCTGCATTTGCAGCACGACTTTTAAATCCTCAAGCTCGCCTGGTTGTACGCTCTGAAAAACAAAATTTGAATCAACTTTTAAGTGAAAATCTTGGTAATTTTA
The DNA here is from genome assembly GCF_038404745.2 of Chlorogloeopsis sp. ULAP02. NCBI lineage: Bacteria > Bacillati > Cyanobacteriota > Cyanophyceae > Nostocales > Chlorogloeopsidaceae > Chlorogloeopsis > Chlorogloeopsis sp. ULAP02. The sequence goes on along the minus strand of NZ_JAYKTT020000001.1, from coordinate 66,827 downwards.
TTGCTTTTGAGCCGAATCAACTGACAGCTTCTGCTTTTGCTTTTGCAGCTCTTGGTGACGAGAATCTTGGATACTTTAACCTTGCAGGGCGCAAGCTGAGAGTCGCAAAGTATCAAATTCAACCTCATGATCTTTGGTGTAATAAGTGGCAGGTACACCAACTAAATACTTCTTTTCGGCGGATATTAAATCACGCTAGTCATTCATCTGAACTGCCCAGTCATTTTTATGAGTGGGAGGCAGAGACAGTATTGCGCTCAGGTGATACTATCGTTTATATCGAAATTGCAGATCTGTTTCCCTTAGCACAGGGATCGGCAACTAGAACCAAGCCAGAAGCACGACGGTTGTGGCAGAAAATTTTCTTGGGTATGTCATGGAATAATCTCAAACAAAAGCTGATGCAAGTTTGGCAATCAGGCGATCGCGATCGCACTGTACGAGTTGCAATCATCTGTGGCATTACAGTCATCTTTCTGTCTTTTTGGGGAACAATTCTCTATCGCTGGCATTATCCCGGCATCAATATCGCAGAGGCTTTTTATGCTACAGCTGTCTTGCTGTTGGGAGGATACGGTGATGTCTTCGGAGGTGTTGAATTTGAGCAACAAATGCCAGGGTGGTTGCGGTTGTTTAGTCTGGGGCTAACATTGGCAGGCACGGCTTTTGTTGGAGTGTTGTATGCACTGTTAACTGATAAACTTCTTAGTTCAAGATTTCAGTTTTTCTTTACTAGCCCACGTCTGTTGATACCTCAACAAGATCATGTTGTGCTGATTGGATTAAATCGAGTCGGGCGGCAAGTTGCGACGCTGTTGCAGGAACTCAAGCAACCCATCGTTGGAATTACCAGTACAGCTGTTGAACCAAATTTCTCACTTCAATTGCCAGTAATTGTTGATAACTTTACCAACGCTTTGGCTACTGCAAATATTACTGATGCTAAAAGCGTTGTTGTCATTACTGAAGATGAGATGGAGAATCTGGAAATTGGTTTGATGGCTCACTCTCAGGCTGCTAACAGTGGCTTGGTGCTCCGCACCTACAATCGCCAATTTAGTGATAAGGTAGCGCAGTTATTTTCTTATGCACAAGTGCTGTGTACTTCTGCTTTATCGGCAGAAGTTTTTGCTGCTGCCGCCTTTGGAGAAAATGTTCTTGGCTTATTTCACTTGAATAATCAAACGATTCAGGTGGTAGAGTACATGGTTGAGGATGGCGATACACTGAATGGATTGATGTTATATGATATCGCCTATGGTTATGGCGCTGTACCAATTCTTTACCAAAAGACATCACCATCACCTGCCAAGTTAATGCCCGCTTATGAAACGCGGCTTGCTGTTGGCGATCGCATGATTGTTCTGGCAACTAGTAATAGTCTGCAACGAATTGAACGAGGTGAATTGTCTCCTCGCAACTGGTACGTACAGGTTGAGAAAGCTTTAACTAGCGATGCTATTTTTGATGGCGCAAATGAAATCAGTATTATTTCCGGGTGTAGTATCGGCACTGCTAGGGATTTGATGAGAAACTTGCCTGGGCGATTACCGCAACCACTATATAGACAGCAAGCCCAGCGCTTAGTATTTAAGCTCAATAAATTAAGAGCGATCGCGCACTTGTTACCTGTAGATAGCACGACAGAAAATTCAACTCACCCAAGTTGTTAATTAATTGCGATCGCCTACAGGTTTTATCACTATCAACAGGACAGCAAATCTCCTAGAATAACTGTATTGAGTGATCGATAAGGATTGCGATCGCTATGACTGCAACCACCAAAAAACTGACTTTTGCAGAGTATCTTAAGGATAACGATGGCACCGATACCCAATATGAATTGCTTTCTATTAATATTAATAGCTTTTTATTTTCTGCGTGGGGCGAATTTACAAACCCACTCCTACTTTTTGAAGAGCCAGATAGTTTAGATTTTCGAGTAACTAACTCCACGAAATTTCAAAGTTACTCCTACTGAAGAGCCTGCTGAGTTAACCGGGCGAGAAATGTGATAATTCAACCCGCGAAACTTGCCGTTAATCTCTGTTTGGGCTATTTCAATATTTTGAGAATTAGCTTCATAAGATAAACCGCGATAATTCAGTTTCATGATTTCAAACTCCTGGTAGTTAATTTTTGAAGTTGTTTAATTACCCGAAGTTTTCGCAACCTTTTTACATAACTTTACAATCTGTCTTGATCACTTATGTGACAAATCCCTAATAACGAACTTCTCTTCCCTAAAGGAGCTTTAGATTAGGTTGATAAGTTTTACTTCTCTATGGTTATATAACCATAGAGAGATGAATTATGAGTGACGTTTAGTAAGGTGCTGAAATAGAAGTTGAATACCTAAAGCGAGTAAACCAACAGCAACTATGCCAAAAACTCCAGACGCCAAAGCAGTCATCCCTACAACTAAGGTACGAACAGCGGAGGCGATATTCAATACGATTGGATTGTCAGAATGAATTGGTTTATTAGCAAACGTTGTCGCGATCGCAATCATGAGGGAGTATGCTGCAAATGCCAATCCTCCCGACATTACAGATCCGATGACACAGCGTAAGGGAGTTACTTGAGCTTGCGTTTGAGTATCTGTTTGTTGTGTTGCATTGGGTTCACTCATAAAATTTGAGATTCACTAAATAACGTTTAAACGGATGATGCTACTTTAATGCCGTGTGTAACCAACTGAGTCACGAACAATTCCAAATCTTGATCAGGTATTGCTGTTGCGACACTCAACATAACTTTTTCTGCCTGCTCTTTAGATTCGCATATTGCAAACACACTTGGGCCAGAACCAGACATCATTGTTCCCAAAACGCCTTCTTGTTTAGCAAATGTCTCTCGTAGTTCCAAAACTTGTGGGTAAGCTGGCAATACTATTTTCTCCAAATCATTGTGCAGTTTGGACGCAATTTCTGTTCCATCCTTGTGCAAAATAGCTTTCACCATTGCTCCGGAATGCACTGCCGAAGCGCGCGCTGCTAAATCCTCTTTATCTTTTATATACGAACTGCCAAAACAGGCACGATAAGTTTTGTATGCCCAAGCTGTGGAAACTTCTAGACTGCGATACTTCGCCAATACTATATATATGTTATCCAAGCTAGGTAGGGGAGAAAGTTGCTCGCCTCTGCCTGTAGCAATAGCAGTTCCACCAGCAATGCAAAATGGAACATCAGAACCCAAAGCCGCTGCCAATTCTTCTAATTCCGACTGAGTTAATCCCAACTTCCACAGCAAATCTATCCCTACCAAAACTGCTGCTGCATTTGTTGAACCCCCCGCCAACCCAGCAGCTACAGGAATGTGTTTGGCGATCGCGATATCTACACCACCATACTTGGCATAGACATCAGGAAATTCTGCTGCCATCAGTTCTGCGGCGCGGTATGCTAAATTACTTTTGTCTGTAGGGACTTGGGGATGGTTACAACGAACGCGAATGGCTTCTGTTCCCCCTACTTTCACATCAATGCGATCGGCAAGCCCGATACTTTGAAGTATCATTGCTAACTCGTGAAACCCATCAGGGCGATCGCCAATAATTTCTAGATATAAGTTGATTTTGGCAGGAGCGATGAGACTGTAGGAACGCATAAAAGTTGTCAGTTATCAGTTATCAGTTATCAGTTATCAGTTTTTCGCTGTTAACTGATTACTTAAAGCAACCCACTGCGTGACGCTGAGATCTTCAGCGCGAGCTTGGGGATTTATTTCTAATTGTTCCAGTAATTGAGTCAAGCGATCGCGTTCTACTAGCGATTGCAAATTATTTCGTAGCATTTTCCGCTTGGCTGCAAACCCCAATCTTACCAAAGTCTCCAATTTTTGTGGCTCGTCTGCTGCTGGTTCTATCTTACGGGGTGTGAGTCGCACCACTGCTGAATCTACTTTGGGCGGTGGGTGAAATGCTCCTGCTGGCACTATGCTAATCAACTCACACTCTGACAAATATTGCACCCGCACCGACAAAGCACCAAACGCTTTTGAACTTGGTTTTGCTACCAATCTTTCTGCTACTTCTTTTTGTATTAATAAAACGATTAATTCATAAGGCTCTGGATGAGGTTTAGCAATTGTACCCAAGAGTTTTTCTATTATCGGCCCGGTGATATTGTAGGGAATATTAGCAACAACTTTCTTAGGATTTTGAAAAGCTGAATTTTCTTCTAACAGAGATGGTAAATCTAACTCAAGAAAATCTCCTTGTAAAAGCAAGAAATTTTCAGCCTTTCTAAATTCTTTGACTAAATGTTTGCACAAATCGCGGTCAATTTCTACTGCAACCAAAGATTGCACCAACGGTAATAAACGACGAGTCAGAATCCCCGTACCGGGGCCGATTTCCAGAATGCGTTCATTCTCTTTCAATTCAGCGGCTCTCAAAATCTCAGTCAGAGCCTTTTCACTTTTGAGCCAATGTTGAGCAAGTACCCTGCGCGGTCGTATCATCTATATTGACCTTCTAGCCTTGTTTTTAGCTTTTTCATAAAAATCTATTTCTTACTTTTTTCTTACTTTTTACTACCTATTTTTAGCGCATTTTGCCCATTTTCTTATTGACATGATAAATTTTGTATGGTAATGATTAGGCTTGTTGTCTGGCTCGGAGAGCTAATCCAGAGAGTAGGGCAGGCTCAAATAGACTTTTAATATTGTCTATGAAAATGGGGATTAATCAAAAATTTAGGCATTGCATTTCAAGATTTACTTAGTACAGCATTTAATTAATTACTAGCAAATTCTCTCTCGAAAAACTCCGCGTACCTCAGCGCTAACTTTGCGTTCCTTTGCGTTTAAAAACACTACGATTTTAATTACAAAATCTTGTACCTGGTTAAACTTAAAGCCAAAAGACTTTTTCAATAGATTTATTAGAATCATTTCAATATAAAATTAGTCAAAAATTTTACCTACTCATACAAGATATTATATTTAAGCGTGTTTTTTCTAACTTTTCGCATTTCAAAGTTAAGTGAATATCAGGCTAATATTGCTAATAAACAATACCAGTAGTTAGTCTTTTGCCCAATACCTTTGGTTTTTGTATAACAGTCTGATTGTTTAGTTTTTGATAGTTTTGTTGCAGCTTACAAATTGCACGTTGCCTTATTCTACAAATAAGGGCGTAGGGAACATCTTGCTTAACTCAGGCGAGGTGTAAATGCATGGTACAAGCAAAAATCAAGCATAATTTATAACCTCAAAGGAACTGACTTGAGACAGATGAAGCAACTTATTTATCAGTTAACCCCAACTGAATCCACAACACAACAAGTACCAACACTCAAATCCAGATTGTTAGCAATCCTAATAGCTGGAGGAATGGAAGCGGTAAGAGCAACATTGAGTCATCCGCTTGTTGACATTGGTATTGAGATAATGAAAAAGTTGCTGGACATGAAATAAAACTGCCTCTTGTGGTTTAGTAATTAAGTAGCCGTCATAAACTTTCTTCCCTTCTACCTGGTTACTGAGCGTAGTTGAAGTACTGCCTCCTGCCTTTTAGCAAAGAAGCGATCGCTCAAAGATATACAAATGTACCATAAATTACCAAATTCAGTGGGGTGCGTTAGGCTAGCGTTAACGCACCCTAGAATTTATGTTTAATTATCATGACACTATTACTGTAAACTTAAACCCCATCATTAAACTTACAGACGACCAATTTTATCAACTGTGTCGTGAGAATCCTGATGTCAAATTTGAGCGTAATGTCAAAGGAGAAATAATTGTCAAATCAAATTCAACTCAACAATTCGCCCAATTGATGCTGAATTAATATCCCTTTTAAAGTCTCATTCTCTGCTCTTAAAGCCAGATTCTCTGCTTCTAATTCTCTAATTCTTTCTTTCAGTGCTTCTTTACTCGTACCTTGCCTGTGAATAACAACTTCTTTATATATTTCTAAATTAGTATCTTCATTCATCCACCTTTGATAAGATTTGGTATGCTCTTGTACTGTATGTCCCATATAATCTGCCATTGTCTTAATTGGGACTTGTAAACGATGACCGCGAATAGCATAAGCATGACGTAAATCATAAGGTCTAAAACCTACACTACTGGTTCTAAACTTGATATAAAGTTTTGCTGTTTTATTACTTAATTTTCCACCATTAAAAGGAAGTTTTATATTTTTCAAATCAAATAAATCTATCCAATGAGGATATAAAGGTGGGATACCGCAATTGCGTTCACCAGTCTTAGTACCTGCCGTTAAACTAGGATTAAGAGTAACTAAATGAAAAGTATTAGCTGGGTTAGTAAAAGCTTCTAAATCTATAGCAAATAGTTCATGAGGTCTTAAACCATAAGTTGCTAACATTCCATACGCCCATTGCCATTGTTCGGGTAAGGTAATATTCTCCTTACTAGCATAAGGTGATAATGGTACTCCTATTTTTGCAAAACCTTGAATAATTTCGTCATCGTTAGGAATTTTCCGAATTGTAGGCGTGGGTAGGGGAGTTGCGTAAGAATTAATAATTTTAATACCATCAAATCCACAAAACTCACAAAACTTCTTCAGTTGCCAAGCTAAATAAAATCGAGATGGTGTATTTGGCTTAGTTTTTTGTAGTGCTACTTCTAAGCTTTCTTGGGAAAGAGGACTATCTTGTGGAAGCTTTTTTAAATGCCTAATATAATGGCTTTCCCAAGTCCGAATTCCTTGTCTGTTTTGTTCGTGAGTTTTCCAAAATTCCTGCTCATATTCTTGAATTAATTCACTAATGAGTTTTGCATTTTTCCCCTCATTTAGTGATGCTAGTTTTTGTGCTTGCTTACCCAACAGTTCTGGTGTCCACTGAAATTGTTTAGTAATTAACAATAAATCTAATTCTCGTGCTTTAGCGATCGCTGCTTTCACACCAATATCATTGGCAACAAAACCTAATGACAGAGTGTACTGTTTATGAGGGCTACCATTTTTACCTACATCACCAGCTTTACAGGGGAAAGAACCTTGCAAACCAATAGACTTAGCACTAGTAAGCTTTAGTTTTATTTTTACCCTATCTAAACTTAAAGCAGTGTTAGCTTGCTCAACAGTGTGCTTGATTCTCAAATACTCACGCTCCATCTTTACAAACTCATCTGTGGCAGTATGCTTGGATTTCCACTGCTTCCACTTCGATGGTTCCCATTTCTCGATTGGAACACCATCCCATTCGGCTTTGCGAGGATCGTAGCTACTGGATTGGTTGCCAGACATAGCAATTTTAATTATTTCTTAATTGAATGGTGTAGCCTCAGCTGACTCTGATTTTAAAGCGTAAGTCCTATATTGGTTGTAAGCATATGTAAAGCTCTTTCATACTAGAGATTCTGCCAGCTTTCTAGTAAATTTATGCTGATTTGTTAATGACAAGAGCGAATTTCATAATACCAGGGGGCGAAAAATTATGAACAAAATTATCAACACCAGCACAAAAAATATTTTCCCTATCATGCTAGTGGCAATATTTGCCAGTCTCAGTAGTTGTAATTCTAGTCCTAACTCTAGTAATGTTGACAGTCAAACTACCAACACGACAACATTACCAACCCCAAATAGTGAGACTCCTACATCACCTACACCATCTCCAATCCCTACAGCATCCATATCACCCACACCAACCGAAACTCCAACTACGTCTAGTCTCAACACTCAATCGAGCAATAAGCCACCCTTACCTCAAGAAAGCCCCACTCAAAACAAAACTTCTTCTCAGAGTGCTGCTGCTAAAAGAGTAGATGTGACTTTATATACAAGTGATTCTCAATGCCAAGATCTAATTCCACAAAAAATTGAAGTCTCTGCAACAGAGCCAGTTACGGGTACAGTAGGTAAAATCTTAGAACAACGGGATAGTGCAGACTTTAGCTTTTCTGGATATGATGTTAACATTAAAAATGGTGTTGCCACAGTAGATTTACGAGTATCCCCTAAGTCCCAACGGCAAATAGCTTCTCTGTCTAGTTGTGAGCAGTTTGCTCTATTTGGCAGCCTCCGCAAAACCCTCACCAGTAATTCTCAGTGGGGGATTAAAGAAGTTCGCTTTACTGAAAAAGGCGAGGAAATAGTGCTTTAAGAAAAAGGCAGAAGGCAGAGAGAAGTTGGAGCGGAGGCTTCCTCCGATGGTGCGAGCGGGGATAGCTGTGGTTGCTGTGCAACCACAGCGTCGGCTCTGCCGACAGCAGAAAAATCGGAGATTTTTCTGCCCCCGCCGCACCTGCATGGCAATCCAAACTTCGGAGGGGCAGAAGGGTTAAACATTTTCTATGTTCCTGTTCCCCCAACCCTGTTCCCTTGCCTCCACCCGTAACTTTAATTTTGCCTAACCTACTAACTTTCCTGCTTGCCGCTCTGAGAATTGAGCCACTGCTCAAGCAACTCTATCAAGATGTCGCTCATTTGTCGCTCTTGAGAAGCCGCTGCTGCCTTAAGCTGACGGTGCAATTGCTTGGGCAGATAAACAGTTGTACGGGTATAATCTGGATCAGTACTTTTAGTCGTGCGAGAACTGTTTTCAGCACTTGGCTGAGGCTGATCCCTTTGTTGACGACTGCGGGCAGCATCAATTAACTCGTCGAAACGGCTACCTTTTTTCTTGCTAGTCATGGTAATATCTCCTCTCCAACCTCGGCATAACATCGCCACGCAATACGCGCATAAGGATCTTTCACTGCATTGACTGGCACCCCTTCTAAAGCTGCCCGTTGAAATACAGCCAGTCGTCGAATTTTAGACTTGAATACAGGCAGTTGCGCCCCTTCTAAGGCTGTTTTAGCATCTTCCCCTGCTTTGTTGGGATTGGGAGGAATAATAGTCAGCAAAATTCGATAATTTGTCTTCAGTTTCTGGAGCACATCAACCATTTGCAGTGTTGCAGCTAAAGCGATCGCATCAGGAGTTGTGGGTATAACAAGTAAGTCACACCCCTTAGAAATAGTTTTTAACTCATCTGCATCAGGTCTAGCTGGGGTATCAATTACTATATGCTCGTAAAATCTCGCTAAATTCACCCCCTGCTTTTCATCTGTCACCTTAAACGGTAATCTACCTCGATTTGACCAGTCTAAAGCACTGCGGTTCAAATCTCCGTCTACTAATAGGGTGTCAGCTTTAGTTTGGAGATATGTGGCTAGGTGTAGCGCAGTTGTTGACTTGCCTACCCCGCCTTTAAAAGCCGCTACTGTGATAATCATTTTTCGTAATAGCAAATAATGCCAAGATTCTACTGCAAGTGTATAGATGTTTAAATGCTTAGATGTGTTTTGTATGTTTAAACATCTAAATGTTTCAATATCAAGGTATTGTTAGTATTCAATGCTTAAACATTCAAATTTTTAAACGTTTAAAAGTTCAGATACTTTATTCTATGAGCAAAAAGCTATATAGCTAAATATATATATAAAACAATAAAAATATATCTATTTGCTTTAATAACCATTTTTGACTTAAAATTTTTTGAAATTTTTGATAAGTACCAAAACAAAATTAAGCTGTTTCCCCAACCCCGTTCCTTTGCCTAACCACATCTGGCAGATCCCAATAAATCAAGCCACAATAGAGAGTCATGACTGCGTGGTGGGATGGGTGCCATGAAACTAGAGAAAAGAACTACGCTGCATTTTCAGGAAGGAAGTTCTGACAAAGTTTATGAAGTAGATTTGTGCCAGGTAAGTGAAGGGCGTTATGTAGTAAATTTTCGCTATGGGCGTCGTGGGAGTAACTTAAAAGAAGGAACAAAAACTACTCAGGCACTACCTTTACAAGAAGCGCAGCGAGTCTTTAACAAGCTAGTAGAGGAGAAAACAAAAAAGGGATATCGTGATGTTGCCGACACGGAGAGTAGTGTAACGCCAGTCGATAAAACTGTTGAGGAGAAAACTGTTTTAGATGAAAATCCAAGAAAACAAGCAATACTCAAGCGCCTTGCTAACAATCAACCCAGCACATGGAAATTAGAACGGGCAATTTGGCGGGCGGGAGAACTTAAAATTACTGAAGCCACACCTTTGCTACTAAAACTGATCGGCACTGGTGAAGCTTTGAGAGATTACTGCATTGCCTGGGCATTAGGTTGGTGTGGGGGTAAAGGTGCCATTCCCGCACTCATCAAACTATATCAAAATACTTCCAGTCCAGAATTTGTGAGTCGTGTTGCCTTTGAAGCACTCCTCAAGCTTTCAGATGCAGACACAAAAGCTGCTTTGCAAGCCCAGATCATAGAGTTTTTGCCACCAGAATTGCAAAAACTGGCGCGAAATGGTTCAGCAGCAGGGTTTGCAGCAGAACTCCGCACGTATTTAGAACGCAGCAACTACAAAGGTTTTGCAGTTTTGGATAAAATTTATCAAATTGATAATCAGTATGTGCGTCCAGCATTAATTGATATTTTATGCAAAGCGCCTTTCAAACCAAACTACTTTCAGCGCCTGCGTCACATTTTTAAGATGGCTGAATATCGCCATGATGCCGAAGTATTTGGTATTCTTGCCTATCGCTTGGAGATAGAAAGGGCAAGCTTTTCTAGTAAAGAGTATCATGTGAGCCTTCCTAATGATGGTGGATACTTAGGTAAGTATGGTTGGTACGACTCTCAAACAGGGCAATATAACAACACTCACAGAAATGAAATCAAAGAAGAACTAAAACGTTCTGAATCACAAATTGCATACAGTAGCAACACTCGTGAATATTTACTGCGGCGAGTGTGGCACACCTTGAAACAATTAGGTGAAGAGGGTGAACCTGACTATGTAAAAATGGCTGTTGACATTCTGCTTCAGTATTCTGATGCGGATGCAGAAAAAGTTTGGGAGTCAACTTTCTATCGCTGGGAACGTTCCAACTGGACTCGGATTGAGTTTAAACGAAATTGGGATGCCTACGCTGGTTATTTAACTTTTAACCATATCCTCTACGAAAACAGTCCCCGTTATGAGTTAAAGCACAATTCCAAAGCATGGCGCTGTCGCGAAGGCTATAAACCAGGCGATCCAGAACCACCAACACGAGAAGAGGCGTTTCCCGAACTTTGGGATCAACATCCACAAGCACTGCTGCAACTGCTATTAGAAAGGGATTGTCAACCCATTCATTGTTTTGCTGTCAAAGCCTTACGAGCATGTCACCGCTTCTGTGCTTCTATTAATATAGATACAATAATCAAACTAGTTAACAAACCTTATGAAGTTACAGCGCAATTTGGTTTTGAACTAGCATTACTTAACTACAATCCCGCCTCACCAAACAAAGAATTAATTCTTGCTTTAGTTAATTGCCTATCTGAACGTGCTCGTACTCAAGCTTGTCAATGGATAGAGCAACAACGCGAGTTCTTTTTAGAAGACAGCAACTTCATCACAGCTTTAGTTGTCAGCCAACAAAGCGATACTCGCACCTTTGCACGCAGATTGCTGGGAACTTCAATTTTGAGCAATAGTACATCTAAAATACTCATTGGACGCATCATTGCCGAATTGATCGCATTTACACCAGAAGCTTCTCCTGAGTTAGCAAAAGAAATTTCCGAAACCCTAGTGGTATGCTTTCCACTTCAGTTACGAAATTTAAGCTTGAGCGTAGTCAATGACCTTTTAGCACATCCCATCTTGGAAATTCAAGAATTAGGTGCTCGTATTCTCCTCAATCATGAAACAACTGCCGAAAACTTGCCGCCACAGATAATCGAATCACTTCTGGCATCACCTCACGAAACATTGCGAGTTTTGGGTATTAGGCTTTTTGGTCAACTGCCAGATGAGAAACTTATAGGAGAAGAGAGTGATTTGATTGTGGCAATGGCGGTGAATGCAGTTGAAGATATCCGCAATGCCATCAAACCAATTATTTATCGATTAGGAGCATTTTACCCAGCTTTTACCGTCCAGATAGCATCTGATTTGATTGAAATTCTCCTCACACCAGAAAAACACGAAGGAGTTCACAGCTATTTGGTGCGTTTGTTACGAGAAGACTTGCAGGGATGGATGCCAAGCATCAACAAAGAAACTACTTTAAACTTACTCCAGGTACAATCCTCGGTTCCACAGGAATTAGGTGGTTTGTTGCTGGGTGCGAATTACCAAGATTGGCTGTCAGAATTTACTACTCACGAAATCGTTAAACTTGCCAACCATGAAATTTTGTCAGTGCGGGAAGCTGCACGGCAGATGTTTGGACAAATCTTAAATCGCCTGCGTACAGATCCACAAGAGATGTTAGTGGCAATACGGATGTTAGAAGCAAAGTGGGAAGATTCACGAGAATTTGCCTTTAAGATATTAACAACAGAGTTCAGCGATCGCGAATTTACACCAGAAGTTTTAGTCAGTATTTGTGATAGCGTTCGAGAAGAAGCACGGAGACTTGGGCGTGATTTATTAACTAGTAACTTCAAAGCAGCAGATGGAGAAGAATATCTGTTGAAATTTAGCGAACATCCATCAGCAGATATGCAGTTATTTGCCACTAACTATTTAGAAAAATATGCTGTAGGTAATCCAGAAAGATTGCGGGAGCTAACACCATTTTTCATCAGTGTATTATCTCGCGTCAATCGTAGTAGCGTTGCCAAAAAGAGGATTTTTGCTTTTTTAGAAATGGAGGCACAAAAAAGCGAAGCAGCGGCAAAAATTGTGGCAGAAATTATAATTCGACAGTCGGTAACAATAGCTATTGGAGATAAAGCAGCGGCGATACAAATTATGTTGAAAATTCATAAAAAATATTCGCAATTGAATTTACCGATTCAGGTGAAGCCAGTTGTAGATGTTAGAAATTAGTGTTCATATCACGGTAAATGAAAAAACTCTGTGTAGCTCTAAAAATATTCAGTTTGATGAACTATGGTCATGCTAATTGGGAGCATCCCAAATGTTTGATTTTATTTTTAAACGCAGAGGAGCGCAAAGGTTCACGCAGAGGAACACAGAGGTTTAAGTCGCGCTATTTGCTTAGTATCTTAAAAAATCGGGATGCTCCCTGCTAATTGAAGCCTTTAAGTTTATACCAATCTCCTTTGAGGATGCAATTAATATTAAAAAAATAACCACATAGACGCGGAGCGGCTTCCCGCAGGGTAGAGCACAAAGAACACAAAGGAATAAATTGGTCTAATTAAGTGCAATTTTATATAGAGTTGATATTAGTTTGCTACGTATCAATAGTAAAATTTAACTTTAGGAGATGAAGAATGAAAGATTATCACATTAATATTTTCTACAGTGAAGAAGATGAAGGCTACATTGCTGATATACCTGACTTGAAATTTTGTTCTGCTTGGGGTGAAACACCAGAGGAAGCACTGCGTGAGGCAATGATTGCTAAAGCTGCTTGGTTGGAAGCCGCCAGTAGTGAAGGTAAACCTATCCCTCAGCCTAAATATCGACCAATAATTTATCAATTTAGCTAATTTTAAGCAAAAATACTTATCAAAAATAATCAATAATTAATAACAAAATTATGGAATTTAACTACACATACAAAGGAAACACATCAGTAGTAGAACAAAGCGGAAACACGCAGATGTCATTCTCCCCAGACACAAAGCGCCCGCCTACATACTTTATTGGCGAACTGCGACAAAACGTGGCATTTCGTGAAGCCATTAGCGCCTTACATGATGTTGTTATTTCTGACTTACGATTTAAACCTAAAGATAAAACCGCTTACAAAGAATGGCGTGCCAAGCAAGAAGAAATTAACTGGGATTTAGTGATGGCAATGCGACAGGATGTCACTACTAAAATTAAGGCACTACAAGTAGAATTAAATGAATTAAATCAGCGCAGTTATGAACGCTTGCGTCCTTATTATCAAGCCAGAGAAGAATTTCGCCGTTTTGTTTGGCAAAAACAACTAGACTTTTACTTTGTATTTGATCCAGTTATTACAGTGCATCCTGATGAAGTCTTTTTTGAGTGCTTTAGTGTAGATGAATCAACTTACGGACGTCTGGGAGCAAGTTACGAAGTATTCAAAAATATTAATGAATTTGCCTGCGGTACTACAAACGTTGATTACTCAGCAGCGCTTTATGATGAGTTTCAAAAAATTCGCAGTTATAAGACTACTCAATTGCAAGTCGATCCTTCTGGTTTTGAAGTTAAAACTACTAACGAAGAAGCTTATAAAGAAGTAAAAATTGATTTACCAGATAGCTGGGTAAGGGGATTTTTACAAGTAAGTTCGGCGATGTGTTTACCCGCAACCCGGTTTGATTTACACCCGATGGATATTCACAATATCTGTTTTGTAATGCGTCGCCACAAAGAGAAAAAAGGGCCGCGCAGTATGCGCTATCATCTCAAACCAGGTGAACCTGTGCGGGTGGTGTTTGAACCATGGGATATTGAAGTAGTTTGCCCGCGATCGCCCTATACTGGTTCCCAAGAACAAACCATCCGCGTTTGGGGGCGTCGCCGCCTCCACATTCTCGAACGTCTTATTGCCGTTGCCAAAAAGTTTACCGTTTACCTGCTAGGTACGGGTATGCCTTCCTTCTATGTCGCCGATCTAGGTGATATGTCGTTCACCCTTGGTTTATCGGGATGGACTGCCAATGATTGGGCTGGTGCTGGTAATTTTGACTTAATGGCACCCCGTGCCAATGTCGATGAATGGACGCAGAAAATTATTTTTGATGGGCTGCGGGAGAATTGGTTAGAAACGGCGGATAGTTTGTCACAGCGCTTGAATTTGAGTCGCACGGCAGTGTTGGGAGCTTTAAGTGCTTATACACAAGCAGGGCGTGTTATTTATGACTTAAATAAAGAAGTGTATCGGGTGCGAGAACTCAGCCGCGAACCGTTACCAATGGAGAGATTACGCTTTGCCAACGAACGAGAAGAAAGTGCAACCAGGTTTTTAAGTCAAAATGCAGTGCGCTTAACAACAGTCAGCGAGAAAGATAATGCCTTAACCGTGCAAGGTAGCATTCAGGACAAATCAAAAACCTACAATCCTGCTTTGACGATTGATAGAGACGAGCGTATAATCAACGCAGAATGTACTTGCAATTGGCATCAGCAAAATAAGCTGTACAAAGGCCCTTGCGAGCATATTCTGGCACTGCGAATGCAGCACGCCCGTCAGTATAGATAATCACGTGCTTTGAGTTGGTAAATAACCTTGCAATTCGGACGGTGTGATCGCCGTCCTTGCGTTCAGTCTCACCGCGCATCACTAGCCCGCTCTTGACTGTGCGGTCTTACGGGTACTGTAGGTGTTCCGGTTTAACTTCCGTGAAGTGAACGATCCTACAGTACCCGTGCCCGCTTGAGTTGAGCGATCTAGTCCTGAGGGATTTACGAAGGGTAACCAACATTTCAAAGTGCGTGATTTTTTATTATCTATTCTTTATACTTAAGTAATTTCACCAAGTCCTTTCTCCGTGTCAACCTCAACTAAGAGTATTCAACCGGACTCGATCTAACCCCCATGTTTTTGTATCTCTCTAAGTTGCTGCCGCTATTTTTTTATCCATTAGGGCTAGCTTGTTTGTGTTTGCTGGTAGCACTGTTCATGTTGTGGAAACGTCCCCGCATAGCTGCGGTTGCGATTGGGTTGGCGCTAACTGTTTTATTACTTAGCAGTAATGTCTGGATAGCGAGCTTACTGGTGCGATCACTAGAGTGGCAAAACCTTCCACTTACGGAAATACCAAATGCAGAAGCAATTGTTGTTTTGGGGGGTGCGACAAAATCGGCTCTGCCACCACGACCAGGTGTAGACTTAAATGATCGCGGCGATCGCGTAATTTATGCCGCTCAACTTTATCGACAACAGAAAGCACCTGTGATTATTCTCAGTGGTGGTCGCATCGATTGGCAAGACAGTATCAACGCATCAGAATCACAGGATATGGCTGCAATCCTTACATCAATTGGCATACCCCCAGCAGCAATTATCGAAGAATCGGAATCTCTTAACACTTATCAAAATGCAGTCAATGTGAGAAAAATACTTGAAGCCCGTGGTATTCGCCGCATCTTGTTGGTAACTTCAGCAATGCATATGCCGCGCTCAATCCTTATCTTCAAGCGTCAGG
This sequence comes from Chlorogloeopsis sp. ULAP02, assembly GCF_038404745.2. NCBI lineage: Bacteria > Bacillati > Cyanobacteriota > Cyanophyceae > Nostocales > Chlorogloeopsidaceae > Chlorogloeopsis > Chlorogloeopsis sp. ULAP02. The sequence goes on along the minus strand of NZ_JAYKTT020000001.1, from coordinate 50,769 downwards.
GTATCGACGCTATTCCTGCACCCACAGACTATACCATTACCTATAAAGAATTTGCAGGACTCGCCAGCACTCCCAAAGCCGCACTCCTGAACTTGTTCCCGGATAGTAATAACCTACAAAATTTTACTGCTGCTCTCAAAGAGTACGTTGGTATTTTTGTTTATCGCTTGCGGGGCTGGCTATAAAGAATAGTTGTAATAATAGATGAGGAGTTAGACTGTGACTCCTAAATTTTTTATTCCTAAACTTGTAATTTGGTTATGTCAAAAGACTTACCACTTATTATCCCTTCGCCTCAACCCCAAGTTGAAGAAAGTTTTGCCGCCTACCAAACCACTCACCAATTTTATCAAGAAGTTCAAGTACGCTCAGAGCATCAACAATTTTGTGAATGGTACCACACAACAGCAGAACGACATCGTCAAGAGCTAAAAAGGATGCGCGGCGAATTTAATATTATGCAGTTTTTTCTTCGCCGCCAATGAGGGATTTAGATGACTTCTAACTCATTTTCACGGAAGTGAGCTTTAAATTTTTTACTAAACTGAACTAGAACTGGCAAGTTGGCACTGACAGGTCTATCATGCCATTGAGTCACAATATCTACCACTTCCCCCTCTGTACCTTTGAGGTCAAAAGCATTACCGCGATGCTCAGGATGATGGTAAACTACTACGGATTCTTTAACGCGGACGCGATCGCCTTTTTTCATAACTACATTTACACCTAGCTTCTGCTTTTCCACAAGTGTCTCCACAGCCATCCCTCACTGAACTTGCTTCATAAAAAATAGACTGCTTGCAAAAGTCGCTGTTGGCTTCTAGGTGGTATCAGGGCATAGTTTCATGCCTGTTGCACCCACCTGCCAGACAAATAAAGCCTGCCCGTGCAGGCTTTCATATACCTTCTTCCTCAAATCCTCATCTGTTATTTTGAACTCAAAAATAGAGACGAAACAGACGAGGTAATCTCAAAGTAGCCCAGTACTTTGGCAAGATGTCTAACTTTCTTATCTTCACTCTAGTTGTTCCCTTGGTCAACTCTTTGGCCAACTCTCTCAATATAGAATCAAGCAAACCAGCTAGTGCCAAGAGAAAAGTTGTACACTGATGCGTCAAAATTTCCGTCAGGCTAAGGTGGTTTAGTCCTTAAGTGGTGATATTTGACTAAGAAAAACGTCAAATTAGGTTTAAGCAAAGAAATTTGGATGAAATTATTTTATGGAATTTATTATAAATTGACACTACATGATAACTAGTTGCCTTGTCTCTATCTACTTTCAAACCTAAAGCCATTCTCACTTCGTTCTATGTGTCAATCTGCAATTACAGTTACCGTTAAATTGTTCGCTGCCTATCAAGAGGCTTATCAAGTGCCAGAGCTAGTATTGGAATTTCCACCAGAATCACCAGTTGCCGCAGTACGCGATCACCTAATTGCCGAACACCCCGAACTCCATCAATGGCGGGAACTCACCCGTTTTGGAGTTAACTTGACATTTGTTGAAGGAGATACAATTCTACATGACGGTGACGAAGTAGTGTTAATTCCACCGGTTAGTGGTGGCTAGTCACTCAAACAAAAAAAGCTCCCATGACCGAGAGCTTCAATTCGGGATATAGATTCGTCATGTAGTAGTAACTAATAAATTTTTACTATAGTTTTATGACAAGAGTTTGTCACTGGTATGTTGGTGTTATGACCTATATTTTGATGACAAAGCAACAGTAAACATTTACTCATATCAATCACTACGTAATATAGACTCTTACTAATCTAGTTTGGTAATGAAATTACATATGATGTAAGCGAAAGCATTCGTGTCAAATTAACTTACTGTTTTTGACAATGCAGAATTTGTTGAATTTAGAATAATAGCTTGTACAACTACTGAGTACAAATTTTCATTAAATTTGTCTTAAATATCTGTAGAAAATATTTGCCACCTAAAAATTTACAGCGGATTGTAAGTTAATGGAGTACACCCCTCCTTAACTCTCTCCTTGATAAGGGGAAGCCACCCTCCGGAATGTACTGTACTCTGTACAAAACAATACTCTTCAATTAAAAAACAAAAAATCTTGAAATTTTGTCTCTACAAACCGACTTACTCAGTTCAATTTTACAAGTATTTTCAAAAAAAACCCTTATTATCGACCGAGTAAAGGGAGTTAATAACTTGCATTTTCAATAATTACCATGTAAAATATCTAAATAATATTAAAGTACTAAATATCGACCGACATTTTGTAGATACTGGAACAAGTTGAATGAATTTGTGGCAGCGTGTTGTAACAGAATTGAAACACAGTATTTTGCAAATCGCCAATAGAGTGAGGATAAATTCAGTCCAAGGTTGTCTATCGCTTATTTTGATGGGTGCTCGAATATCCGTTAGGGTTAATGCCAGAGTAATAAGTAAATTTAGTGCGGTTTCGGCAGCCTTTGGAAAGAGTAATTGATGTTGAAGTAGTAAAACAGCAAACAGTCGCAAAATCAAGAGCACAATAATAATTTAAGGAGTTGGTTTGGACATGGCTATTAATAATCAGCTCGCTCACAAGCGAATTCGCATCAGAATTCCAAGAGACTATCATCAAGAACCTGTGATTTCTCGTCTAGTTTCCGACTTTGGTTTGACTGTTAACATCGCAGCGGCTATTCTCGGTGCTAATGCTATTGGTGATGGTTGGTTTGACCTAGATTTACAAGGAACCGAAGAACAAATTCAGAATGGACTAACTTACTTTAAGGACTTGAAATTAGAAACTTGGGATGAAACTAACGTCGGCAGTTGGTAAAGCTAGTCATTAGTAGCTAGTAGTAATTACTAGCTACTATACAAGCGAATTTAAAAAGCAAATATTCTATTTCATCTACAAGTTAATCGGTGCTATGACTAACTTTAAATTTACGAAAATAGCCCCAATCCATACCCGGATTCGAGTGCCTCAGCACTATCACAGACAACCAGTAATTTCTCGATTGATATCTCGCTACAACCTAACTGTCAATATCAAAGCAGCATCTCTCATAGCAGGTGATAACAACTGTGGTTGGTTTGACTTAGAACTTCAGGGAAAGCCAGAACAAGTGGTAAATAGTCTTTCTTACCTGCAAGGATTAGGTGTGGATTTGATGCAAGTAGCGATCGCAGGTAACATTGAGCCAGATCAAGACTCACATCCTTTTCCCATTTCAGGCAGCAGTTTCGCTACAGGTGAACCTACAGCAGTTATAAGCGGATGGAAAACCGAAATCTACCCTCAAATTTCTAACAATCAAACCAATCGACTGCGTGTGCAATTGTGCATTTCAAAAAAACACTACCAAAAACCTGTAATTTCTGAGTTAGTTTCTAGCTATGGCGTCACAGTTAATATTACGGGCGCACTATTAAAACCAGATATCCAAGATGACGGATGGTTTGACATAGAGCTTTGGGGTAGATCGGAGCAACTTTTTTCTAGCTGGAATTACCTACAAAGTTTTGTATAAGTTTTGATATAGATAAGTAAAAGCAACACTTGATTGACGAATTTAAAAATACTATTTTTATTAACTTTATCTTAGGACTTACGCAAAATCTCTCTAAAATCCTCTTGACTCCGTGCTCTGTGCGTTCTCTTTTGATTGTGAATATTACTGGAGCAAAGCTGGGAAAACATACAAACAGAGAGGGGTGTTTTGACGTTGAAATCAAGGGAAAATTATCGCAAATCTCTCTTGCTCTTCTTTATTTAGAATCTCTCAATCTCATTATCTAAGAAAAACCTAACGTCGACGGAGATAGCTGGTATTGTTAGGAGTTTAGTTTTTATATGTACAGGTGGGTTGATGTAGAAGATATTGCATCATTTGAGAAAATTTCTGCTCAACCCCCGTACTAACTAAATTTCATAATGCCAAATCTGTTCTTCTTTCAAGACAATTCGGTGCAAAGGTAAACGGTCAATTAATCCTCGCTCTTCTAGATTTGAGAGAATACGAGTGATAGTAACGCGAGTTGAATTCAGCATTTCTGCGATGTCTTGATGTGTGAGCCGCAAATCAATTAAATGACCATTTTCAACTTCACGACCAAACTTTTTAGCTAGCCAACCTAGTAGTTTAATCAGCATTATTTCCACAGTTTTATAGCTGCGAATTACCATCAATTCCTCCGCCTGTTGAACGTGTGCGAGCAGCACTTCTGTCAGTGGATACCATTCATTTGTGGGAACAATAGTTACTTCTACCTTGGTTAAACATTCAATTTCATATGGCTCGATTTTTGAAAAAGCTTTACCAACAATATCTCCTGGCCCCCACACTCCCAAAGTTACAAGCGTCCCATCTTCATGCCATGTCAAATTTCGCACTATTCCTTTTTCTAGCTTCCAGAGAATATTTGGCTGAAGCGGGATAAACGAGCGTGGTTGAAAATGTCGGCGAATACTTTGATTCGCATGATTCTTTGTAGGGGAAGAGGCAAACATTATGACTAAAACCTATTTATCGATAAAGTAACCGTAGTTTTCAACTATATCAATAAATCATGCTCTTGGATAAGCTCTTTGGGACACTAGATACCAAAGTGTGATCATGCTTGCTAGTTTGCAGAGTTCCCCTAACTTATTTTCTAATTGCTACTTTCCTAAGCATGCATCGCTGATTCCCGATCTCGCTTTGCTGCTTTTACTAACAAACTTCGGACTTCTTCATCGGAGGTTTGAGGAAAATTCTCGTACCATAAACCAACACTGTAGAAAGGCGTAGGTGTGACGGTGCAAACGACTTCGTCCACTTCAGATTCAAACTCCTGGCACGTTTGGGGTGCGGCAACAGGCACGGCAATCACAAGTCGCGCTGGTTGTTGTGTTCCCAATGCCATAATCGCAGCCCGCATGGTTGCACCGGTAGCTAAACCGTCATCTACGACTATGACGGTACGTCCACGAACCACTGGCAAAGGGCGGTTACCTCGATAAAGGTGTTCTCGTCGCTCCAGTTCTTGTCGTTGTTTTGCCTCTTCTCGACTTATTTCTGTCTCTGTCAGACGAAGCGATCGCACTATATCTTGATTCAGAACTCTTACACCACCACTGGCAATTGCTCCCATTGCTAACTCTGGCTGATCGGGTACACCTAATTTGCGTACCACAAAAATATCCAAAGCAGCATTAAGCGCTTTGGCTACTTCAAAGGCAACAGGTACACCTCCCCTTGGCAGCGCTAACACTAGTAGATCTGAACGGTTAGCATAGGCAGCTAACTCCTTAGCCAAAAATTGACCTGCTGCTGTTCTGTCTTTATGTAGCACAGTGTCCACGCTCCTAAAAATGTTTCTTATAGATCTAAAAAATTTATTCACCACTAAATATGCCAGTGGAATACAGTCATTTAAACTTCCTATTAAAAATTGACACTAATCAACTAATAGTAAAAAGCTCGCACAGGTTAATACTTCTACATTGCCCCATAAAATCAAACGAGCAAAATTTTGAACTTGTCTACAAATTTCATCATGTTATATTTTCCCTCCTCATATTTTTTAATTTTTGACTTGGGATGTTTGTGATTGCCAGGACTTACAAAATACCTCTCTAAATCTTATTCCTCGGTATACTCCATTTCTGGAGCGGTTTAATTCTTCCGTAACTTGTGCGTGATTTCTAATTGCTTGTAATCCCTACTTAAAAATTTTCTTCTGAACCAATCCTAATAAACTTGAAAAAATTTTTGCCTCTGACTAATGGCAGGTGATTCTAAATTTCAGGATCTGCTGAATGAAAGAGTTGTACCAATTTGAAATTATAGACTGTCCTGCACAGATCCCCGACTTCTCGAAGAAAGCTGAGGATCTTACAAGGCGCAATTTGGTTATTCTATCTAAACACTAACAATTCCTAAAGAGTATTGTGAATCAATCTACCACAGGGGTAGGTGGCTACTTCTTCTGCACTGTCCGCGACAACAGGAACTTTCTCTGTCGCTTGGGTTTTCGCTGCTAAATAATCTGCTTGCAGTTTTTCAAGCATTTGTTGACGTTTGTCATACAGCCGCTTTAAAGAACGAGGTTGACATTGATTAATTACGTATGCAGTTACTAGGGGCAATGCGATCGTGCTATCGGTATAACAAACAATTGTGCTGGGCAATTCATCCGGATCAATTTTCCCCCAGCTGACTGCTTCTGAAGGTGTAGCCCCCGATAAACCGCCAGTATCTGGACGAGCATCAGTAAATTGGACAAAATAATCATGTCCCCGTTCTTCTAGCCCCAATACTTCATGAATTTGTGGTTGAGTTTGGAGCAGAAAGTTTTTGGGGCTGCCACCACCAATAATTACTGCTGCACTCCTACCTTCTGCTTCGCGGGCATGGTAGGCGATCGCTGCGGTTTCATTCACGTCAATGGCTGGATCTAACATTAACTGGGAACCTTCTAGCGCCAGGGCAGCAACGTTCATACCTATGGAGCTATCACCAGGTGAAGATGTGTAAATCGGCACACCATATTCATAAGCAGTTGCCAACAAGCACGAATGCTCAATTCCTAGTTGCTTTTCTACCTCTCGGACATACTTACCTAACAGATAGTGAAATTCAGCAGTTCCCATTCGCTTCTGAAAAGGTTCTGCTTGTAAAATTTTCCGGATAAATGCATCAGTTTCTAATAATACATCGTAGCCAAAAATAATATCATAAATACGGATGGTACTTTCTTGACGAAGCTTGACATCATTCAAAAATGGATTGCCAGCAAAAACTTCAAAACCCAATCCATAGTGCATATCATGGTAAAGATTAGCACCAGTACTAATCATCCAGTCAATAAAACCATTACGAATCAATGGTGCGATCGCCGAAACCCCAAATCCTGCTGGTGTCATTGCGCCAGAAAGGCTAACTCCTACCGTCACGCCTTCTTTGAGTACGTCTTGACTCAGTAGCTGGCATACTTCCCGTAACCGTGCCGAGTTGTAGGCAGTGAAGTAATTATCAATCAAATCAACTACCCCGATTTCTTTGGGTATGGGTGTGGGTATGATTTTCTTGCCCAGCTGTTTTGACATTTTTGATAGTCCTCAAGATGATCGTGAATTACATAATTGCCGATAAGCAACAGATACCCTCGGAGCGCTTTAGCCCACAAGAGCCGCAAACCAAGTTTGCAAGACAAGCACCTTCACGTCAAGAAGAAGGATGTAGAGGATTTTAAGATTGGAGCGAGTGGAAACTGCAAAACAAATAATCATTAATCTCTAAACCCTACACCCTAAACTCAGGACTTCAGGAACACCTGTTAGCAGGTTCCCCACACCCCGTTCTCGCTCACAAAACTGTACTAACTTCTTTCAGATAAACTCTTGTAAACGGTTCATCTTCTCCGAGTGTATATTCTTCTATCAATCCTTGGCGCTGAATGAAAATATTATCTTCTTTTTTAATTACTACAGTTGAGCCATCAATGACATCCCGCACCAGCATCATCTCGGTTTCAGTCGGATTATTCAGAACCACCATATTGCTACCGTAGTAAAACATACCTTCCTCTTCCAAGGTGTCTTGCTCATACTCAGCAATTAGCAAGTCCAACTTGGGATTACGTAGCAAAGTTTGGACGTTGCTATTATAATTCTCATGCAAAAATTTTTTTGACCGATTAATAAAAACTCCATCACGACAAATAGCACCTATTGTCCAGTCTGGATGTAATGACAAAATATGGTCAATAGTTTCTTGAAGTTCGTGAACAGAGATTTGATTAAAGGTAATAACTGGTATCCTGGCATCATTGCCTGTTTCAAAAAAGGTTTCCAAAATGTGGGAAGGTACATCTACGCTTTCACCAACAGCAGGATTAAGATGCATTAAAACGCCAGGAGCCGCATTGATTTCCAAAATCGCAAAGCTGCTTTCTTTCCAGGATTGGGCAAGATTTTCAGCAATCACATCAATTCCCAAGCAAACTAACCGGAAGTGTTGGGCAACGTCTTGCGCTAAGACAATATTGTCAGGGTGAAGAGTACGTGTTGCGTCAATGCTCACACCACCTGCCGAGAGATTAGCAACTTTGCGAAGATAAACCGTACGATCTCTTTCAATCACGCTGTCTAATGACAAACCTTGTTCTTCAAGGTAAAGTTCCATCGCCTCATCACGCTGAATTCTACTCATGGGCGAGGTGGGTGTATCTAAGCGAGCAGGTTTTCGATTTTCCCGTTCGATTAGCTCGTCAATTGTTGAGTATCCATCACCGACAATAGATGCGGGACGGCGTTCGGTAGCCGCCACAAATTTACCATTGACGCATAATAAACGATAATCTTTACCGCGAATACTTTTTTCGACAATAATCCGAATCCGTTCGTTCTCTGGAATTGCCTCAACTGCTCTGTTATAAGCAGATTCTAGTTCATCTTCGTCTTGTACATCGGCAGTAACACCGATTCCCTTATGACCGATGACAGGTTTAACTGCAACAGGATAGCCTATTTTTCTTGCGGCAGCGAAAGCTTCTTTTTCAGAAACAACAATATCACCCTTGGGTACCGGAAAACCCAAAGTTCCCAAAAATGCTTTGCAGTCATCTTTGCGGGTAGTAAAGTCAGAATCTAAATGACTATCGCTATCAAATGTTGTCGCTATACCACGAACTTGTTTTTTCCCATAACCGTACTGCATTAATCCTTCTTCCCACAGATAAAAGGTGGGAATACCTTTTTGGTGAGCAGTTCGCAATAAGGCGTAAATTGTCGGCCCACCATAAACAGACTGTCGGAATCTTCTTTGCAGCACCCGTAACTGTTGTTCATAGACAACATCTTCTTGTTGCGTAATCGCTTCAAACCAATCCCAAACAAAGTAAACTACTGCTCGTGTTGTGGATTCGTGTAGCGATTGCACAGCAATTTTTACATACTTCTGGTTTGGTTTAATGCTCCAGCGATCTAGATGCAAATCCATATCTAGCTTTCCCACTTCCGCTACCGTGCGGGCAAATAGCTGGGCGTAAGACTCATAGGTTTGCTGGCTGAGTTGTGGGTAGCGATCGCTAATAATTGATACATAATCTTCTATGGGCAGAGGTCGCCAATTCTCAGTCAAATTAAAATCAAATACTAATGCTCCTGTATCTAAGTAGGGGTTTGGCCCCATGTAATACTTAAAGTTGAAGATATCAAAGGCATCAGTTTTTCTAGCATTAACCCGGACTGCATCAGTGCTTTTCTGTTGAACCATTAGAATATATACCTTTAACTAAACACCCTGGTATCAGTACGCTGGTTTACGTTTCTCCAAATTCACTGTATGTAAATTTTTGAAAGTGAGTATCCGGCTACAAGTAATTGTTTGCCGTTTACTTGGGCGTTGCATCATTATTTCTCTGTATCAGTTTAATCCTCTCGATAGAAATTTTTAGCTATCTAAAGGTATATTAAATCTGTATAGAATCTTCCTCAACCAATCAGCTTGAATACTGGTACTTAAGTAAAAAAGAACTCAGAAGACAGAATCGATGAATTATTCTGACTCCTAGCTAAAGAGACACTTGACTTACATTTATTGATAAAAATTAAATATCAGTCTTAGAATATATAACTTTTGAATGGTGCAATATGATGCCAAAGTTTATATAAATAAAAATACGCAAAATTTTTAGGAGACAGCAAAGTATGCATATTACCCAGGCTGCTCTCAGAAATGAAGTTCGTCACCTTGCTGAAGAAGCGTTTCATCGTAAACTCATTTCTGGTTATGGAGATGGCCCAGATAAAAACGAGTTTCAAATTGTATTTCAAGGTAAACCCAGACATTTTCCATTAGAAGAAGCACATTCTTTTTTAGTAAATTTGCTTTTCAATAACCAACCTAATTAGAAAAAAATTATTTTTCACTTTGAAATATGATTTAAAAATCACGGTTGAATAAAAATTTATTCCATTTTACTCTCGCTTATTTTGGTTTTAAGGCGAGAGTATTTTTGTGACAAATTAAAGACTCAGGTTCCAGACTTGTAAAGAAGTCGGGAAATATACATAATTTGAGAAAAAAATCTATAGTAAATTAGATATATTTTAATAGCTAGGTCTGTTTACTTGATTTTGAATTATTAAGAATATCAAAAGTAATACTATTAAATATATCATCGGAGTGATGCAGAAACGACAATACTTCTAAGAATATAAGGAATAGACGATCCAGTCATTTAAAAATTAGGAGTATTAATTGTAGTTACGGTTGGTAGAATTTTATAAAGTGTAAATAACTTTATTAAAACAGCCGTAATAAAGACAAAAAAGACAATTATTTGGCTGAAAAATCTAGGGGTATATTGATGTTAGTAGTCAATTAATATTCCTTTATTTTTGACAATGAATGACTACAAAGTCTATAAAGACTTTGATAATTATCATTGAATACCATTTACTTGAATTCTTACCTATCAATAGCAAAGTGCTGATTAGGTAAGTAATTAACCTGGTTTTTCTTTTTAAGTACTGTAAAAATCATCACAATTGGTTTTCAACCAAAGTCGATGTTTTTAATCATTTAAATGCCATGTTTTCTTAATATTAATTCACAATTGGAGGCGCTATGGCAGAGGATGGAAACAAACGGCAGTTAGTAATTATTGGGGGAGCAGAAGACAAAGAAGGAGATTGTCAGATTCTGCGTGAATTTGTGCGACGAGCAGGGGGTACAAAGGCGCGAATTGTAATTATGACAGCAGCAACAGAGCTACCCAGGGATGTGGGAGAAAATTATATTAGAGTTTTCGAGCGCTTGGGAGCAGAGGATGCTCGTATAGTTGATACAGAAACCCGTGACGATGCTTCTTCTTCTACTGCTTTAGAAGCAGTAAGTAAAGCAACTGGAATATTTTTTACTGGTGGTGACCAAGCTCGCATTACTAGTATTCTTAAGGATACTGATCTCGATGCGGCTATTCACAAACGCTTTTCGGAAGGTGCAGTAATCGGAGGCACAAGCGCGGGAGCTGCGGTGATGCCAGACGTGATGATTGTAGAAGGCGATTCTGAAACAAACCCTCGAATTGAAATTGTAGACATGGGCCCAGGTATGGCTTTTCTACCTGGAGTTGTAATTGACCAACATTTTTCACAACGTGGACGCTTAGGACGCCTGATTTCTGCTTTAGCACAGCAGCCTGCCGTTTTGGGATTTGGTATTGATGAAAATACCGCTATGGTGGTAACTGATAACCAGATTGAGGTGATTGGCGAAGGCTCTGTCACTATCGTCGATGAATCAGAGGCAATACATAGCAATGTTGAGGAGATTTTAAGAGATGAAGCTTTGGCAATATGCGGAGCTAGACTTCATATTTTGCCTCATGGATATAAATTTGACTTGAAAACCCGTAAACCGATTCTAAATGGTCAGCAGTCTACGGTAAATGCTTCTGTACCTGCTCAACCAGCAAATGTTTAGAGGGAACTTAATCAGTTAACAGTTATCAGTTATCAGTAAACAGTGAAAGATAACTGATAACTGATACCTAAGCCTTGGTACCCAATCTTGACAGTAGTTGAGCAATTTGCTTATTAATGTTGTCCACGTCAAAACGTTGAGAGGCAACTGTTTGTCCACGGTTGGCGATCGCCGCAGTCTCATGAGAATTATTAAGACAAGCAGTAATTACTTGTGCAAGTTCTTGGGGTTTTCCTGGAGTGGCTAAAAAACCATTAATACCGTGTTCTATTAGTTCCATAGCACCACCTGATGCAGCCGCTACTACAGGTTTGCCACAGAGCATAGCTTCTACAATTACCCTACCAAAAGGTTCTGGCGCTGTAGAAGTATGTGCCACTAAGTCACAAGCTGTCATTAATTGAGGAATATCTGAACGAAATCCTAAAAATTTAACTCGGTTCTCTAGTTTGAGGGTGGTAACTAGTCGGTGTAACTGCTGGACGTAATCTTGTTCCCCAAATAAAGCATCGCCAACTAAAATTGCTGTTACTTGTTCAGGACATTGAGCAAGCGCTTCAAGTAATATATGCTGTCCCTTCCAAGGCGCAAGACGGCTAAAATGTCCTACTACAAATTTCCCATTGAGTTCTAGTTTTTCTCGGATTTGATTAACTGCAAACTTATCAGTTTGATAATTTTTTGGGTTAAAACCGTTATAAACAATTTCGGTGATATCTGCGCGTCCTCCTGCTTCTAAAAAAGCTATTTTACTAGCTTGGGAATTGGCAATGACTAATGATGCAAAACGATTTGCAGCCGTGACAGCAATGCGACGATTAGTTTGACTAAAATGCTCTGATGAAAGAATATCATGTAAATGATAAACCAGAGGACGACGACTTAAAAAACTAGCTATAGCCCCAACAACTAATGCTTTTTGTGTATTAGCATAGATGCAATCATATTTACGAGCTAATTGTGCAACTTTAACAATTAAAGGTAAAAGTTGCCCGATACTTCCTAAACCGGTGATCAGGGAGCTTTCCTTACGAACTTGGATAGCTTGAGTTGTTAAAATCTGAACTGGGATATGATTTTCCTCTAGCAAACTTCTAAACGAACCATCAGCAAATAAACCAACTAGACAAGTATCTTGATAAGGTTTGGCAATGTCTATGAGGCAAAGTTCTGCACCACCTGGTTTACCGCTTTGATCTAAAAAAAGAATTTTCATTTATGTAGGTTGGTAAAAATAAAGTTAACTGGGTGTGTTAGGACGATAGTCCGTAACGCACCATCAAACCTCCCAAAAATGGTGGGTTACGCTTCGCTAACCCACCCTACATTTATTGAATAATTTATTTTTTGGCAATCCTTTAACCTAATTGCTTCTATTCTTGCCTACCTATTTATTGTTTTATGCCTAATCACTTAAAACGGTAGATAGCCATATTTAATACAACCCCGCAATTGCCTACCCCACCATGCTAACTTTATCACGAAATTTTCACAGCAGTCGTAACGGTAATATTACTGCTGTTTTGAGTAAACTTTTTTACAATATTAATTGAGGCATCCCCTCACTTTCAAAATATTTTTTGTGATTCACTTTTACATACAAAAATATTTTTGTTTGGCAGGATAAAATTGATTAGAAATTAATTCTCATTTTTGACTATGTTTAAGTATAAGCAACAACGAATTACTCAGTAATTAAGAAATTCCTATAGGAATCCTAAATCGTTCACAAACAATTTCTGTTTCCTGGCCTCATAAGGTAATTTTCAACTCAAAATGGTGATGCTAACAAAACTTTTCTGACCGATTGAGCTATTTTATGCCAATCAAAATTAGCAACTGCATATTGATAGCAATCTTCTCTTGAAGGCATGGGTACTGTTCTCAATAACACCTGTTTTAATCTTTCTGCAATAGCTGAGGCTTCAGTAGAAGATGTAATTAATTGAGGCGAAAATGGCTCTAAAATTTCTGGCATTCCACCCACAGGAGTACACAAGACAGGAGTACCACATGCCAGGGATTCTACTATCGCCAATCCAAAACCCTCAAAAGACTGACTCGGCATTACAGTTATATCAGCTGCTTGATAAGCTATTGGTAACTGCTCATCGGGTAAAAACCCTAAAAATTTGACATGGTTGTTCAGTCCTAATTCTGTTGCTAGTTCTTGTAGTGATTGTTGCATATGACCGCGACCGGCGATCGCCAACCAGAAATCAGGAATTATTGGCTTAATTTTAGCCAGAGCTTCTAATAATTTATCAATTCCGACTCGGCACACCAAACGACGGGTTGTAAAAATAATCGGACGGTCTTGTGGCCAGTTTAATTTGGCACGGGCATCTTGTCGTGATAAATTCATCTGAAATCGATTGATATCAACACCACCAGGAATGATGTGGATTTTGTGCCAGGGAACTTGATATTTTTGGTGTAATATTTGGCCAAATGCTTTACTAAGGACGATAAAGCGATCGCAGCGATGATAAGTTCTTTTTTCTATCAGCCAATGTTTTAGCAAAACACTTGCTTGTTGATGAACAACCTCTTGCTTGCTCTCGTATGCCCAAGGCCCATGAAAATTATAGGTAATTGGTACTCCTTGGGGCAACAAATTTAAAATCGGAAAGCTATATAATGCAAAATGTAAGTTAATTGCATCTGGCTTGCCCACTCTTGTTTTTTTGAAGTTATTGCGAATAGACCACAGCCGTTGCAAAATAGGAGCATCAGGGGAACCCAGATTAGTTAATTTAATCTGCGAATTTGGTTCAGCTTCTGGTAAACCAACTCCACACACTTCAACGCGATCTTGATTTGCAGCTAATTTCTGAGTTAGTTCATAAACATATCTTTCTAACCCTCCGGGTGTTTTGGGGAACCAACCAGTTCCCACACAAAGAATGTATGCAGAGACTGAAGCATCTTTTTCTTGGTTACTTTTCACCTCTTGTTCTCCAATGATCCACTGCTTGCCTTTATATTTGTTTTTACTGATTTTTACCACCTTTATTAAAAATCGCAAGGCTGAGGTGGTGATTCTCCTGATATTCTCTGATTGTAGATATTCTCAGTAATTAAAACAGTAAAACCATAGATAGATTTTTAGAATAATTTCTATCTAATTACAGACGTTTTTTACTACAATCCTAATGGAATCTATATCTTTTATATACTACAGCTATCAATAGTGAAGTAAATAAAAATCCCGAATTTTGTCTTCAGAATATTTTCTTCGTTATTCTGAATTATAGCAACAGGCGAACCTATTCTCTCTGGATAAAAGTAAAAACTCGAAAAACCAACCATAAATTGTATTTACTTTAAGAATACATATTGTGTCTAATTGAAAATTGCCACGATTATGTCATCCATACTTTAAAACTTAATTATGAAGAGAATGTGATCATCAAAATACTTATATAAATATACTGACAAAATCAAAGATTTCAGTATTGTTTTTTGGAAATAAGATAAATTTGAAATAAAAAATTAGTGTATTTTTTATAAAGTTTGTGTAAACTAACATTTGAACTCCAGAATATTCGATATTTTGTATAAGAATATAATTCAAGATCTGATTATCAATATTGTTAGTAATAAAAAGAATGTAATTTTAGTATATATTTCTTGGGTATAATTAGCAACTAAGAATAGTTAGATAAAAATCAATAAATACTATTGAAAAGTTCTTGAATTCTAGTTGTAATGGCTTTTTATTTACAGATGCTGTCTTGAAAATGGGTATGGGGGTGTAAGGGAGCCAGTGCAATGGACGGGTTTCCCGGCATAAAGGAGCCAGCGCGTTGGGGAGAGAAGCGCCGTGCGGGGGTTCCCCCCGTTGAAGCGACTGGCGTCAAGTGGCGTCACCTGGTGTGTGTAGAAAAAGCCAAATTTCCATGCCCTCGTTGTCTGATCTATCACATAATCATCTATTTGTAATGAACTAGATATGAACAATAAATTGTTACGTTTTCTCACCAAACTTAGCCGGAAGCAACTCAGCAGAATGCAATATATCTTTCGGCAAATCAAGAATTTGTTTTGGATTAGGAATTTTCAATCTCATCAATATTTCAAGTTTTTACTTAGTCTAATTCTTGGAATCACAACTGCAATTGTAGTCGCAATGTACGTAACTGCGGATGTGACACCTAAAAATGTGACTGCAACAACCACGCCTGCAAAGGTGACTGTCGAAGCTACACCGGAAAGCATGACTACTGAAGCTACACCGGAAAGTATAACTGCGGAAGTTTTGGCTGAAAATTTAACCACACAGATTGCAGCTGCCACTAACACTTATAAAACTTCTTGGATTGGTAATTCTTTTAGCGGTGGTAAAAAGTGGGTACAAATTAACGTCCATGATATATATGTTACTCCCGATGGTACTGTCTATACTAATACGACGTGGGATGAAGCAGGAAGAGAAGTTGGAATTTATAAAAATGGAGATGTTATAGGCAAAGCCGATCAAACTCATGGATGGGGAAGAATAGGCGGAGTTGCGATCGCTGTAGATACAAAATATATGTATGTGGCGATGCACCAGTATCCTGAGGGTAAACCAGGAGAAGATTATCCTCCCAAAGGAACGGAGTGGCATTGTATTCGACGCTATAACTTATTGGGAGAGCCAGCGCCTTTTCCGGGTGGGCGTGGCTGGGATAAAAGTATGTTAATCGTCAGTACTGCAAAGAAAGGCGAAGTAACTGGGTTGGCAATTGCAAATGAACTGTTGTACGCAAGCGACAAATTAGCCAATCGAGTCCGCGTTTACAATAAAGCTACGATGAAGGAAATACGCAACTTTACAGTCCCCAATCCTGGCAAGATAGCGATTGATAAAAAAGGAAATTTGTGGATTCTTCAACACAAACTTCAACACAAAAACGACAAAACCCCCGTCAAACTTCTGCACTATTCTCCAACAGGCAAGCAGTTACCTGTTGGAATAGCAGATATCGTTGAACCATCAACGATCGCGATTGATAATCAAGGTAGACTACTAATAGCAGACAACGGGCCACGTCAGCAAATCCTGTTTTATGACATTACGAATCAGCCAAAACAAGTTGGCACTTTTGGTATCAAAGGTGGTATCTATGCAGGTAATCGCGGTGAAATTGGGGATTTGAAACTTTACGGTATTAGCGGAGTCGGTACAGATGCAGCAGGAAATATCTACATTAGTAATGCTGCTTTTGGTTACAATGGCTCAGGTACAGATTTGCGGGCATTTACTCCAGCAGGAAAATTAAAGTGGCAATTACTTGGTTTGCAATTTGTAGATAATGCTGATGCCGATCCTGGTACTGATGCGGTAGATGTATATACCAAAGAAGAACATTTCACGATGGACTACCGTCAAGGTAGCGGTAAAGATTGGCGTTACAAAGGATACACCTTAGATAAATTCCGCTATCCTAACGATCCACGACTACACATGACGCCTTCAGCTGCTTTTGTTCGCCGCCTTCAAGGAAAACGTCTGCTGTATATGTCTGCGGATATGATGGCAGAACGGTTGTTAGTCTATCGTTTTGATGGAGAGATAGCTGTTCCATGCGGCATTTTTTCTAAAATTAGCAGTGATTGGCCAACTAATCAGTCTATTAAAGGTAGTTGGCTATGGCAGGATATGAACGGTGATGGTTCGATGCAGGCTAATGAATATCAAAGCCTGGGTGAAGACGATAGTTCTGTTTGGGGTTGGGAAATTGATAGCAAAGGAGATGTTTGGCAAGCAGCAGAAGCTGGCTACATCAAACACTATCGTTCGCAAGGATTGAATTCTCATGGATGTCCTGTTTATAGCCGTACTGCTGTAGAAAAAATAACTATGCCAGCACCTTTTAAAACCCCAACTAGGATCAAGTATATTCCCGAACAAGATGTGATGTACTTGTCGGGCTATACAGGCGATCGCCCCAACATCGATGGAGATTGGGGATTGGCAGGTACAGAAATAGTCCGCTATGACAACTGGAGCAAAAACAGAAATGTACGCTGGCGAATACCTTTGCCTTATGAACCCAATCGCGATCCAAAATTGCACATGAAAGCGATTGATATAGCTGGAGACAGAGTTTTTGCTGTTAGTAGTAAAACCGCAGAAGTTTTTGTTTACGATGCGAAGACAGGAGCGCCAGTAATACAATTAAAACCCGGCCCCGAAGTTTTTGGCGAAAGTGGCTGGATTGATATACCTTATGGCATCCGCGCTTTTCGTCGCTCCAACGGTGAGTACTTAGTGTTTGTGGAAGAAAATTCCAAAGCGAAGATACTAATGTATCGGATACCAGCATAGGGAACAGGGAACAGAGAACAGGGGATAGGGGATAGGGGATAGGGGAAGGGGATAGGTGATAGATAAGTAAAATATTCCTGTAACCTGTAACCTGTAACCTGTAACCTATATCCTAATCACCATGTCCACATCTACCACTAACAGTAAAGACGCAGCGGCTATTCAAGCAGTACAACAAGGAGTTGCTGTATGCGATCGCTCTAATTGGGGACGTATTCAAGTTTCTGATGGCGATCGCCTCCGCTTTTTACACAACCAAAGCACTAATGATTTTCAAACACTAAAACCAAATCAAGGTTGCGATACAGTTTTTGTGACATCTACCGCCCGCACAATTGACTTGGTAACAGCCTATGTGATGGAAGATGCTGTGCTACTGTTGGTTTCGCCTAATCGGCGTGATTTTTTGATGCAATGGCTAGATCGTTACATTTTCTTCGCTGACAAAGTACAGCTAACCGATGTTACTGATGAAACCGCTACTTTTAGCTTACTGGGGCCGAAAAGTGATGAAATTGTAGAAAAGCTGGGTGCTGGAGCTATTATCGGTCAAACTTATGGAAATCACTTAAGTTTTGATGGGATACGTATAGCTGTTGGTAGTGGCTTGGCTTCTTTTGGGTATACTTTGATTTTGCCAGTTGCTTTAAAAGAAACAGTTTGGAACAAAATTGTAGAATTGGGTGCAGTACCGATGAGCGATCGCGCTTGGGAAATATTGCGAATAATTCAAGGACGCCCTGCGCCAGAACACGAACTAACAGATGATTATAATCCGTTGGAAGCGGGTTTATGGCAGACAATTTCGTTTAATAAAGGTTGCTACATCGGACAAGAAACTATCGCGCGTTTAAATACTTATAAAGGTGTAAAACAACATCTTTGGGGTATACACTTAAATACTGGTGTTGAACTAGGAACATTAATTACAGTTGGAGATGAAAAAGTAGGTAAGCTGACTAGTATTACGGAAACTGCGGAAGGTTATCGTGGTTTAGGATACATTCGCAGTAAAGCAGGTGGTGCAGGTTTGCAAGTGCAAGTTGGAGAAGTTACGGGTGAAATAGTAGAAATTCCCTTCGTTTCTCATGAGTATCCAGAATGATGGGGATTGGGAAGAAGACAAGGGGACACGGTGACACGGAGAAAGATTTTCCCCTTGTCTCCCCCCCGTCCTCTTCAAGTGTCCCTAATTTCCTAAAATGGGATAAAAATAGCTTCTTCTCTATCCCATCCCACACCCTGACAAAAGTCATCTATCCAAGCAGCAAGATTAAAAATTTTCTTAATAGAAAATGAGTTAACATGATCCTGAAATTCTTTCAGTGGCATTTTCACAAGCTTGTCTCTACTTTCCACCTCCCTGGCAATGATTGGAGATGGTAAGAGTTCAGATTCACTCTCTATCTCGTTAGCAACGGTGACTGATGGCAAGGCTGTGCTGTTGCTTTCCTCAAAGTAGCTGGCAAGTACCATCGATGATACAGCTTCAGTGTGATTTTCCCTCCTGCGAATTAACGTCAGTAATGGTGCAGGCTTGCTGTTGTTTTCAGCTTTGGCGATCGCTTTTAATGAAGGCAGAGGATATAGTTTGCGATCGCCTAAATTTCTATGGTTATACTTTTGGGGAAGTATCCTAACCACAGGAGCATTATCAGCATCTTGGTGTTCATCTGCATTTTCTTCCTCAATTAAATGCAAATGCTCTTCCGGATTAAAATTGAGATTTAAAGCTGCAACAATGCGATCAGGATTCCTATTTAACTCCAACAAAAAAGGCAGAACTTCATCCAACTGCGGTTCCAAAATCGCCAGAGTCGCCAAAATAAAACTAGAACAAGGACGACGCTGACCATCATAAGTTCCCCAGATACGCATTTTTATCAACCAGGGACGATTTTTATAATAGTACTTTACCCATTTTATTTTTAAAGATTCACGTAACTGTTCAATATTCATGGGATGTCTCGATTCAGTCAACAAAAGTGCAGACTTCTATCAGCTATTAATAAACCTTATCCCTGGGAATGAAACCGATAATAAAGCATCTTTGTCACTTTTTGATTGCCTAACAAATGCTGTTCAACTACCAAAGGCACTTCATCTGGACGGACACCACTGTACCAGATCATATCTGGCAACACCAGCACCATAGGCCCATTACCACATTGTCCTAAACAGCTGCTACCCATTACCGTTACCTCAGGGATGGACATAGCCTCAAAAGCTGCTAATACTTTAGCAGCACCTTGTTTGCGGCAGGTGCGATTTTGGCAGATACGTACACATCGATTAGAAATGGGAGGAGTTGCGGGAGAGTTTGATGGTTGAGTACTAGTCATTTGTCAAAAAGCAAGAGTAGATGTCAATACTAAAGACGCGATTAATCGCGTCTGTGCAAAAGTCAAAAGTCTAGATTTCCTTGCTATTGACCAAAAACTAATGATCAATGACTAATGACTATTCTGGCAATAACCCTTTTGATTGTAGCCATTCACGATTAAATATGCGTGACTGGTAACGGGAACCACTATCACACAAAATAGTAACAATAGTATGTCCTGGCCCCATTTGCTTGGCAAGGGCAACAGCCGCAGCAACATTAATACCAGTAGAACCACCCATAAATAAGCCATCTTTCCGCAACAGTTGGTAAACTACCTGTATCGCTTCCTTGTCATCAATCTGAATAGCATCATCTGCTGGTGCGCCTTCCATGTTCGCAGTGATACGGCTATTGCCGATGCCTTCAGTAATTGAATTGCCTTCTATTTGGATGTCGCCAGTTTTGATATAGCTGTAAAGACCGCTACCCATTGGATCGGCAACCACGCATTTAATCTCTGGATTTTTTTCTTTCAAGAACATAGACACACCCGCATATGTGCCACCAGTTCCGGTTGATGCAACCCAAGCGTCTACTGTACCATCAGTTTGCTTCCAAATTTCGGGGCCTGTAGTTTCGTAGTGAGCGTGACGGTTGGCTAAATTATCAAACTGATTTGCCCAAATAGCGTTTTCCATCTCAGCGGCAATTCTGCCAGATAGCTTAACGTAGTTATTAGGATCTTTGTAAGGCACAGCAGGAACTGGACGGACTTCTGCACCTAATGCCCTTAAAGCATCCATCTTTTCTTGCGACTGGGTATTAGGAATAATAATCAAGCATTTATAGCCTTTGGCATTGCAGATATGAGCTAGTCCAATACCAGTATTTCCCGCAGTTCCTTCTACTACTGTACCACCGGGTTTGATTAAGCCTTTTTTTTCCGCATCTTCAATGATATAAAGTGCAGCACGGTCTTTAACAGAACCTCCTGGATTGAGAAATTCTGCCTTAGCAAGAATTTCGCAGCCAGTCTCTTCACTGAAACTATTTAAGCGAACCAGGGGTGTGTTGCCAACGGTGCCTACAAAGCCTTTCTTAATATCCATTTTGAATTAACCTATGTTTTACTATAAAAATTCTTACTTATAGTGGCACTGAGATTGAAGGTTGATATTTTCACTAGGCGATCGCATTTCCACTAAAAAATCGAGACAAATAGGTCAAATCTTTGCTGCTGTTGCAATGAGAAAGCATTCTACCTTTCAAGTTTAATATATCTGATCCCCCTATTCCCTGTTTCCTTGCCTCAACCCGTAACTTTAATTTTGCCTAACCACTTATACCAATTTTGGATACTTCGATAAGCTCAGTACAAGTTTTGGATTTTAGATTTTGGATGAAAACCATTGATTAATAGGCTACTGCTGAATTTTGAAACAAGACGCCACGTGCAAATTTAGTATTATTAGTGGTTACAGTCCACTTAAGTGGACTTGGGCTATAAGCCAAGAAATAAATTTCTTGGCGGGCTAGGGTACTAATTGAGAATAGCGAGCCAGTAAGATCTTGAGTATGCTACCCGTCGAGCGCTTCTCAAAATCTAGTTCATACCACGTTACGTCAATTACGATACAAATGAATTTTGCCCAGACGCGATATATCGCGTCTAGACACGGTTTGTACTCATATCATATTTTTTATAAAATAGTATTATTATTGTGAATATACTTAAATACATTGTTTCAAAATTATATTACGCGGATACGATGATTGCACTGATGCCAGGATAGACATTTGTAATTTAATTTACATATAAAGGCAGTGTTTAAGTAGGTGGACATAATTAAAAAATGTCAATTTCTAGACAGCAGGCGGAACAATCTTTTAGCTTCTGCCTCTTTGAAGTTTGGAGCGCTGTGCAACGGCGCTCCAACTTCTCTGTGCCTACTGCCCTCTGCCTTCTATTATTTCATTGTCTTAGATGGGATGAACTAAGGTGGAATCTGGAGAAGATAAATATAAACACCTCGAACGTATAGAGCATCAACTGCGACAAAAAGATACAGAACAGCGACTTCAGGAATTAGAAGCAGAAATTCATGCTAAAGATACAAATATCTATAAACCTATTAAGGATAAACCTGAAGCTTCAGGAAAACTTAGACAGAGGAAGGTAATTCTAGGGCTTAAGTTATTTGCATTTGCAGCTGTAACAATAGCAGCGGTGAAAATAGCGTCAGTTTTGGCAGGAGTAATCATCGTAGGCACGATTGGTTTTGTTGCCTATAAACTCTTTTTTGCTGAGAAAAAATAATAATTTTTGAAAAAACGCAACTAACATGAATTATCAAGCAAAAACAGATATTTTTATCAATGACTTAGAACGAGTTGTTAAAGTTAGACAAGATGTCGCGATCGCACTAGAAGAAATTGCAGAAACGATTGATAAAGCAGAATTAGTTGGAGAGGCTGCTTCGGGGAAATTAAGTTTAGAGCGTGATATTGAAGATATTAAGGTAGTCAGCAAAAATCTCCGTCAAGGCGTTTTTCGTCTACTAGTTTTAGGAGATATGAAACGGGGTAAAAGTACATTTCTCAATGCTTTAATCGGTGAAAAAATATTACCTAGTGATGTTAATCCTTGTACGGCAGTATTAACAGTTTTACGCTACGGTGCTGAGAAAAAAGTTACAGTACATTTTAATGATGGCAAAAGTCCGCAAAATTTAGATTTTGATGAATTTAAACATAAATATACAATTGATCCAGCAGAGGCGAAGAAACTAGAGCAACACAATAAGCAGGCATTTCCTGATGTCAGTCATGCTGTAGTTGAGTATCCTTTACCATTGCTGGAAAAAGGAATTGAAATTGTCGATAGTCCGGGGTTAAATGATACAGAGGCGCGTAACGAATTATCCTTGGGTTATATCAATAATTGTCACGCAATTCTATTTGTGCTGAGAGCCTCTCAACCTTGCACTTTGGGTGAGCGGCGCTATCTGGAAAATTATATTAGAGGTAGGGGGTTGTCGATTTTCTTCTTAATCAATGCTTGGGATCAGGTACGCGAAGCCTTAATCGATCCGGATGATGAAGAAGAGCTAAAAGAAGCTGAGGAAAGATTACGGCAAGTTTTTCGAGCGAATGTGGCTGAATACTGTGTTGTAGACGGACAAGACATTTACGATGAGCGCGTGTTTGAAATCTCTTCTATTCAAGCATTACGGCGACGATTGAAAGATACTCAAGCTTCCTTAGAGGGAACTGGCTTTCCTGAATTTATGAAAGCACTCAATACCTTTCTTACCAGAGAAAGAGCGATCGCCGAACTGCGACAAGTGCGAACACTAGCAAGACAAGCGTGCGATCGTACTCGTGAAGCAATTCAAAGAAGAGTGCCATTACTTGAACAAGATGTTAACCAATTGCGAGAACGTATTAATTCTGTAGAGCCAGAATTTACCAAACTTAGAGGTATCCAGGAGCAATTCCAGCAAGAAATCAGAAACACTAGAGATACTCAAGCAAAAGCGATCGCTGACTCATTCAAAACTTATATTTTAAACTTGGGCAATACCTTTGAAACTGATTTTCTCCGCTATCAACCAGAATTAAATTTATTTGATTTTCTCAGCAGTGGTAAACGAGAAGTATTTAACGCCGCCCTGCAAAAAGCTTTTGAACAATATATCGCTGATAAATTAGGTACTTGGACTTTAACTGCTGAAAAAGAAATTAGTGCAGCATTTCTCCAACTATCAAGAAGTGCTGCACAATATGGTGCTTCTTACAGTCAAGTAACAGACCGCATTACAGAAAAACTAACAGGAGAAAAAATCAAAGTCAATCCCGCTACTACTGAAGAAGATAACTCTCCAGGGTGGGCAAAATGGGCAATGGGATTGTTATCATTCACAGGAGGAAATTTGGCTGGTTTTGCAATGGCTGGGATAGGATTCGATTGGAAGAATATTCTATTAAATTACTTCACTGTAATTGGTATTGGTGGGATAATTACAGCAGTTACAGGTATTTTTCTGGGGCCAATTGGATTTGCTCTACTAGGTTTAGGTGTAGGATTTTTACAAGCAGATCAAGCACGAAAAGAGTTAGTAAAAAGGGCAAAAAAAGAGTTAGTACAATATTTACCTCAAGTAGCAAACGAGCAATGGCATACTGTATATAATGCAGTTAAAGAATGCTTTGACTCTTACGAAAGAGAAGTTAGCAGAAGAATTCACGAAGATATTAATACCCGTAAATCTGAATTAAATAATTTGCTCCAGCAAAAAGAAACTCGCGAGATTAATCGCGATACTGAATTAAAGCGATTGGAAATTCTTGAAGAAGATGTTGTAACAAAATTACAAAAAGTCGAATCTGCATATAGTAATTTATTAGCTTACTACAGCTCATGAAGGTAAAAAGGAGAGAAGATAATTATAATCATTACTCTGCGTTCCTTTGCGTCTACTCCGCGTCACTTTGCGTTTAAATAATAAAATTACAACTTTACGCAAAGCCCTATAAATAATTCTCAGATTCAATCTGAGAAAAAATAAAAATAAGAAATATGCAGCAGGATAATCAAAATTACAAGCAGCTTGCAGATACTCTTAAATCTGCATCTGCATTACTTAATATAGATTCAAAATCAGCGCTGTACAGAGACATTATTACCATCTGTAATTATCTCACTAATCCCTGCTTTCGGATTGCAGTATTTGGCCCCTTTAATCATGGCAAGTCAACTCTACTTAACGCCATGTTGGGAAATCGCGCTTTACCTATTGATTTAATTCCTACTACAGGCGCAGCTATTACTGTTAAGTATGGTACTGATTTACGCACGCGAATTACTTTAATAGATAACACAGAAATTTACCGCAGTGGCACAGAAATTTTAAAGCAATTTGCAATTTTAGACGGCGACAGGCGAATGCGAAGTGATGTTGCTTCTGTAGAAGTTTTCTGTCCCCACCCTTTTTTAGATAGGGGTGTAGAATTTCTCGATTTACCTGGAACTAATGATAGAGAAGAACAAGATAATTTAGTCAGAGAACAACTGTTAGGTGCTGACTTAGTATTACAGTTGCTAGATGCACGTAAATTAATGACTTTGGCGGAAAGAGAAAATTTACGAGATTGGCTTTTGGATCGTGGTATTAAAACGGTTATTTTTGTTGTTAATTTCTTGAATTTACTTGAACCAGAAGAGCAAAAAGAAGTTCAAAATCGTCTGCGGTTTGTTGCTGAAAGTTTTAGAGCAGGCTTACCACCAGGTTTTAGTAACTTATATCGTGTAGATGCCTTACCTGCTCTAAGAGCTAGACTCAAAGGTGATGTGGCAGCAGCGAATACTAGCGGTTTAGTGGCTTTTGAAACAGCCTTGCAAAATATTGTCGAAATTCTCCAACAAAATCGTCAAGATTTGCGTTTGCCGAGAGTGCAAGCGATCGCATCCCAAATTCAAACATCATTACAAGCAAAAATTGCTCCTTTGCAAAGTGAAATTAAAGCATTTGTAGAAAAGAATAATGCCAAAAATGAAATTAAGCAACGTGCTGAAGAGCTAATCAAACAAGGATTTAACAATAGTGTTGTCAAGTTGCGCGATTGGTTGAATATCACAAATTTACGAGATAAATATCAAGCTGATGCTGCCGTTGCCTTGGCAACAAATAATTTTAAAAATTGGGAGATAAATACTTTTAAAAAAGATTTTCTAGAATTAAAATCTGCTATTTTAAAATGGTTAGAACAAGCATATACTTTTTTCCAAGAAGAAAGACCAAAAGATTTATTAATTCCCTTTCCCAAAAAGCCACAAGTTAACTTACCCCCCAAACCAAGTGATTCTGACGATTTAAGCGATCCTGGTTCTATCGCTGTTGGTGGTGGTATTGGCTGGTTATTAGGTGGCCCGGTTGGAGCTGCTGTTGTCGGAAGTATTGCTTATTTAGTCAACAAGAATTTACAAAAAGAAGATGAAAAAACTACTCAAGATTCGTATCATCAACAAGTAGCAAAAATTTGTGTAAATGCTATTGATGATTATTTAAAAATTTTTAGTAATCAGGGATTATCAATCTTAGCTGATTATGAGAAAAAAGCTGAACAAATAATTAGATTTACAGTGAGTAATGAACCACTAGAAGTTACTAAAAAACGTGAAGATTTACAACAGTGGCAGAGTATCTTCAATCAATTAAACCGAGAATTAAAAAAAACTTTAGGAATTTCTATTCCTCATGAATTTGAAGTAGAAACAGAGATACCAAAATCCAGAGAAAGGCAGTCTGTATATAGTTTTTCAGGGACAGGGGTGAAAGAGGATACGGGGACACAAGGGCATGGAGATAAGGCAACACAAGACACAGAAAAAGATAACAAGCAGACAGGGGTAAGAACAGATAAAAATGATTTCTCCGCGTCTCAACCTCCCCGCGTCTCCGCCTCTTCACCTCCTCCCCCTGCTCCTAAAGCCGAAGATTTAGAGGCAAAATTTCGTGCTTGGGAACTTGATGAAGAAATAGCGCAAATGAAAGCACAAATGCGTTCACCTGGGTTTCAAACTGGTAAGCAGCAAAATACGAATCAAAGCCAGCAAGCACCTAATCAAGCTAAAACCCAGGCAGAAAAAGACAAAATTGCTCGCGCGTACACTATCTTAGGATTGCAATCGGGTGCTTCATTAGCTGAGATTAAGCAAGCTTATAAAAATTTGGTGAAAAAATGGCATCCAGATTTATTTATGGATAAACCTCAACTACTAAAACAAGCACAAGAAAAAATGCGACTAATTAACGAAGCTTACACAATACTAAATAAATCAATATAAATAGATAAAAAATATATATAAAATATAGATCCCCGACTTTTCTTAAAGGTCGGGGCTCTTACAAAGCGAAAGATAAACATTACTATAAAATTGCGATCGCATATTTAAAAACATTCACTAAACTACCAAATCTTACTCATATTAAGAACAAAACCAGGCAAAACTGGATCGCCGCTGACACTATCAGGATTCTCTAAACATTCCTCTGACATTCCCGGACGATAAATATAAACTTGGCAATTTTTCCGATCAATCAACCATCCTAACTGGATTCCTGGTTCCCTCATGTATTCGTCCATTTTTTCTTGTAAAGGCTTGAGGTTGTCAGTAGGCGATCGCAGTTCTATCACAAAATCTGGACAGATGGGGGCAAATTTTTCCTGCTGTTCTCGTGAAAGAGCATTCCAGCGTTCTAATTTAATCCAGGAAGCATCAGGAGAACGTTCTGCACCCGTTGATAGTGTAAATCCCGTGCTGGAGTCAAAACAGATACCTGTACCATCTTGTTCTGCCCAAATATATAACTGCCCACCTAAGTTAAAATTACGATTGCCTGTTTCTGAACCAGTGGGTGGCATAATTGATATTTCTCCATATTTATTCCTCTCAATGCGCAAGTCGCGGTTAATCTGACAGAACTCAAAAAATTCTTCGTCTGTCATTTGCATTGATGGCGGAATTCGCAAAACAATAGGAGACGAAAGCATAATATTCACACGACTGCTTTTCTTTCTATTCTTACCTACAGATGCGAAAAGGTGGGCAATGCCCACCCTACTGCTTGGCGTGAAATATTTTCAAGTTTTATTTGTTGGGTTGAGGAGTCATCCGCAAGTAAGGCTTGACTTCCTGATAACCTTTGGGGAACTTCTCCTTCAAAACTTCTGGATCTTTGAGTGAAGGAACAATTACGCAATCATCACCATCTTTCCAGTCTGCTGGTGTTGCAACGCTGTAGTTATCAGTTAGTTGCAGCGAATCGATTACGCGCAAAATTTCATCAAAGTTGCGTCCAGTGCTGGGAGGATAAGTTAAGGTAAGACGCAGTTTCTTGTTGGGATCGATAACAAACACAGTCCGCACTGTGACACTAGCGTTGGCATTGGGGTGAATCATGTCGTAAAGATCCGAAACCTTACGATCCGGATCTGCCAAAATAGGGTAGTTAAGTTTGGTACTCTGGGTTTCTTCGATATCGCCAACCCATCCTGTATGGGATTCAACGTCATCAACGCTGAGGGCAATTACTTTCACATTACGCTTCTCAAATTCTGGTTTGAGTTTGGCAACGGTGCCTAATTCAGTGGTGCAAACTGGGGTGTAGTCTGCGGGGTGGGAGAACAGCACTACCCAGCTGTCACCTGCCCAATCGTAAAAATTGATATCGCCATCTGTGGAGGCTTGAGTAAAATTCGGTACTGTATCACCGAGATGGAGAGCCATGTTACTTCCCTGTAAATAAGTCAAGATATGGGTGTTCTAATTTGCATGATGACACAAAACACCGATTCTCCGATAGGACTATTGTAGTTTGCAACAAAATTTTAGGTTCTGAAATTCAAATTCAGCCCAAAACCAATTCACAGCGATTGGGTTTGTCAGCTTTTGTAGTCCTTACAGGAAGAATTATGTTTGGTGTTGCAGTGCAGCCATTACACACTTTACCACTTCCGAATACCGAAACTGTAGGTAAAGTTCAACGTCTATGTAAACAAATTACTTCATAGATGCGAAAACATGAATACAGGTGGATGGCTTGCTTTTGTTTGTATGGTTGCAATTGCTGTATACTTGCAGTGTTTTACTGAAAGTGAGTTTCTTCTTAACCCTTTAGTAGATACTCAGTTACCTTTGGGATTTACTCAAGCTAAATTTGAGAGCATTAAACCGGGAATGAAACAAGCTGAAGTTTTAAAAATTTTGCCGCCACCTGAATATTTATCGAATGATGATTCTTGGGCTTATGGAAACGATGGTGCAGCTCCTTTCGGAGATTTTGCTTGGTTTAGATTTGTAATATATTTTGATCGCGAAGGAATTGTAACTAAAACAGAACGTCAAAAATTTCACGATTAAAATTCATAAGTATCACCTTTGTACAAGAATATTTTTATAGGCTTCAATCATTTGACGGGCGATCGCATCCCAACTGTAATGCTGTAATGCATACTCTTTAGCGCGTAAACCCCGTCTTTGTCGTTCGCAAGGATTTTGCAAAGCAATGCGAAGTAACTCAGTCAGTGCCGACACTTCTAGTTTACTCACCCACCCCGACTCACTTTCATGCACTTCTTGACAAATATGCACTTGATCGGAAATTATCACAGGTGTTCCTGCTGCCATTGCTTCAGCTACAGCAATACCAAAGTTCTCATAGTACGAAGGTAAGACGAAAATATCGGCAGCTTGCAGGAGAGCAGATTTTAATTCTCCCGTGACAAAGCCAGTTATGGTAGTGTGCGATCGCAAACAAGAATTGTATATCTGTGATTTGATTTTCTCTTCATAATCTGGATCTTGGGGATTCGTGCCAGCTAAGACAAAGTGAAAATTTAATCCTGCCGCTAAAAGCTTCTCCAAAGCTGGGATTAGTAGATTTAACCCCTTTTTTGGATCGATCCGTGACATAAACAACACCAATGGTACATTAGCAGGAATAGCAAACTGGCTACGTACCATATTTACCCTCTCTCCCTCTTCATTTGGCGGAATCACGCCCAAGGGAATTACCAAATCATGTGTGGCGACACCAAATCTTTCTGATATTTTCGCTTCCTGAATACTGGTAAAGTGCATAGCCGCTGCACCAGCTATATTTTTACCTTCTAATATCAAGGCATAAAATTTTTTTAATTGTCTTTTCTTGCGTAAATCTGCCGGATCTAGAGTACCCAAAGGACGCAAAATGTAAGGAAGCTTTCGGTGACGACAAATCGCGGCAGCAACACTACTGACAGGGGAAAATAAAGCATGAATATGAGCTAAATCAAACTTGTGAGCATGAAAGTTTAACCACTTAAGTAAATCCAGAGAAAATTTATAACGACGAAATGGAGCGGAACGAAAATATATTATTTCATAGCCATCTTGTTTGATAGGAGTATTTAAAGGAACATCCAGGGATTTTTGACCGCGATCGCCATTACTATTAGTTGTAAGAATAGTAACTTCTACACCCTCTCGTGCTAAAGCAGGAGCTAATCCTAGTATCATTTGACTAGGGCCGCCATAGATTAAAGAAATAGAAGGAACTATTTGTAAAATTCGCATATTTTTTAATATGAAGTGGATAGTTAGGTGTCAGGGTAAGCTCATCTAATTTGGTATACAGCTAACTTGACATACCAAATAAAATGATCGTGAAAAATGGTGTAAAAAACAACTTGCTTCTTCATACATCCATTAAATACAAAACCTTGATTAATCAAGCGGACTACGAACAGCCTTACCACCCCGGTTAAGAACATGGGTATAAATCATCGTCGTTTTTACATCCTTGTGTCCCAGTAATTCCTGCACGGTGCCGATGTCGTAGCCGTTTTGTAATAAATGGGTAGCAAAACTGTGGCGAAACGTATGACAACCCACCTTTTTTTGAATACCAGCTTGACGAACCGCCTATTTTAACGCTTTTTGTAAACTGCTCTCATGAAGGTTATGGCAACGTAGACGTGCGTAGCACGGCTTCTCGAAGAGTACTTCTCCACTACGCGGATCTTTTGAGATACTACCAGAAGGGAAAACAAATTGCCAAATCCAATCATACTTGGCTCTCGGATACTTTCTCTCTAATGCAAATGGCAAATAAACTGAACCATAGCTTTTTTGTAAATCTTGTTGATGTAGAATTTTGACACTTTGTAAATGAATTTTTAATTCTTCAGCGATACTTTCAGGTAGCATTGTCATCCGACTTTCATTGCCTTTCGTATCGCGGACGAGAATTTGTCGCTGGGTAAAATCAACATCTTTAACACGCAAGTTTAAACTTTCACTTAAGCGTAAACCTGTACCGTAAAGTAACTTAATTAAAAGTTGATGTACACCCGATAACTGCTTGATAATTAAAAAAACTTCATCTTTTGTTAAAACTGTTGGTAAATATTTAGATTTCTTTGCACGTAGCGCATCTACTTTTAAATCTAAATCTTGTTTTAATACTTCTCGATATAAAAATAGAACAGCATGAAGTGCTTGATTTTGCGTTGATGCAGCTACATTTTCATTAACAGCAAGATGTGTTAAAAATGCTTCGATTTCTGCACTTCCCATGTCTTTAGGATGGCGCTTATCATGAAAAAGAATATAATGTCTAATCCAGTAAATATAAGTCTTCTCTGTTTGGTAAGAATAATGCTTAAGACGGATAACGTCTTGTACTTGTTCTAGCAGTTTCTTGGGACGTTGTTCCATCGGGTGTTATACAGAAAAATTTCGTTTAATACTCTAAATAAGGATGTTATACGGAAAAATTCTTGATAACACCAAGAGATATACGGAAAAATTCCATATAATCCTCCCGTGAAGGGTAGTTATACGGAAAAATTCGGTATAATACCCGAACAGGGATGTAAAAAAGAAGTTTTCCATATATTCAGACAAGAGGTAGCTGTAACACTTAATATATTGCGATCATGAGAAAGATTACATGGAAAGTTTCCGTTTAATAAATAGTTCTACTGCTTCGGTTACAGGTTGAGGCAGTAGCTTTGAATTTTTCGATAAGATGCACAGGTAATGCGTTTTTGAAAGTTGGGAGCGATCAATTTTGTACGGAGCAGATCCCAAAGATAAGCATCCGATGAAGGGGTTTCCGCAAATCTGCTTCATTCAGAACACAGTGTCGAATCCCAATATCATCATTGGAGATTACACCTATTACGACGACCCGGAAGATTCAGAAAATTTTGAGCGCAACGTTTTGTATCACTTCCCGTTCATCGGCGATCGCTTAATCATCGGGAAGTTTTGTGCCTTGGCAAGAGGCATCAAGTTCATTATGAATGGTGCAAATCACAAGCTAAGTGGATTTTCGACCTATCCATTTGAAATTTTTGGCAATGGCTGGGAGAAGGTGACTCCTCAAACCGAAGAACTACCATACAAAGGTGATACGGTGATTAGCAATGATGTCTGGATTGGCTATGAAGCGGTCATCATGCCAGGGGTGCAGGTAGGAGATGGAGCGATCGTTGCAGCCAAGGCGGTGGTCGTGGGAAATGTTTTGCCTTATACGATCGTCGGAGGTAATCCAGCTAAATGTATCCGTCAACGATTTGAAGATGAGGTGATCCAAGCATTACTCGAACTTGCATGGTGGAATTGGGACATTGAGAAAATTACGCGCAATCTAGAGAAGATTGTAGCGTCGGACGTTGAGGCGTTGATTAATTGTGAGTAGCAGCGCAGTAGAACAAATCTGTTGGAGCAGCGAGCAAAGTCTTTGCGCTTCGTTGCAGTGTTGTTGGTCGCTGCTCAACAGACCCGTTATGCCGCTGGGTTATCGATTGGGGCAAGAGTACCCTTAAGGGTTATTGCCAAGGCTAGAAATCGTCATACACATTATTAGAGACAAAGCAGATGACCAAAGAGGAAGGTGAGGTTATGGCAACAGAGAATGAACCAATCGTTAAGCTGCAACCAGGTGGAAAGGCATCTATCCTGAGCTACGATGTGCCTGAACCAACCTCGTATACAGGACGTGGTCTTATTGAGCTTCGATTAGATGACGAAGTTAAGACACCTCAAGAGGGTATAAGTGCGCTGCGAAGCGCATGGTGGTATTGCTTAGGTATACTGTAAAAGGAGGTAATTTATTAGACCAATAAAAGCTGGTTGCTCACCCCAGAGCGCCAAGGCTGAATCGGCAGGCGGGGGACAATGAGTAAGAACCCGTTTGAAGCCCGATGAACAAGGGGCAACATGCTGACACTCCGTTACAGCACAAGGCTCCGAGCCTAAATTTGACTATGGCTACGCAAGAAACCTTTGTTTGAAGCGCCCACACCTTGGACGTACTGCTAAACAACGGGGATGGTACGAGGTATCAGGTAAATCAACTTTTTATGCGGTTGATGAAAAGGTCTTTCTACTCGGACTGAACCGCTCTAATTATAGGGGTATAAATTATCGGCTGATATCGGGGACACTGGGTCTGTGTCTTATGGGCGTAAAGAAGGAGTATAAAGTCAAATGTAATACATACCACTATGTGAACGTAGGAAGCATGATGGTTGGTCTCACAGAGACTGGGCTAACTGCGGCTGATGTAACCATCATGTGGCAGAGCCGTCATAGTAGTCCGAGCCGGAAAATAGTTCGGCACATGGCGAAGGACGGCAGTTATTGCAAGAGGAACGTCAAGGGAAATAGAGAGGACTAAGATGTATGTCCGATATTATCAAAACCCAACGTAGCCTAGCCACGAAGGCGAAGCATAATCCTCAACACCAGTTCGACCATTTGTATCGGGTAATCTGCCGAGAAGATTGGATAGGGGCTGCCCTAAAATCTGCCCTTTCAAATAAAGGGGCAAAAACTGCGGGAATCGATGGCGTAACTAAAAAGGAACTCAATTCAGAAACGGCAAAAGCCGAGTTTGTAAGCGAGTTACAGTCCGAACTGCGCTCTTCGCAGTTTAAACCAAAACCAGTACGTCGTGTTTATATTCCCAAAGCCAACGGTAAGCGTCGTCCATTAGGTATTGCAACTCTCAAAGACCGAGTAGTACAAATGCTTTTGAAGATGGTACTCGAACCAATATGGGAAAGTGACTTTCTTAACTGCTCCAACGGTTTTAGATCAGGACGCAGAACACAAGATTGCATAGCCCTTTTGGACAGCTACATCAACAAACGCAGCAAATATTTCTGGGTTATAGAGGGAGATATCAAGGGAGCTTTTGATTAGACATCTTGATACTCCTATCAAAAACACAAGTTATAGACGAGTCCAGCTTTTAATTTTTGAAATTGCTCTAGTGTACCAGGCACATCAGGGAAAAGATAAAGACCAGTTGATTCATCCTTGGTGACAGCGATCGTTCCCTTATGAATGTGATCATAGATCCAGTGCGGTGAAAGTTCTAAAAGCTGTGCAACTTGAGGAACTGTGAGATAACCAGAAATTTGTCGGGGATGAGACTGGCTCAGTGAGTGGAAAATATGATGTTTGAGCCGCAAAGTTTTAACCGTACTGGGCAACAGAGTTTTGCAAAGTGGTGAGCGATAACCAAGCTCCGTCAGTGTAAGAGCAATAGTCTGGTCGTCAATACCTTGTTGGCTCATAGCGATGATGCGATTTTCTAATTCCTGGGCGTTAGTCATTTCTAAAAACGAACCAACCGGAATAGGAAGATCAACAGTAGTAGAATCACCACCTTTCCAAATAATCCGAGTCCGGACTGTATCACGGACAACACGATGAATGACAACCTTATCAATGAGGCAGCGTAACAAAGATTTCTTTTGGACTTGTGTCAAGCTACCACTGTGCCAAAGTTCAGGGAGCTTTTGCCCAATGGTAATGAAAGCCGCTTTGAGTTCTTTTGGGATTTGATCTATTATTTGAGGTCGCTGGCGTTGAGCATAGTTTTCTTGGGTCAACTTGAGTTCGCGTAAAGCGTTCTCCCAACGCTGTTCTAGCTCCGCAGCTACTAATCGGTTATCTGGGTCAACTCGATTAAACTGTCTAGAGGCTAGTGCTACTTGATACTGCAAACGCTGTATTTGTTGAGAATGCGCCCGTTCCACTGTCTCTTGTGACTGCTGTTGGGTTTTGATAGCTTTGTGATAAGCATCTAGCTCGACAGCAGACATTGCTTCTAAAAAGGCATTGACTACGTACTCATCAATTGCATCAGCAGGAATATACTGACAAACAGGCACACGATACTGCTGCCTTAAGGAGTTACAAATATAGCGGGTTGCGCCTTTGTACTGGACAACCATCTTGTGTCCACATTCACCACAGTAAACTATCCCATGCAATAATGCCGCACCAGAGCGAGGAATACCACGGGTTTTATTACGGTCATACTCAGCATAGTTATCCATAAGCTGTGCCTGATTATACTGGTAAGTTTGCCAACTGATGTAAGCTGGATATACGTCATTGACTCGGATTTTCCATTCTGCTATCGGTAATTGCTTTTGTTGTGGTTGATTTGACACCAAACCATGTTTAAGAGTACGTGTACGCCCATAGACAAACGTACCAGCGTAGGCAGGGTTTTTCAGGATTGAGATGATACTTGCCACGCTCGGCTTACGCCAGACAATATCGCCAAATCGATTTCTTCGTGGGAGTAACAGCCCTTCACGGTTGAACATCTCCAACACTTTGGAAGCTGACTTGCGTTGCCCAAAAATCTCAAATACTAGGTTAATTCGGTCAATTACTTCACGATTTGGGTGTTTGTGTACCACTCCTAGTTCATCCCGAACCAAACCCACGGGTAAAGTAAGTGCGAGTTCACCACGTCTGGCTTTGCTCAGAATCCCGGCATTTAAGCGGGAACGAATCGTGTGCAACTCCACCTCTGAGATTTGTCCTTTAAGTCCCAGCAACAATCGACCATTGGCACTACTTGGATCATAAACCCCATCTCTGTCAGCAATCAAACAACTTCTGTAACCACACAAGTCCAGCAGGGGATACCAGTCTGAGCAATTACGTGACAGGCGAGTAACATCATAAGAGAGGATAATTCCTACTAATCCCAGGGTTACTTGGGCTAACAGTTCTTTAAAGCCTGGTCGCTGCTCCGCACTTGCGGCGGTAATTCCTAAATCACTGTCAATTACTTCAATGTTATTATCCGACCAGCCCAGTTCTATAGCTCGCTGACGCAGAGCGTATTGCAGACGCAGACTCTCCTGGTTGGTGATTAATTGATGTGGGGTAGACTGACGAATGTAGATTATCGCTTTGCGGTTCAGGTGTTGGAGTGTTACTAGTTCTGAGGTACTCATAAATTACCTCCTGAAAGACGGTTTGCAGCTCGTCTGTGATTACTTCTTGGAGTGCTGGGGTGAGGCGTTCCCAGATTTCACGGGGTGGGATTGACATAAATCCTCACATTGTTTAACTAACGTGACCAACTCGGTCACACTCTCTAATGTGAGCTTAGTACATAAATACTGTTTTGGGAGAGCTAATTGGGTTGCAGATATTGGAATGCGTAAGTGCATATGACCTTGATAGGCTACTACCACATGACCATCACCACTGGGCGGGTTTGAGATAGATATCACTGCAAACCTTCTTCCAAATAATGGGTGCATCACATCAGTCACTTCGATTTGAGTTAAATCTTCTGATGGGTCCTTGAGGTGGGTATTAAGTAACGGTTTCGTTTGACAGCATTCACCACGATATTTTATTGAAACTCGTGGCGAAAAGAGTTGCAGATAAGCGTCTCCTTAAATTAATCGGAAGTTTTCTGAAAGCGGGGATGATGCAAGGAGAGTTGTTTCATCGTACCGATTCTGGTACACCTCAAGGTGCAATTTGCTCTCCACTTTTGGCGAATATTTACTTACATCAATTAGATATATATTGGTGGAATAAATACGGAAGCCTTAACCGCAAACAAAAAGAGAAACGCCGAACGCAACGCTTGGGAAACTGTGCTTTGATACGATATGCCGATGATTGGCTGCTGTTAACAAACGGTGACAAAACAAGAGCATTTCGTTTACGCCAAGAATTTCAAACTTTTCTCAAAGAAGAATTAAAGTTAGAACTAAACCTTGAGAAAACACGAGTTACCCACGTAAATAATGGGTTTGATTTCTTAGGCTTCCACGTCCGACGCTACGTCAGCGCTCATGATAAACCAAAAGTACTGGTTACACCTACCCAAGAAGCCAAGAAGCGCCTGAAAGCGAAAGTTAAGGAGATGACCAACCGAAAACGGTTTAGAGATTCCCCTCTGCTTAAGTTTACTGCTCTAAACGCAGTATTAAGAGGGTGGATTGGTTACTACTGTCACTGTAATGCAAAGAAAACAGCCAAAGACCTGGATTTCTGGGTCAATGAACGCCTATTTCTTTGGTTGCAGAAACGACACCGCCTAAAACCTCGCCGGATTATGAAGATGTATAAAATGCGTCAAATTCATCAAAACGGACAAAGGGAGAATTGGGGAATCAAGAACGAGCAAGATTACTTATACCTCTATTGTATGAGTGATAAACCGATAACTAAGTATCGGTCGCGCTCCCTACCTAATCCATATTTGGAAGGTTTTGAATCGGCAACATTCATTAATCCTGAAGTAGCAATACCTGATACAGTCTGGCTCGGTAATGCAGATAATCATGAATGGCGCGAATTGAAAGAGGAGATAAAAGCAGAACGAGGAGCCAAATGTAGTGTTTGCGGATGTACTAAAAATCTCGACTTGCACCATATGAAAGCACATCGAATTGGCGGTACTGATGTAAAAGATAACCTACAACTTCTCTGTAGAACCTGCCATGCTCAAACGTCTTCGTTTGGCGACCACCGGAGGTTGCAATGACGGAAAGCGAAGTGACGGGAAACCGTCACGCTTCGTTTGGAGAGAGGGATAGAGAAACACGCAAATTGTGAGGTTTGAAGGTGCGCTCCGTCCCTACTCTATATGGCAGTGGGTACTTTAAGTCCATTTACTACAACATTGAGGAATGGAAGAAAAAAAGAACACTACCTAGTGATGAAGCTTTAGGAACAGCGGTATCCAAAGCCTTCGAGACAGGTTTCTTTCAACCAAAAATTTTCCCTAACGTAATAACTAGAACTAACCTGCTTGCTATTAAAGCGACTGATAGCTCTAGCAGTAGGGTTTCTGAAAATTTTGCAGCTACTGCTTTGGCAACTTCTGATTCGCCTGTACCTTCATCTAATGCCACTTTGACATCGGTTGGATTAGCAGCACCTGTAAGGAATATTCTCGCTAAAATTGATCCGGAGGTAGTTACACAACGCATCAGATCAGGCGAAAGGTTAAACATAT
Source organism: Chlorogloeopsis sp. ULAP02 (assembly GCF_038404745.2). Lineage (NCBI taxonomy): Bacteria > Bacillati > Cyanobacteriota > Cyanophyceae > Nostocales > Chlorogloeopsidaceae > Chlorogloeopsis > Chlorogloeopsis sp. ULAP02. The sequence continues at coordinate 12,839 of NZ_JAYKTT020000001.1, read as the reverse complement.
ACCGCAATATGTATGGTGACTTCAACTATAATTTCATTCCTGAACCTGAACAAGCTCGTCCTAGATTGTATTTGGTTGAAATCTATAGACTATCCTCGTTCTTAGGTGATTATGGAGCCGGGAGAACACTAAAAACCTTTTCATTGCTTCCTGGTGAAAAAACAAAGATAAGCATCAAAACATACACCAAAACAACTACTGACTTCAAAAATGCATCGAGCATTCTCGATTCATTTACAGAGGAAAGTGCCCAATCATTTGAAGAAGATATCCGTAATGAAGAATCTGATAAACGGAATGAAGCAGAAAGCGATGAGTACTATGTAGATGCGGAGGCTAGTGGCGGATTTAATGTGTTGCTTGCTAAAGGTGATTTCAAAGTAAGAGGAGGCTATAAAGGAAGTTCAAACTCCGCTCGTGAGCAATTGACCAAGAAAGTGACAAATGCTACCCAGAAGAATTCATCAAGAGCGTCAGCTAAAAGAGACGTTCAAGTCAACACGAGTTATGAAGTTCAGTCTGTATCAGGTGAAGAACTTTCTACTGAACGACAAATTGAGAATATTAACGTTAGCCGGACTCTGAATTTCGTTTTTCGTCAAATGAATCAAGAATTCATTTCACTCTTCCATCTCGTTGATGTAAGGATTGGCTTTTCCAATGGATTTGGCGAGTCAAAACGAGAAGTTCCTTTATATGAATTAGACTCTTTGCTTAATGAGGTGATGGTAGATGACAATGAGAAGCGTCAGAATATACGCCAACTCATCATTGGTGAGCTACAAAATGTCTTTGATTACGAAGATAAACCTCAAAATCTTGTTGAAGAGCAGCAATTGATAGCACCACCTGGTCAGCCTCCACTCTCATATTTAAGATTGAAAAAGATAGTCTCTACATACAGAGGTGATACTGATGATGAAGGCATTGAAATTAAAGTACCTGGAATTATTCTTGCTGCCAATAAATATACGATGCGAACGGATGGCGTAATTGTTGAGGCGTTGCTTGGGCAAGCTGAAGCACTTGATAACTATTCAAAGGGTTTACAAGAAGAAGCTGTAGAAGCTAAACAAATAGCTAATCGGCTGGCTGTTGCTCAACTAGAGCGCGAAAAACTTGCACAAAAAATTGTTAAGGAAAAGGATGCAGAAGCAGCAGAAATTTTTAGTCAGGTTTTTCCACCTCCTGTCATTATAAATGATGGAGCAAATGATTAATTTCAACACTGGAAATTAGATAAAAACGCTGAAAAGCCTAATTTTTAGTGTTTTATCCTGTTCCCTCTTAAACTTGTAAAACTATAAGTTTTAAATCAAAAGGACAGCTATGGGTGATGTGCTAAACGTTAACGCATTGAAAAATAGTGATGCTGTTCTTAGCAATAAAGCTATTTCAAGCTTCTCGCTCTCAAATACTCCCAATTTACAAGAAGAAGCAAAGTTATGTTTTGCACCTTTCGAACTTTTTGGAGAAGATATAGCTAAAGGTTTTGGAATAATAGCAGAACCTTTTATTTCATATAAACTAACTCCTTTTTTAGAAAGGTATGGTGTTGCACCCTTCGATCTATATCAAGACTACTCTTTTGAGGGAAGCATTGACAAAACTTATGTGGGTTTTCTGCATATTAAGAACCCCAGCTTATCACCTGCTATTATCAATAAACTGTTGACTACTCCACTCAAGAGACCCGATATTGTTATCGATAATAGTAACCTAAAAGAGTATTATGAAATTAAACCTGATTCGCCAAGCGGTCGTTCAGCAGGACGTTCAAAACTTACTAATATTGAATCCTATTACAACAATTATTCATTGCCTTACAAAAGAGGACAGCTTTTTAATCCTCCAAGCAATATATTAATCGGAAGAACTGAAGTAAGTGCTGGTGGAACTAAAATCCCAGTCGAGGTTTCATTTGATTTGCGTTTAGATAATGGATTAATACTATATAAATTGTGCATCAAAACTAAGTGGAGATTGATTTTAGCGTTAGAGTTAGTATATGCACTCTTAAAAGCAATAATTGACTTAATGAGATCTATTATTTCTAGCATTAACGAATTTGCAGATAAGATTAAAAACGCAATTAAAGAAAATCCGTTAGAAACCCTAGGAATAGTAACTGTCGCAATCATTGTTATTGCATTCTTGATATTTGGATTTCCAGAAGTTGAACTTGCGATACTGGCAGGTTCAGGGTCAGCCTCATCACTAATTGCTTTAATCGGTAGAAGACTTGCTCTTGCAAGATAATTTGTTCTTCAACTTGTCAGATAAAAGTCTTGCATATCAAACTTTTTCGCCCGCCGCACCTAAGACATCTGCATATAATTGGCTACTAATTCGGAAATTTGCTTGAGTTACTAAGCTACTCATTATAGGTTTAATTTCTGTAATTAGTTTGTGGTGTTTTGCTAATAAAAGAATTCCTAGTACTCCAGTGATTTTTAAACCCAAATCTGTCGCGGCTTGTCTTCCTAGCCGCTCATCAATTAGCAATCGGTTTGCTTCTACTTCGACAGCAAGTGCGATCGCCTCAGCCTCTCCAATATTAACGCGAGTTCTTAACTCATCAACCAATTTTCGATTCTGTACTGACTGAATTTCCATCCAAGTTGCTGATTGAACTACTGTAATCACAGTTTCACCAGCCCTTTCGTCCAATAATTCCTCATGTACTGCACATGGAATCAAAACCCTTCCATAGATTTGTTGCATTAGGCTTAGTTGCCCAACCTTTGCCAAATTTGAAATTGGTGAGGTGTTACTTACGATGATCACTGCTAGTCCGTTTCCTGTAGAGTCTTGAGATCTTCCTGAAACTCAGCAACATCATAGTGAACGCAAATACCTCGATCAGCCAGCAGTTTCTGAAACTGCATCCGATGCATCCCCATCAATTCACTAGCTTTCCCCAAGCTAATTTTGTCTTGGCGAAACAGCATAAGCACAATTTCTAGAAATAGCTCGTTCTCTGAAAAGCCACTAGCTCTTACTAAGTCGTCTGAAATCACCAAACTCATGCTTCTCCCTCCAACTCTTAAATCTTCTGCCTAGATCGTAGCAGCCAAAGTAAGAATAAGTTAGGCTTTTGACAGATCTAGCTCTTGTAGCGGCGCTGCATAACAACGCCCATGCACCCGACCGTCGAGAGGTTATCTGTTTGAGTTTAAGGCTGTCTGCGGCGGGTGATGGGCAACGTTGGGCCGCATTATGAGGTGACTCGGCAATCGAACTACGATGAGATTGATTTGGAGCGCGATCGCACAACCCTCAACACTCTTGATCCTGGAGAACAGGCAGCTATTACCCTGGCTCAAACCCTACCAGCGGATCTGCTGATTATCGATGAACTTTGGACGACGAATTGCACAAGAGCGTGGTATTGCTATAATCGGCACTCTTGGAATTTTGGATGATGCCGCAAGTCAAGGTTTGATCAACCTTGCTGAAACCATCGCACAATTGCAACAAACGAACTTCCGGGTTTCCCGTCGGATAATTCAGGAGTTGCGAAAAAAACACCCAATTAGCAAATAAACTACATTCCTCGAACAATAGGACTTGAAGGTAAACTGGGGTGATCGGCGAGGAAAAGCCAGCTACCTTGGTCGTTCAGCAACACCCTTTTTCAGCATATTAGCACAGGCTTCGTTGCTAGGTCGCTTGCGCGAGGGCGAAATGAAGTTTGGCTATTTACTCAGGTGATTTATGGAACCTATAACTACAGCAGCGATCGCCTCAGCCCTAATTTTCAAAATATTTAGGTATAGAGACGCGAAATTTAGGATTACAAATTAGCTCTTTACAGGCGTCTACAGCATAGCTGCCTTTTAATTACTAACCATTAACCAATTCTTGATAAAACTCTAATTGCTGTTTCGCCAACGCTTTATTTGTGTATTCTGCCATGACTTTTTGATAACCCATTTCACCTAAATTTTGGGCTAAATCAGGCTTTTCTATTAATTGAACAATACAATCTGCAAGCGCTTTAGCATCTCCTTCTGGAAATACCAAACCAGCATTCTCAATTACATGGGGAATTTCACCAGAATTAGATCCAATTACAGGCACTTGACAAGCCATTGCCTCAATTAGAACATGGCCAAATTGTTCTTTCCAACCAACGGAACTTATAGTCTTAAACTGGTATGTTGTTTCTGATGGTAATATCAAGGTGTTCATAACATTGAGATATTGAGCAACTTGATCGTGGGGAACACTTTCTCTAAAAACTATTTTGTCTTTAATCTTTTTTTCCGTAGCCTTGTTGATTAATTCTGATTTCAACGCGCCACGCCCCAACAGTAGTAATTTCCAAGGTTTATCTGGTAAAAGTGCTAAAGCATCTAAAAGTGTTAATAATCCCTTTTCTTGTACAAATCGTCCGACAAAACCTACAACAAAATCATCTACTTGAATGTCTAAGTCTTTCGCTAACTCTGGTTGGAATTGAGGTTTAAATACACTTTCATCAACGCCCAATTGTGGCATTATCTTGATTGAACCTTGAAAACCTCTTTGCCTTAATATTTCCGCGCCATCTTGGTTACCCGAAATAATACCGTGGCTATTTTGTAGATTATATTTTTCTAGTAAATCAATAGGAAAATTTAGTTTGTATGGAAGATTCCACCAAGTAAAAAATATATTTTTAGCTTTTAGCCCTAGTAATTTGTTCAGAGTAATCATTTGAGCATAAGAAAGGCTTCTAGAACCTTGTTCGACTTGAATAATTTGGGGGCGAAACTGGCGCATTAAAGATATCAATTCAAAACCGAACGATAATAATCCCTGATGATTTTGGCTGAAATTAGAAATGGGTACAATCCGAAATTTTCCTTCATCTCTATACTGTGTTTCAATAGTTTTATTTTGTACGCCTCCTGGTTGCCAGCGTTTTGGGACTACAACCGTTATTTCAATGTCAGGTTCTAATTGAGATAAAGCGCGTAATTTTTCACAGTTTAAATCTACAATATAGGTATGACTTGCTACTAATATTTTCATCAGTATTGATTGTAATTTTTTTTGAAACGAACCACATAGACGCGCAAGCGGCTTCCCGCAGGGTAGGACTCAAAGTACACAAAGACAGAAAAGAAGGCTCTTTGAGATGTAAAGAGTTTTTCAAAAATCAAATATGAATCTTATCTGTTTCTGTTTGGTTTAAACTGATTCAATTTGTTTATCAATGCGAGTATATATTTGTCCATCATTCCAGGGTGACTGGATGACAGTACTTAAAGCTTTGAGAAAGCCCAAAATGTAGAAAATAGCGCGCATAAAGATTTTGATTGGAGAACCGCTTTTGTGGCAAGGGGGGCGTCCGAGAACATGACAGTCAAATAAACGAGCATAGAGGCGTAAGGCTTGGGTAGTAGTAAGGTTTTTCAACCCCATTAAAAAATGATTGTGGTAGAAGGTAAGTTGATATTGGAGCGATCGCATATCAATATCATGGCAACCCCCCGTTTCTTCTCCTAAATGCACCAAATAAGCCTGTGGCTCGTACCAAATCTTATATCCGGTTTGCCGCAGCCGCAAACAAAAATCAGATTCTTCTCGTACTGCACTGCCACGAAATCTTTCATCAAACCGTAGCCCGTACTTAGTAAAAACTTCACAGCGAAACGACATATTGCAACCCCTTGCTGTCAATACTTCTTGGGGTTTTACAGTATGTACAAAATCAATGTAGTACCAAGCAATTCCAGGATCCATAGCCTGGGGAGGCAAATATTCTATAGTATTAGAGATTACATCTGACTGCGTTTTACCCTGAGCAGCATCAGCCATCTTCATTCTGTCAAAAACTCGTCCGGCGATCGCTCCTATCTCTGGTTTGTCTAAATAATTCTTGGCATGAGCTGCTAAAAATCCCTGATTTAACTTAATATCATCGTCAATAAATAAAATTATCTCACCCTTTGCCCGTCGCACTGCATAATTACGCGCTCCTGGCAAGCTTGCCCAATTGAGGCGGAACCATTTTATTTTGCCTGCTGTTGTTTGTTCTTGCAGAAAAACTTCAATTTCTAGCTGATGTTTTGGAGTTTGATCTACTACTAAAACTTCAAAATTTGGGTAGTCTTGTTTCAACACATCTATAAGACTATCTCGCAATGCTTCTTCACGACCATAAGTCGGAATAATTACCGACAATAAAGGAAAATTCATATTAATAGTTAGTGGTTAGTAGTTAGTGGTGAGCCAGCACTGCGGAGAGAAGTCGGAGCGGCGGCTTCTGCCGATCTGAACTTCGGGGAGGGTAACACGAGTGCAGGTGACTGGCGTAGACGCCCTCCGGGCGGCTTTATTTGCAGATATATCTTTGTTTGAGAGATTACTATTAAAATCCGCCCGTACAGTAGTTAGTGATTTATTACTCCCCTTGTCGACGGACACTTTCCTCAACGGGGAGAACCCCCGCACGGAAGTGTCCTCCCCTTGTCTCCCCCTCCCCCACTCTGCGCGTCTCCGTGTCTTTGTGTCTGGGTGTCTCCTTCTCCGCCTCCTCCTTCTCTTGCAATCTTTCCATTTTGTCTATGGCTGGTAACTTTAAAAGCACTCCAGCAGCAAACCAATAATAGACAGCCACCGGATCGACATCGAGAGGGTAGTAGTAAGTGTTGTAACTAATAAAAAGTATAAACACCCACATAGCAGAGCCGTAACTGCGGAAATTACGGTTTTTTATGGGACGATATGTGCGGTAGCAAATGGCTGTTAAGGTAGTTACCAAACCTAGAAATCCCAGTAAGCCAAATATTCCGACTTCATAAAGAACCTTGGGATAGTAAGTTTCCACTAATTTAGTTTGACCCATAGAACGAGCAGAATTTGTCGCACGTCCTAAACCACTTCCTAAAATTCCATCTACATTTTTCCAATTTTCCTCAAATTGCTGGAGGATAAAGTCGTAAGGAGGTGAAGCATTCCAGCGGGCAATAAAACTATCAGTTCTTTCTTGAACAACAGTGGGATTAGTGATAATCGCAATGCCCAAAATTAGGGCAAGTCCTACAAATATTGGAATAAATCGTTTGAAATTCCGAATTTGCCCTGTCAATAATAGCAATAGCACAAAGCAAGTAGGTACTAAAGCTAATGCTATTCTCTGTCCGGAAATAACCGCATTAACAAATACTAATACTGTTGAACCTAAACTAACAATCCGCCAAATTATAGATGGATCACTAAAGGCTGTAGCAAAAGTAAAAAAGGTGCTAGAAATGAGGAACCACGCCCATTGCCAAGGAGCGACAAAAGTTCCTGGTAACCGAATCATTCCCTGGCTGGGGCTATAAACGAGTGAACCACCAAAAAAACACCGCGCTTCGATTGAGGCTCTAAATAAATCTGCTCCAACAGCATCTCTAGTACCTTGACAAATCCCAGTTAGCAATAGCAGATATTGAATAAATCCTAGAATACAGCAAACAAGTATCAGCACTATCTGCAAGCGTGAAATTAATAAAAAATCATGCTTATTACGAATTAAATAGTAAGTACAACTAATTAAAGGTAAATAACCTAAAAATACTTTTAAACCCAGAATTCCCATCCCAATCGGAAACTCTTTAGGCGCATTTTTAAATAGCCCAGGAGGAGGCGGATTGAACTGCTGCGATCCATTTACAAACAGCAGTGTAAGCATACATAAGCCTAATAAAATATATAGGGGAGTTTGAATATTTTGGGGAATCAATAATGGCTGTCCCTTTTTGCGGCAACTCTGCCAAATACTTACTAGCGCGGGAATGTAGAAGGAGTCTTTAGCTAATTGTAATATTGGACTATTGCCGATGTAGTAAGTGATTGTTCCCCCTATCGGTACATAAATGATGAAAGCAAACAGAGCTTGCCGGGGATATTTGTAAGAAAAAGACATCACGATAATTCCCATCACTACTGGCATTGCTGCCTTAATTCCAGCTACTAAAAAAATCAGAAAGCCAAGAAATAAACTGCCACCAACGGCAGTAGTGAGGAGACTGGTAAATTCTTTACGTGCCTGTGCAGATTTACGTTTCTGGGCTAAACGTTCTTTCAGGCTAAGGGTAGGAGTTTCCTGACTCTGCTGCTTTTTTGTTTTTTTACTTTTTTGAGATTTCGATTTTGATTTGGTTTTCGGCATGACAATGCTGCTAATCAGCTATTTGAGTAGCTAATTATACTTCATGCCTGTAAATTTCGTTGCAATATATAGCTTGATTGTGTAACAAAAATATTTAAAAATTAAGTAAAAATATGTATCATAACAAATTAAAGTGAAGAGACATGAGAGGTTAAATGTGTGAAGTGAGGGCTAACACTAATGTCGGAAAAATTTTAGTTTAACGGCGAATCGTAACCAATCCAGAATTATTATACAAGCAACTTACAGCGTAAGTCTTTCCTTGTCGTCCGACGGTCATGCGTAAACTATAACCGTCTGCGGTTTGTCTCGGTTCATTGATTCCATAAACACTAAGTCCTTGTTCGTTTCCTTTTTTGTGGCAAGCCTTCTTTATACCTTCATTATTACTTGGAGCATTATAAATTTGAGCAATTTGTGAAGAGCTATTATAGGCGCAATTGACATTGTAAAATTTGTCTTTTCGACGAACTGCCATTGTCACCTGAAAGCCTGCTCCTGTTGGTTGAGTAGACAATAGTTTGATTACCTCATAATCCTTGCTTTTTCGCTTGATTTTGACAAGCTTCTCTAGCACGCCCTGCTAAAAACTCTTGTTCGTTCATTTGGGCTTGAACTGAAATTGGCAACATCAAAGAAGTTGAGAGCAGGGAAACAGTTACTGTTCCTAGAGTGGACGGTATCAAATTCTTATAGGCAAAGACTCAGCAAATAATTATCACGAATAATATTAGATACTGCTTTTGTACGCAACTTCCTCAGGGATGATATTGTCTTAAGGATGCACTAGCACTAGCTCTTCTACTACCTTTTATATAAGCACCCAAATAACCGTATTCAGCCAAAGTCCATCGCAGTCTACAATAGTAGCCTAATCGAGGATTAGTTAAAACTTGTGATTTTATGACTTCTGCTACGACCGTAAAAACTGAGTACGAAGCGATTATTGGTTTAGAAACCCATTGTCAGCTGAGTACTAAAACTAAAATTTTCTCTACTAGCTCTACAGAGTTCGGGGCTGAACCCAATACTAACATCGATCCAGTGTGTATGGGTTTGCCTGGGGTGTTGCCTGTACTGAACGAAAAGGTTTTAGAATATGCCGTGAAAGCAGGTTTAGCCCTGAATTGTCAAATCGCCAAATATAGCAAGTTTGATCGCAAGCAGTATTTTTATCCCGATCTTCCTAAAAATTACCAAATTTCTCAGTACGATTTGCCCATAGCCGAACATGGCTTCTTGGAAATTGAGTTAGTCGATAAAGATGGTAATCCGATTCGCAAAAAAATTGGCATCACTCGTCTGCACATGGAGGAAGATGCAGGCAAGCTGGTACACGCAGGTAGCGATCGCCTCTCAGGTTCTGCCTATTCTTTGGTAGACTACAATCGAGCTGGTGTGCCGTTAGTGGAAATTGTTTCGGAACCAGATTTACGCTCTGGGCAAGAAGCAGCTGAATACGTTCAAGAATTACGCCGGATCATGCGTTATCTCGGTGTCAGTGATGGGAATATGCAAGAGGGTTCCCTGCGTTGTGATGTCAATATTTCTGTGCGCCCTGTTGGACAAAAGGAGTTCGGCACGAAGGTAGAAATTAAAAATATGAACTCTTTCAACGCCATTCAAAAGGCGATTGAATACGAAATAGAGCGTCAAATTGCAGCCGTAGAAGCTGGTGAACGCATTGTTCAAGAGACTCGTCTGTGGGAAGAAGGTTCACAACGCACAATTAGTATGCGCAGCAAGGAAGGTTCTAGCGATTACCGCTACTTCCCAGAGCCAGATTTAGCACCAATTGAGGTGTCAGATGTACAGCTAGAAGAGTGGCGCGCTCAATTACCAGAACTGCCAGCCTCCAAGCGCCATCGCTATGAAAGCGAACTAGGGCTTTCTGCCTATGATGCGCGAGTGTTGACAGAGGAACGAGCTACTGCCGAATATTTTGAAGCTACAATTGCCAAGGGCGCTAACCCCAAAGCCGCTGCTAACTGGATTACTCAGGATATTGCTGCCTACCTCAACAAAAATAAACTCAACATCACCGAGCTTGCTTTGATTCCTGCTAATCTCGCTGATGTAATAGTGCGAATTGAAAAGGGTAAAATTACTAACGCTAAAGCGAAACAGAAGTTGGCGGATTTATTGGCAGGAACTTCTCCTGACGAATTATTTAAAGGCGAAGAACCAATTTCCGATCCGAGCGTACTTGAACCTATTGTTGATGAAGTTATAGCCGCAAATCCCAAAGAAGTAGAAAAGTATCGCAGTGGCAAAACCAATGTCAAAGGCTTTTTTGTCGGACAGGTTTTGAAAAAGACAGGTGGACGTGCCGATCCGAAGCTGACGAATGAACTCGTAGATCAAAAGCTCAATAGCTAGTACTGCTAATGTGCAGAAGCGCTTGAGAAAAATCTATCTAAACCCAAGTGAAAAGCTAGAAGAAGACAGAACGCAGAATAAACTATTCTGCGTTTTGATTGTGATGTTGTGAATACTTAATTCATAGAGAGTCTTGCCCATTACTCATAAATGAGTATAATTTGGTAATTGACCACACCTTAATAATTGAGAGTCTTTTTCAAAACTCTGTTTTTTCCGTAATTAATTGCTACTAGTATTATTAATTAGGTATATTTTAGAAATTAAAGTTACAATCAAATTGCGATTACTCCTCATCGTGATTTTACGGATATTCTTTAATAATACTTTTAGAAAAAACCAAGCAAGGGGTATTGCCCCACATCCCTAAAATGATATAATGTGCTACGTAGATGCACCCTGATGATCTGGAGAGCTGCCCAAGTGGCTCTCTTTTTTCTTTTTAGTAATAGAGTCATAACATAAGTAGATCGGTGCAAATTAAAGTGAACTATTTAAGGTAGTTAGTAGTTAGTGGTTAGTAGTTAGGGGTTGGTTGTCTATTGCTCTCCTTATCCCCGTGTCTTTTTGTCTTCTTTAGCACGTAATTCATTACCTTTATATATGGGCAAGTAAGCGAAAGTATAGATTTTTAATTCAGCAATTTTAGAGTCAGCACTAATACTTGATATAATCGCCAGTCAGCCGAGCAATAGCTGTGGGGTTAGAGTAATGGCAGATTGGCAGGAAATTACTGGTGGTGTAACAGCGCCTAGAGGTTATCGGGCAAGTGGAATTAAAGCTGGATTGAAGCCTTCAGGGCTACCAGATTTAGCACTCATACTATCCGATGTAGAAGCGATCGCAGCCGGAGTATTCACCACCAGTCACGTGAGAGCAGCGTGTGTAGATTATTGTCGCCAACGCTTGCAAGCTAAACATGGTGCTCGTGCCATCCTTTGCAATGCCGGACAAGCAAACGCGGCAACAGGCAGCCAAGGCTGGTTAGATGCCTTAGAATCAGCTATGGCAGTAGCCCAAGCATTAAACATTCCTAGTGAATCTGTGCTACTTGCTTCGACAGGAGTAATTGGGCAGCGAATGCCAATGGATAAGCTCAAAGCAGGAATTCCCCAACTAGTAGCATCACTCTCAGAAACTGGTTCCGATGCCGCCGCAAGCGCAATTATCACTACAGATTTAGTCACAAAATCTATTGCCTTAGAGACAACAATAGGCGATCGCCCAGTGCGGATGGGAGGTATCGCCAAGGGTTCGGGGATGATTCATCCGAATATGGCAACGATGCTGGCTTTTGTCACCTGTGATGCTGCGGTTTCACCCCACCTTTGGCAAGAAATGTTAAGTCGGGCTGCCGATCGAAGCTTCAACTCGATTACCGTTGATGGCGATACAAGTACCAACGATAGCTTAATTGCCCTTGCTAACGGACAATCTCGCACTCCTGCAATTATAGAAATGGGACACGAAGCCGAAAAATTGGAAGCGATGTTGACAGCAGTTTGCCAGCATTTAGCAAAAGCGATCGCTCGTGATGGCGAAGGTGCAACCTGCCTGATTGAAGTGCAAGTTACAGGTGCTCACGATGAACAAGCAGCACGTCAAATTGCCAAAACCATTGCAGGTTCTTCCTTAGTGAAATCTGCAATCTTTGGACGCGATCCTAACTGGGGACGTATCGCTGCTGCTGCTGGACGTGCAGGTGTGCCATTTGAGCAAGAAAATTTGAGAATTCAATTAGGCAATATCTTGATGATGGAGAATGGGCAACCCTTGTCTTTTGATCGCAAGGCAGCAAATGAATATTTAAAACAAGCAGCAGCAGATTCTTCTTTGCCAAAAGACGCGATCGCAACAAATATGAGCAATGATTTATCGGTGGATCGCAGCACAGTTAGAACTCAACGCGTAGACAATCCAGTCATCATCTCCGTTAATATTGGTAATGGTCATGGTTCAGGCAAAGCTTGGGGTTGTGACTTGAGTTATGACTACGTGAAGATTAACGCTGAGTACACTACTTGATTGGCATTGCTGATTTCATGTGTGAAATAAATTTGCGTCATGCCAATCTACTTATGAGACTTGGATTCCTCTGTCTTGAAAATGGGTGTAAGGGTGTAGGAAGAACCAAATTTTCATCAAGAGCGTTGTGGGCTATTTGCCCGTGAGAGTCTAAATTTAGAAAAGTCTCTAGCCAATTTGCAGTCTAGAGACTCTATCAGGATGTTAATGTTATTCTATTGAGAACATACTATTTTTTGATTTTCCTTGTCTTAATCTACAAGTAAGAATCTAATGTAAATTATTT